>JALHOS010000047.1 GCA_022842905.1 Myxococcaceae bacterium | reverse complement strand
GCCGGTGAAGAAGCCCTGCGCGCGCTGCCGGAGATCCGCCGAGGGCAGCCCGCCCCCGCGCAGGCCCCGCGCGGCCCCGAGCAGCTGCGACCCGCCGCGCCCCCGCCCCCCCGGAAGCCCTTGGGCGCTCCCGTCTTCATCAAGCCTCCCGAATCGATCGCCAGCGAGGGACCGATCATCGGCATCGACTTGGGGACGACGAACAGCTGCGTGGCGATCTTCGCCAACGGCAAGCCGCGCGTGCTGCGCTCGAAGGACGGGTACAACACGATCCCCTCCGTCGTGGCGCTCAACCAGCGCGGCATCGTCATGGTGGGGCACCGGGCGAAGTCGCAGCTCGTCCTCAACCCGCACACGACGATCTACGGCGCGAAGCGGTTGGTCGGCCGCGACTTCGACAGCCCCACCGTCAACATGGTGCGCGAGCGCTTCCGCTACGAAGTGGTGCCGGGCCCCGACGGGAAGGCAGCCGTCGCCATGGGCCAGCACGTGCTGTCGCTCGAAGAAGTCCAGGGCCTGGTGCTCAAGGAGATGAAGGACTTCGCCGAGGAGTACCTGACGCAGAAGGTGACGCGCGCGGTGGTCACCTGCCCCGCGTACTACTCGGAGCAGCAGCGCGAGGCCGTGCGCCGCGCGGGCGCCATGGCCGGGCTCAAGGTCGAGCGCGTGCTCAACGAGCCCACCGCCGCCGCGCTGGCCTACGGCCTCCACCGCGAGCTGGCCAAGAAGGTGCTCGTGTACGACTTGGGCGGCGGCACGTTCGACGCCACGCTCCTGCGGATCGACAAGAACGTGTTCGAGGTGCTCGCCACCGGCGGCGACGTGTTCTTGGGCGGCCTCGACTTCGACAACTTGATCGTCGACCTGCTGCTCAAGAAGTTCCAGACGCAGCACAGCGCGGAGTTCGGCGGCGATCCCGTCGCGCTGTCCCGCGTGACCGAGGTCGCGGAGAAGGCCAAGCAGTCGCTGTCCGAAGCGGTCACCTACGACGTGCACCTGCCCATGTTGCAGATGTCGGGTGACGGCCAGCCGATGGATCTGAAGTGCACGTTGACGCGGGACGAAGTGAACGGCGTCAGCCAGGCGCTGGTCGACCGGACGATCGACGTGGTCAACGACGTGCTGCTCGACGCGAAGCTCAAGCCGAGCGAGGTGGACGACATCATCCTCGTGGGTGGCATGACGCGCATGCCGCTGGTCCGCAAGGCGATCGAGAAGTGGTTCAAGAAGACGCCGCAGGCCAGCGTGAACGCCGACGAAGCCGTGGCGGTGGGCGCGGCGCTGTACTCCGGCACCCTCGACAAGGTGTCGTCGGTGACGCTGATCGACGTCGTGCCGATGACGATCGGCGTGGGCGTGGGCGGCGGCGCGTTCAAGCGGATCATCGAGCGCAACACCCCGCTGCCGGCGTCCAAGCAGTTCGCGGTGTCCACGTCCCGCGACAACGAGGAGTTCATCGAGATCAACGTCTTCCAGGGCGAAGATTCGAACGTGACCGCCAACGAGTACGTGGGCACCGCGCGCATCGAAGGGCTGCCCAAGGGCAAGAAGGGCGACGTGCAGGTGATCGTCACCTTCCTGCTCGACGCCGAGTGTGTGCTCAAGGTCGACGCGAAGGAGCTCAAGACGCGCAAGTCCTTCACGTCGACGCTGGCCACGCGCTACACGTCCGAAGAGATCCGCCAGAAGCTGGGCGTCACGCAGGCGACGCCGTCGGTGGCCGAGCAGCGCCGCGCCGAAGAGCTCAAGGCCCGCGGCGGCAACTTCTGGGGTCGGCTCAAGCGCGCGTTCGGCTTCGGCAAGAAGTGACCTGCGCGACCTCGGTCAATCGACGAAGGCGCCGGGAGGGAGACCGTGGTGCGCTCTCGACGCTCGCGGAGGACGACGCCGCCGACGTATTCCACGCGCTGGTGAATCAGCGGCCGCGTCCAGCAGTTCAGCTCGCGCACGTTGTCGCGGCGGCGTGTTCATGACGAGGCTGACCACGACGTTGGGCGGTGGCTGGAGACGGCGCGGCGACGAGCAGCCAGCGCGGCTGTTCGATGAAGGCGAAGGTTCGAGGTCGCACACCGCCCAGGCGTGCGCCATATCGACGTGACGGGGCCAGCCGAGGTCGCGCACGCTGCGCGCCCCAGCGCAACTCCGTTGATCAGCGCTGCGGCACGGGCGGCAACAGCCGGCAGGTCTGCACGAAGGCCTTGAGGCTGTCCTTGTCCACCCGCACGGCGCGCCAGTCCGTCGGGAAGCCGAGGAACGGGCCCCCCATGCGCTGAAAGAGGATCTCGAGGGCCACCTCAGCGCGCACGGTCTTGTCCTTGGCCGACTCGCAGCTGCCGACGAGCTTCACGAGCGTGCCTTCGGCGACCTCGCGCGTGCCACCGAACCAGCCCAGGCCGGCGTTGGGCGCAAACCCGGCGACGAGCTCTGCGAGCTGCCGCTTCTGGATGCGGCTCTTCAGCTCGTCGACGGCCCAGGCCTGCCCGGCGTCCTTCACCGCGCCACCGATCACCTGCCCGACGGCCCCGGCGATCGCGCCGATGAGGGAGCCCGCCGCGTCGGTCGCCGCTGACTCCGCCGCGAGGAGCGCGACGTCCACCGGCAGCGCCGCGAAGGCCTTGAGGTCCGCGTGCTGCTCGACGAACTGGAGATCACCGATCGCGACGGCTTCGTGCAGCCGGTACGCGCCGTAGTGCACCGTGCCTCGGACGAAGAGCACCCCCGCCGCCAACACCACCGCCAGGACGACCAGCTTCTTCATGCTCCCTCCTCGTGCCCTTCGACGTGCCGCGGCGCAAGACGATTCACTTGAGGCGCGGCCTCCACTTTGCAGCCACAATGGCGCCCGTTCTCATGAGCGACCTCGCGCTGTCCATTCGCGGCGTCAAGAAGCGCTTCGGCGACCACGTGGTGCTGGACGGCGCGGATCTCGACGTGGAGCGCGGCCAGACGTGTGTGGTGCTCGGGCAGTCCGGCTCGGGGAAGACGGTGCTCCTGAAGATCCTCATCGGCCTGCTGCCAGCGGACGAGGGCGTCGTGGAGATCGACGGCGAGCCGGTGATCCACGGCGACGACGCGCGCCTGGCGGAGCTGCGCAAGAAGCTGGGGATCCTCTTCCAGGCCGGCGCGCTGTTCGACTCGCTGTCGGTGCGGGACAACATCGCCTTCCCCCTGCGCGAGCGGACGAAGCTGTCGGAGAAGGAGATCGCCCAGAAGGTCGAGCGGGCGCTGAGCCTGGTGCGCCTCGCCGGCCACGGGCACAAGTTCCCCGGCGAGCTGTCCGGCGGCATGCAGAAGCGCGCCGCGTTCGCGCGCGCGGTCGTGCTCGAGCCCAAGTTCCTCTTGCTCGACGAGCCGACGGCCGGGCTCGATCCGACGACGACGGAGCTGATCACCGACGAGCTCGTCGCGGTGAAGACGACGCTGGGGAGCACGACGCTGGCGATCACCTACAACCTGCAGTCCGCCTTCCGCATGGCGGACACGATCGCGCTGCTGCACCAGGGCCGCATCGTGGCGCACGGCCCGCCGAACACGTTCAAGCGCGACCCCCACCCGGCGGTGCAGCGCTTCCTCAAGGACTGGAACGAACGAGAGGACGCCGCTGCTGCGGCGCCCGCTCAGCGCGTCACTTCAGCGCCAGGCCCTTGAGCTTGTCGGCGAGGGTGCCGAAGCCCTTGATGCCACCGCCGCTGCCCGACTTCTTCGACTCCTGGGCCTTCCAGGCTTCGAGATCCGCGCGCTCTTCGCTGCGCTGCGCCTGGGTGAGGGACAGCTTGAGCTTCTCACCGTTGATCTCGATGACCTCGGCTTTGAGCTCCTTGCCCATGGCGAAGGTGCGCTTCAGATCCGTGCCGCGATCGGTGCCGGTCTCGCTCGCGGGGATCATGCCCACGAAGCCGTCCCACTCGATGAAGACGCCGAACGGCTCGACGCGGTTGACCTTGCCGACGACGATCTGACCGCGCTTGGGGCGCGGCGCCCGAGGCTTCGAATCGGCGGCGGGCGCGGCAGTGGCGGCCTGGCCGACCTCCTCGGCGGGCGCGCTGCTCGACGTCGCGACGCCTTCGCCGACGGCGACCCCGTCCTTCACCAGCCTCAGGGCGATGCGCTTGTCCTCGGCGTCCAGCTTCTCGACCTTGGCTTCGACCTCGTCGCCGACCTTGAGCACGTCGCGCGGGTGGGCGATGCGGCGGTCGGACATGGCCGAGATGTGCACCAGGCCGTCGACGCCGGGCCGCAGCTCGACGAAGGCGCCGAACGGCTGCAGCCGCACGACCTTGCCCTTGACGATCTGGCCTTCCTTCAGCTCGTTCATGGCGACCTTGAACGGGTCCTCCATGCGAGCGCGCATCGACAAGGTGATGCGGTCCTTGCGCTTGGACTTGTCGGGCGAGTGGGGATCCGCCTGCTCCATGCGGATGATCTCCACCTCGACGGCGTCGCCCATCTTCACGACTTCGCTGGGGTGGCCGATGCGGGTGTGCGACAGCTCGCTGACGGGAATCAGACCCTCGAGCCCGCCGAGATCGACGAAAGCACCGAACGCCTGCACGCTGACGACGCGGCCCTTGAGCACCTTGCCGACGGACAGCTCCTTCTTGAGCGCCTCGCCCTTGACCTTGAGCTCTTCCTCCAAGATCGCGCGGCGCGAGAGGACCACGTTGCGGTCCTTCACCTCGGTGACGCGGAACATGAGCCGCTGGCCGATCAGCTCTTCGACCTTGCCGGACGGGCGCACGTCGATCTGGCTGCTGGGGCAGAACGCGCGGACGTCGCCGACGGCGACCTCGATGCCGCCCTTGTTCACGCCGAGCACGATGCCTTCGACGGGAATGCCGGACGCGCGGGCGTCGGCGAGCATGTGCACCGACGCGGCGGACTTGGACAGCTTCTTGGACAGGATGATGCCCTTGGCGCCCGTCTCGATGACGTGGGCTTCGACTTCCTGGCCGACGCCCAAGCGGAGAATGCCCTCTTCGTCCTTGAGCTCGTCGAGCGCGATCATCGCCTCGTGGCGACCGACGGTGACGAACGCCATCTCCGCGCCGAGCTGGAAGATGGTGCCCTTGAGCTTCTCGCCGACGCGCGGGAGCTTGCGCGCGGGGAGCGCGTCCTTGCCCTGCTTCTCGAGCATCTCCGCGAAGGACTCGGCTTCGTGCACGTCGTCGGCGACGGACGGGCCGCTCGGCACGGGGACGACGGCCTTGGGCGCGGGCGCCGCGGGCACGACTTCGGCGGCGGCGTGCTTGGTGCTGGGCTTCTCGGGCTCGAGGCGCTTCGTCTCGACCGCACCGCCGGCGCGCTTGACGACGACCATGGGCCCCTTCTTGCCCTTGTCAGCCTCGGGGGCCTTCGCCTGCCCACCCTGCCCGGCCGGTACACCCATCATCACGTCGCCAAACGTCGGAAGAGGCTTCTTGTCGCTCACGTGCTTCCCTTGCAGAAATGGAAGGCGCGTCCTACCGACACCGACACCGTTTCCGCAAGGTCATGCGCGGCTTGTCGTGCGGATCGTCAGGCGCGGACGATTCGCGCCGTCGCGTGCACGCGTTGCTTGACAGCCCGAAACGAAAGGCCGTAGAAGCCGCGCCGCTCGAAGGGCTGAGCGGGCGGATAGCTCAGCGGTAGAGCGTCGCCCTTACAAGGCGAGGGTCACAGGTTCGAAACCTGTTCCGCCCATGCGAGCGAAGTTGGTGGCGAAGTTGGTGGCGAAGTTGGTGGCGAAGTTGGTGGCGAAGTTGGTGGCGAAGTTGGTGGCGAAGTTGGAAAGAGCAGAGCAGCACCGCAGGACCCCAAAGAGCAGTGGTTTGGGGGGTTAGTTCAGCTGGTTAGAACGCTGGCCTGTCACGCCAGAGGTCACGGGTTCAAGTCCCGTACCCCTCGTCGGAAATCGACCCCGGGACTCGCAAGAGTCTCCGGGGTTTTTCTTTGGTGCGCCGCCCGCGCAGCCGTGGCCGCGGCTGCCGGTGCAGTCGCCTCAGCTCAGCCGCGCGGCAGCCGCTCGCTCGATCTCCTGCCGAATCACGCCGAGCCGCTCCTGCTTCCCGTCCCGATAGAACAGGTTGAACGCTTCGAACGGAATCAGCCGCCCGTCCGGCCGCGCCATGTGCACGCAGGACTTCTTGAGCGCGCGCACGTCCATTACCTCCGCGTCCATGAACTGGACGATCAGCACCCGAAACACGTTCTGGTACGTGAGCGCCGGCGGCGCGCTCACCTTGGGCAGGCAGCACAGCAGGTCCGACAGACACCGCGCCTGCGCGTCGGGCGAGTGATTCGTGGCGAACGTCTCGAACACCGCCGCCTTCAGCTTCGCGTCGTCCTCCACGACGATGCTCGCCCCGTTTCCCGAGAGCAGCGCTCGATCGTCGAGCCAGCGTGTCAGCGGCAGCACCTGGCCGTCCACCTTGAGCGCGTACGCCATCGCCAGGGTGTCTGGGTTGCACGGCACCGGGACGACGTCGCGGGCGGTGAACACCCCGCTCTGCTCGGCGATCAGCCGCCGCACCGCGCTGACCGGCAGGCGATGCTCCTTTTCCTGCCACGCTTCATTCCGTCCCGCGTTCGACACCGGCTGCAGCGTGACGCCGCGCACGCACGGCTGGCGCAGGCCGTACTGAATCACCGCGCCGACCTCGTCGTCGTTGACGCCCTTCTTCACCGTCATGACGAGCGTCGTCGACAGCTTCACCTCGTTCAGCCGATCGATCGCCTGCTGCCGAATTCGCGTCAGATCCGCGCCGCGCAGCGCCTGGTGCACGCCGGCCCGCAGCGAATCGAACTGCAGGTACACCTCGAAGCGAGGCAGGTAGCTGGCCAGCCGCTCGGCGAAGCCAGGCTCCGTGGCGATGCGGATCCCGTTGGTGTTCACCATCAAGTGCCGAATCGGCCGCTTCCGACACTCGTCGAGGATCTCGAAGAAGTCGGGGTGCAGCGTCGGCTCGCCGCCGGACAACTGCACCACGTCCGGCTCACCTTCGTTGGCCACCGTGGCGTCCAACATCGCCCGGACCTCGTCCAGCGAGCGGTGCTTCAACTGGCTGTCCGTCGACGAGCCCGCGTAACAGACCGGGCAGGTCAGGTTGCAGCGATCGGTGATCTCCACCACCGTCAGACACGAGTGCTGCATGTGATCCGGGCACAGCCCACAGTCGTACGGGCAGCCGTACTGCATCGTCGTGTTGAAGCGGTTGGGCAGCTCCGGCGGCTTGATGAAGACCTCCCGCGCCTGGCGGTACCACGCGACGTCGTCGCTCAGGAGCACGCGCTTGCCACCGTGTGCGGGGCACCACTTGTCCATGAACACCGCGTCGTCCTCGAGGACGATCTTCGCCTCGACGGTGCGCAGGCAGCTCGCACACAGCGAGGTCGTCGTGTCGTAGAAGAGATAGGGCCGCACCCGCCGACTCATGGAGACGACCTTCTCACACCCGCTCTTCCCCGTCCTCGCGGCCGTGGTGGGCGTGAGCGTGGCGCTCGAGAGCACGTGGCTCGTGGTCACGCAGTGGCGCACGGTGCGCTGGCTCGAGTTGGCTTGCGACCTGCTCATCTTCCTCGTGGGCGAGCTGATTCGGCTGGCCGTGCGAGGCGCCTTCCTCGTCGTCTACATGTCGCTCAGCAACCTCGTGCCCTGGCGCGTCCCGACCAACGCGCTCACCGCGGTGGCGTGCTTCCTCCTCGCGGACCTCTGCCTGTACGCCTGGCACCGCGCACTCCACGTCATCCCGTTCGGCTGGGCGCTGCACTCGGTGCACCACACCGGCCAGACCTTTGCGCTGCCTCTCGCCGGTCGTCTGCCGTGGCCGCTGCGCTTGGTGGACGATCTGATCACCGCGCCGCTCGTGCTCCTCGGCTTCGACACCCAACTCATCTACCTGTGCTTGGCGGTGAGCTTCTCGGTGCAGGTCCTCGCCCACGCTGCGGCGATCGGTCCGCTCGGCCCGCTCGATCTGCTGCTCAACACCCCGGCCAACCACCGCGTGCACCACCACCTCGACGGCGTGGGCCAGCAGCGCAACTTCGGCGCGGCGCTGATCATCTGGGACCGGTTGTTCGGCACGTTCGTCCGCGGTGACGGCCAGCCCGCGCCCGTCGGGGTCCGAGGGTTCGACGGCAGCACCAACCCGATCGCCGTGCAGCTCCACGGCCTGCGGCAGTGGTGGGCGGCGCGATGACCGATGCGCCTCAGTTCGACCCGGCCTACGCGTTCTTCGTGGGCTCCGGGCTGATCGTCGGCTTCGTGGTGAAGACCGTCGAGGAGCGTCGGCTCCAGCTCCTCCCCAAGGAGCGCCAGCGCTGGGTCACCGTGGGCGCGATCCTCGGCGCGATCGTCGGCGCGAAGCTGGGCCTGCTGCTCTACGTGCCGGCGGCGGACTGGTGGCGGTCGATGAGCGACTTCTTCGGCGGCGAGTGGGGCGGCCGGACGGTCCTCGGCGCGCTGTTCGGCGGCTTCGTCGGCGTCGAGCTGAGCAAGAAGGCACTCGGCATCACCGTGGCCACGGGCGATCCGTACGCGATCGCGCTCCCGCTGGGGCAAGGACTCGGCCGCATCGGCTGCTTCCTGGCCGGCTGTTGTTACGGCGCGCCCTTGTCCGCGGGCAGCACGATGCGCCACCCCGCGCAGCTCTATGAAGCGTTCTTCGACTTCGCGATCGCCGGCACGCTCTTCGCGCTGCGCAAGCGGCCGCGGCCCGGCGGTGAGCTGTTCCGCACGTACCTGATCGCTTACGCGGTGGTCCGCTTCTTCGTCGACTTCTTCCGCGGCGACGAGAAGCAGGTGTTCGGGCCGTTGAGCTACGCGCAGTGGTTCTGTCTGGGCTGCGGTGCGTGGCTGCTGAACGACGTGCGGAGGCGTCGGCGCGCGGCGAGCGGCGCAGCGGTGGCGGTGACGGTGTGAGCTGGCGAGTCACCCTCGGCCTGGCCTTCCTCGCTGCGCAGCTCGTGTACCGCTGGCCGTTCACCTGGGCGCCGTTCCACGAGCACGCGGTGTACCGGCTGTCGATGAAGGTTGCTGGACGGACGATCGGGACCAAGGCGCTGCTCGACCAGTTCCGTCTGCCGACCTGGCACTTCAGCCCGGCCCGCGACGAGAACTGGGAAACGAATGACCTGCGCGACGTCGTCGAGGTCATCACGCGAAGCCACCCAGCGCAGCCGGTGACGATCGAAGGAACACGCAACGGCGCGCCCTTCAGAATCGTCGTTCCTGGGGCCGGGGAGCGCGCGCAGTGAAGGACCAAGGCGAGCTCCCGATCACCCACCAGCGCGCGGCGCAGCTCATCGCCACCGCCTGGCTGGTCACTGGCCAGTCGTTCTTCTTCCCGCCCCCGCACCTGTCGGTCTTCGAGGGAGCGCCGGATCTTCCCTGGCGCCTGATCCTGGCGGCGCTGAGCACGCTGAGCAGCGTGGCGATCATCTTCAGCCGCTTCCCGCGGGTCGCAAGCGCTGCCTTGGCCGGGGTGATCGCGCTCGAGCTCTTCGCCACGCGCACCTGGTTCTCCCACAACCGCCTCTTCGTCTTGGCGCTGCTGGTGACGATCGCCCTGTCGACGAAAACGCTGAGTTCGCTCCCACGCATGCAGGTCGGCGTCGTGTTTCTCGGCTCGGCGCTCGACAAGCTCTTCGCGCCCGCATGGCGCGACGGGTCCTTCGTCACCAGCTTCCTCGACCAACTCGCGCGCTTCGGACTCATGTGGTCGCCGGCAGGGCACGTCGGAGAAGGCGGCAACCTGCTGGCGGCGGGAGCTCGGCTCGTCGTCGGAGACGGCACGATCGCGGGGTGGGTCGTCATCGGCTTCGAGCTGGCGGTGGCGCTGGCGTTCTTCGCCGGACGACGGATGGGCTCGTGGCTCAACCTGGCCTTTCACCTGGGCGTCTTCGCGCTGACAGGCAGCACGATGGGCCTGTTCTTCTTCGCCGGCGTCGCCAGCTCATTGTTTCTGCTGGACGAACAAGACGTCCCCAAGGAACTCCCGTCGGTCGCGCTCACCGCGCTCATCGCCAGCCCGCTCACACACCGCTTCCTGCCGGTGCTCGTGCTGGTGGGCGTGCTCGCGTGGAGGTGCCGAGCACGAGACGGATCCAACGCCCGAGCGATCGGCGCGCCCCGAAGCGACGGCTGATCGGCTCCGTAAGAGCCGCGGAGGTCAGCTGCACCAGCCCCCGGAGCCAAGCAAGGACGTCCGCTCGTCGCCTTCCCCAGCGCGCCGGGCGCCAATTGACCTCACCTCGCGCGCCATCGACACTGGGCTCAACCATGGCCTCGTCACCACCAATCACCAAGAGAACGCCGGGCGACGCGCGAGCGCTCCGTCAGCAGACCGCGGAGGCCGACCTCGACCAGTCGCAGCGCACGACTCAGGCGCGCGGCGCAGAGCGCGCGCCGGCCACGGCGAGCGCGGCGCGAGTCCTTTCCAGGTTCGAGCCGCTCGCCCAGGAAAAGAACGACCTGCGGGCCTACACCCTCGACCCGAGAACCGGCTCCGCGAAGCAGGTCGACGTGCACGAGCAACTTCGGTCTGCGCCCGCCGCCGCGCTCGCTCCGTCTGCGCGTGAACGAGACACCACGGGGAAGGACGTGAGCAGCGCGGTCGGGGCCGCGGTCGCGCGTCGGGCCAATGATCTGTCCGACCTCCCCAACGCGTCGTCAGCCCGCTCGCCGGTCCTGCCCGAGGACTCCAGCCTCAAGCCGACGGTCGCCCACATGGCCGTCGAGAGCGACGTCGACGCGACGCTCGCAGCGGGGGCGGCGCGGGTCGGCCTGCTCGAGGGCTTTCGCGTCCAAGTGGCCGGTAGCGGCGCGCTGGTGAAGCACCTCCTCGAGGACAAGGCTCAGCGCAACGTCGACGTGGTCAGTCGTGCAGGAGGCATGAGCCCGTGGCTCGAAGACGGCGGCGAGATCCACGAGGGTGGTCAGCTCACGATGGGGGCGTACCGACCGGCCGACACCCACGCCGCGATCGTGCAGGCGCGCGTGGAACGCCTGTACCCGGACCTGAGCGAGGCGGAGCGTGCCAACCTCGCCACTGCCAAGCCGTTCGAGCTTTCGGCGAAGTACCCGCTGACGGCCTTCGCGCAGCAAGGCGGCAGCAGCTCGGCAGGTGCGTTCGCTGCGATGGGCGCGGCCAAAGGCCAAGCGGTGCGACAGGCGCTCGGCTACCTCGAAGGCGGCAACGTCATCGGCTTCACACGGCCCGACGGCTCGCCGGCCGCCTTGGTCGGCAAGGACAGCTTCGCGGCGTCGCGGGCCGCGCTGGAAGAAGGGCTCAAGCGGCGCCCCACGGACGACGAGGTGCGCGGCGCGATCGCCAAGGACCTCGGGCTCAAGCCGTCAGCGGTGATCGCCGTGGAGCAGCCGGGCGCGTACCACCTGGACCTCGCCATGAAGCCGCTCGGGCCCGGCCACGTCCTGCTGAACGACGCCGCGGCCGCACACCAGCAGCAGGTCGAGCACTTGAGGGCTGCTCACGCCGCGGCTCGGCCCGGCGCCGACGCCTCCGCTTCCGCCCGCCAGCGCTGGGACACGCGCGGCCTTCAGCTCGAGGAGCAGCTGGCCTCGCTCGAGAAGACGGCCGCAGCCACCGCCAAGCTCGAGGCGATGGCGGCACGAGACCTGGAGAGCGCCGGGCTGAAGGTCTCCCGCGTCGCCGGGCGGTTCCCCGACCCCGACGCGCCGCTGGGGAGCCGTGACCAGTTCAACTTCCTCAACGGCGAGCTCGGCCGGGGCAGGGACGGCCAGGTGTTCTTCCTCACCCAGGGTGGACCCAAGGCGCTGGAGCACGCCTTCGTGAAGAAGCTCGCGCTCTTCACCGACGCGCCGAGCCGCGTCTACTTCGGCGACCGCGACGCCAGCGCCCAGAGCCTCAGGAGCGCCGGCGGCATCAACTGCCGGATCAAGTTCTCTGGGACGCGCGTTCGCCCGAAGTGAGCAGCTCCCTAAGCGCGCGAAACTGGATCACGATCGGCGAAAAGCCTTCGTACGGCAGCTCCCACCCAAGCGGCAGCGGCACCGTCGGCTCAGGCCGGTACGTGCCCAGCAGCCGGTCCCAGAGCATGAGCGTCGAGCCGTAGTTCGAGTCGGCGAACGAGCGCGCCTGCGCGTGGTGCACTCGGTGGTTGGACGGCGTGTTGAGCCACGGGTCCAACAGCGGGAGCCGGCCGATCAGCTCGGTGTGGCACCAGAACTGCGAGGCGTGGTTGAGCTCGATGACGATGAACACGGCCAGCGGCGGGAAGCCGAGCAACAGGATCGGCACGTAGAAGAAGTCATCGATCGTGCGCTGAATCCACCCCAGCCGCAGGGCCGACGTGAGCGACAGATCGACGCTGGCGTGGTGCGGCGCATGGAGCGCCCAGCCCAGCTTCGTCCGGTGCAGCAGCCGGTGCCGCGCGTAGTACGCGAAGTCGACGACGACGTAGAGCAGCGGCCACTGCCACCACTCCATGGAGAGCCGGAGAGGCGCAAGGTACGCCACCGCGACGAACGCACCCCAGCGCAGGCCTCCGGTCCCGGTGCGAACGACGAGCTCGACCAGCCACATGCCCAGGTTCAGCGCGACGGTCCGGTTCGAGACCGGCCGGCCGCGGACGGCGCGGAGGAGCGCCTCGAGGAACGCCAGGCTGATGAGACCGACCGCCAGCCAGACCGCGTGCGTGTTGAACCAGGCGTACAGCGGGCTTGGGCCCCCTTCACTTCCGGCCACACACCACCGCGATGAAGAAGACGAAGCCGACGCACAGGACGAAGAAGAACGCCGCGACGCCCAGCAGGATCTTGAGCGCCAGCCGCGCGCCGCTCTTGTTCTCCGGGTTGCGAATGTCGTGCGGGTCGGCCATGCGAGGTGTCGGACCCTAGCATCGAGCAACGAGAAGCAGCGCCGCCCGAGTGCGGAAGCCTCGAGAGTGGTGGATCCATGCGGACCCGTGCTGGGAGTCGAACCCAAGCCGCCCTCGCGAGCGGCCTGCCGGAGTGCGTGTAGGGCCTCGCGCGGCCGGGCGGCGCTGCTGGCCGCCGGACGACACGCCGGCTGTGCAGCTGACGAGACGGAAGCGAGGAGCCGCACACCCTGCTAGAGCGCGCCGCCGTGGCCCGTTGGCTCACACTGGCGCTGCTCCTCGCGCTCCCTGCCGCCGCGCAGACGCTCACCAAGGCGCCCGCGCTGCTCACGCCGTCCGAGCCTCGGTTTCCTCCAGCTCGCCTGGACGCGGGCGTGGGCGCTTCGGTCGTGATGGAGATCGACGTCGGCGTCGACGGCCGCGTCACCAAAGCCACCGTCGTCCAGTCCGGCGGCGCCGACTTCGATCTCGCGGCGGTCGAGGCGGCACAGGGCCTGCGCTTCTCGCCCGCCGAGGTCGACGGCCAGCCCGCGCCGGTACGCATTCAGTACACGAGCCACTTCGTCGTGAAAGCCGCCGCGCCCGACGCCACGCCAGCGCTCGACGGCGGCGCGCCGGACGCAGGCCCGCAGATCAACCTCCTGGGCGTGCTGCGGACCGCGGGCAACCGCGAGCCGATCGCCGGCGCCATCGTTCAGGCAGCCGGCCTCGAGGCCTTGTCCGACGAGCGCGGACGGTTCGAGCTGGCCGGCGTGCCGGTCGGCGACGTCCGCATCACTGTGTCGGCGCCGGGGCATGCGCCCTTTGCCGAGACCGAGGCGATCCGCCCGTCCGAGCGCACCGAGGTCACCTACTACCTGTCACGGACGTCGGCGAACGAGACGGTCGTGCGCGACGTGCGCGAGCGCAAAGAGGTGGCGCAGGTGCGCCTGACCACCGCGGAGATCCGCATGATCCCCGGCACCAACAACGACGCCTTCCGCGTCGTGCAGAACCTGCCCGGCGTCGCGCGCTCACCCTTCGGCGGCGGCGTGCTCGTCGTGCGCGGCAGCAAGGCCTGGGACAGCCGCATCTACGTCGACGAGATCCAGATCCCCCAGCTCTTCCACTTCGCCGGCCTCACCGCGACGTTCAACTCCGCCACCATCGAGCGCATCGGCTTCCAGCCGGGCAACTTCGGCGCCGAGTTCGGCCGCAGCATCGGCGGGCTCGTGCAGGGCGACGTGAAGACGCCGAGCAAGTCTGGGGTGCACGGCTACGCCGACGTCAACGTCTTCGACGTGAGCGCGTTGGTGGAGGCCCCGGTGTCCGACAGCTGGAGCGTGTCGGCGTCCGGTCGGCTTGGGCTCACGCAGTGGGTGCTGCCCTTCGCGCTCGAGACCTTCGCGCCGCGGGCGCAGGCGTCGGCCGGCTTCGGCCTGGCGCCCGAGTACTGGGACTACCAGCTGCGCGCCGAGCGAAAGGTCCCCAACACGAAGGACCGCCTCTTCGTCACCCTCTTCGGCTCGTCTGACCGCTGGGCCTTCCTCGCGCCCAACCCGCTGCTCGACGGCGACGTCGAAGGCAACGTGTCCGCCGCGGGCACCGCGCAGCTCTACAACCGCCTCGTCTTCGGCGCCGACGTGCGCTTGGGCGACGGCCTGCGCTTCGTCTCGCGCAACGCGATCGGCTTCGACGTCAACCGCCAGAGCGGCACGGTGCAGGAGGTCTTCTTCGAATCGCGGCAGCTGCCGATCCAGCTGCGTGAGCGGCTGGTTTGGGACGTCGCCTCGGCGAAGCTCAGCTTCAACGTCGGGCTCGACGCGCTGGTGACGCCGACCTGGTTCGACGCCCAGCGCCCACCGGTCTTCTCGCCCAACCAGCTCCCCGAGCCGTACGTCACCCGCCGCCTCGTCGCTGAGCAGGAGCGCACCGTCTTCGTCGAGCCCGGCCTGTTCGCCGACGCGACGTGGACGCCGACCGATTGGCTGCTGGTGCGGGGCGGCCTGCGCGTCGACGGTGAGCTCGCCGTCATGCGCAAGCTGTGGCTCAACCCGCGCCTCGCCGTCCGCGTGACGCCGTGGAAACCGCTCACCTTCAAGGCCGGCGCCGCCATGTACGAGCAGCCGCCGGACTACCGCACTGGCCAGCTGTCCGCCGTCTTCGGCAACCCCGGGCTGCTCCCCGAAGGCGCCTGGCACTTCACGGCCGGCGCCGAGGCCAAGCTGTTCGAGCTGCTCGAGGTGGATCTCCAGGGCTACTACAAGGCGCTCTTCAACCAGGCGCGGCAGACGCTCGCCTCGGGGCTGGGCTCGGACCTGTCGATCCCCGGGGCGGCGACGCGCTTCACCAGCAGCGGGTACGGCCGCGCGTATGGCCTCGAGGCGCTCGTCCGCGTCCGACCGACGAAGCACTTCTTGGGGTGGGTGGCCTACTCGCTGTCCCGCTTCGAGCGCGACTACTACGGCGGCGTCGCCTTCGCGCCCGGTCCGCTGGATCAACCGCACAACCTCATCGTCGTCGCGTCGGTCACCTTCCCGCTGGGCTTCACGCTGGGCGGCCGCTTCCGCGTGGCCTCGGGCCCGCTCGTCACGCCGATCGCCGGGGCGCTCTTCGACACCAACGCCAACCAGTACATTCCCCTGCCCGGGTTGCCGTGGAGCGAGCGGCTGCCGACCTTCGTGCAGCTCGACCTGCGGCTCGACAAGCGCTTCACGTTCAAGACCTGGTCGCTGACGGCCTATGTCGACGTGCAGAACGTGACCAACACGCAGAACCCAGAGGCCCGCTTCTACAACTTCAACTACACGCGCTCGGCCTTCGTGACCGGCATTCCAATCCTCCCGACCGCGGGACTGCGAGGTGAGTGGTGATCGCGCGCGCGCTGGGCGTCGTGCTCGTCGTCGCGCTCGCGCAGGGCTGCGGCGCGTCCTTTCCTCCCGAGACGCTGGTGGACTCGCTGCGAGTGCTGGCGGTCACCGCGGAGCCGCCGGAGGTCGGCCCGGGTGAGCCTTCGAGCCTGTCGGTGCTGTACGCCGATCCGTCGCGCGTCGGCGGCGCCTCGACGGTGCTGTGGGTCGGCTGCGAGCCGGATCCGCAGGACCTGGGCCGCTCGGCCTGCAACGACGCGACGATCCTCCTGCAGCCGACGAAGATCAGCGACTACCCACAAGGCCTGCAGCTTCTCGGCTTCGGCCCCCGGGCTTCCTACAAGTCCACGGCGCAGGTCTTCGACGTGCTCGACGCGGGCAGCCCACTGCGCCAGTCGGGCACGATCGGCCAGGTCATGGCGCTCGTCGTGGGCGAGGCGGTGGACCCGTCGGCCACCGCCGACAAGCTGCGGGGGTACTTCGAGCGCATCGAGAAGAAGGAGACGCAGGCCGTCGTCGCGCTGACGCGGATCTTGGTGAGTGAGAAGCCGCAGGCCGACCGGAACACGAACCCACCGCTCGGCCGGCTGAAGGTCGGGGGCGCGCCCCTGCCCGTCGGCGCGCGGTTGAGGCTCGAAGCTGGCGCGACGGTGGACCTGTCGGTCGACGTGCCGGCCAGCGCCGCTCAGACGTACGTGGAGCAACGACCGACCGGACCAGTCACCCGCACCGAGAAGGTCGTCGGCGCGTGGTACTCGACGCGGGGCCGGTTCGATCGCGAGCGGTTCGATGTGTCGGGCGCTCCGGTCACCCGCTTCACTGCGCCCGGCTCAGCGCAGTTTCCGGACGATTTAGTCCCCGAGCGCCGCACCGGCTCGCTGTGGCTCGTGGTGCGGGACGATCGCGGCGGGCAGGCCTTCGCCAGCCACTCCTTCTTCATCTGCGATGCGGCGGCGGCCCAGCCGAAGATCCTCCAGGCCAGCGTGTCCGGTGAAGACGTGATCGTCACCGGCGAGCGGCTCGAGGGCCTGCTCGACGTCATGGTGGGCGACGCGGCGCTCGTCCGAGGGGCGTACGACTCCGTCCGTCAGGCGTTCGTCGGCCAGCGACCGGCAGGTGTGTCCGGGCGAGTGGCGCTGACCGCGACGACGCGACGCTGCGAGACGCTCCGGCCGCCGCTCGAGCTCACGCTGCCCTGAGTCAGCCGAAGAGCGCTCGCGCCGCGCTCAGAAAAGTGCGCCGCTCTCCGAGAGGTCCGCCGCTCAGCCCGGCAGGGCCCGGCGAAACTGGAACACACCCCAGCTCGGCACCATCTTGATCCGGGACTTGAGCGCAGCAACCTCGGAGGCTTCGAGTTGGCGCGCTGGCTGCTCCGCCGGGCGCTTGGCGTAGTTGACCAGGGCGCCCATGACCTTGTCCCCGTCACGCCAGACCCGGAGCTCGTCGGGTTTCCCGGCCTTTCCTGGAACGTCGGGCTTCATGAGCCGAAACACGAGCGCGTTCCCTTGCGCGCTCTTGTCCATCTTCGGCGCGAAGCTGTCTCTCAACCCGTCCGCGAAGTCAGAGGCCGTCATGGAGCCCCTGACCTGCGTGTTGCCACCCAAGCGCGCACTCGCGGCCGTCGCTGCAGCTGCCCCACCAGCCTCGCTCCTCATTCCGCCGCCAATCGCCATCGCTCGCTCCTTTGGTGAGGTTTTGAATGACGATACGCCGCGTCAAACAAGGGTACGAGCGCGTCGCTGGGCCCCACAGACTCGACCGCGCTCACCAGCCTTGACGTCGGCTCCGGTCGCCGGCGCGCTACGCGTCGAACGCCTTGTACGCGCGGTACTTGTTGGTCTCCGCCTCCGACCTCGCGTGGTACGTCGCGATGCCCAGCGCCTTGCCCGCCTGGGTGATCGCCGAGTTGTTGCCCACGCCGAACTCGGCGATGTGGAAGTCGGCGAACATCTCCCGCTTCAGCGTGCCGCTGTCGATCTCGACCTTCAGGGCTCGCACGTGTTCTTCATTCAAGTTCTTCAGCATGAGCCGCGGCAGCTCGCCCCGCGACCACCGCGCCGCGTACTCCTTGAAGAACGTCATGCGCTGACGGGCCGACGGCTCACCGTCGTTGCTGATCCCGTTCTCCATGTTGTCGATCTCGATCGACTCGAAGCCCTGGTCCTTGAGCCGTGCGAGCTGCGCGAACGTGAAGCCCTTCCACCCTTGGGTGTTCCACTGGCGCAGCCACTCGGGCTTCTGGCCGGCGTTGAGCTGGTCGCGAACCGTCGACGCCGAGGTGCTGGGCACCGAGATCCCCTGGCTGCGCGCGCGCTGCATGGTGCGCTCGACCTCACCCACGTTCCAGTCGCCGGCCGTCGCGCCGCCGGGGCCTTCGACGTAGGCGTGCAGCCGTGCGCCCTTGCTCCGCGCCTCAGCGACGACCGCTTGGTAGTCCGAGCCGGTGTCGATGCCGACCAACACGTTGGAGCCGTGCTGGCTGACGATTCGGCGCACGTCCGCGGCCGAGATCTCCCCGTTCTCGACGCCACCGCCACCGATCTGCGAGGCGAAGATGAAGTAGCGGGGCGCCGACCGGTTGCCCGACGGCGGCGGCGGGTTGTCGATCGACGACGTGCCGCGCAGCGCTTCCCAGGTCCGCCGGCCCACCACGCCGTCCGCGGTCATGCCCTGCGCCTGCTGGAAGCGCTGCACCGCCGCCACGGTGCCCGCGCCGAACTTCCCGTCCGGCGTGCCCACGTTGAAGCCCTTGGCGTTGAGCAGCTGCTGGAGCTCCATGACCTCCGGGCCCGCATCGCCGCGGCGCACGGTCTTGGTCGCGCCAGTCGAGGCGACCGAGCCTCCGCCTACCTGGCCACCGCCCGTCACCTGGCCGCCGCCCGTCACCGCGCCGCCACCCGTCGGAACCTGGACCTGCCCGCCACCAGCCATGAGCCGCAGCCAGGTCTGTCCGCCGACGACGCCGTCGGCCTTGAGTCCCTGCGCCACCTGAAACGCCTTCACCGCCGCTTCGGTCCCTGGACCGTACTTGCCGTCCGTCTTGACCGTGAAGCCCTTGCCCAGGAGCAGCTCCTGCAGCCGAACGACGTCCGGACCCGTGGCCGTGGGCCGCAGCGTCGCGGGCAAGCCGCTTCCGATGACCGCGGGAAGGTTGGACAGCGAGGTCTGCGTGGCGGCGACGGTCGTGGACATGAGGGGCTCGTGGGGACTGCGAGGACAAGCACTTATCGTCCGGGTACACGGCGTCGCCCCGCCGTGGACATGTCAGTCCTCGAGCCAGCTCGCGCATGAACTGTCGCAAAACGAGACGCGTCGGCCGACCACCCGGCCCGCCGACGCGCCCGACTACGCTCTGTTTTCAGCGAATTACCCCGCGCGGTACTCGCCGTAGGCGTCGTAGTTGTACGTGTCGTTGCTGTTGATCATCTGCACGCCGAACGTCTTGGCGATCTGCGCCTGGGTGGCGCGGTTGGAACCGACGCCCTGCTCGGCGATCGCGAAGTCCGAGAACATGGCGCGCGGCAGCGCACCGCTGGAGATCGCCGACGCGACGGCCCGGAGCTGCTCCTCGTCGTTGTTCTTGATCATCAGGCGGGGCACTTCGCCGTTCCGCCACCAGCTCGCGTACGTCTTGTAGAAGTTGATCATGCCGTTGACGCGCGAGCCGCCTTCGCCGATCGACGAGTCGTTGTAGAGGTTGTCGATCTCCGCCGAGTCGAAGCCCTGGCGCTTGAAGTCGGCCAGCTGCTTGCGCGTGAAGGCCTTGTAGCCACTCGAGTTCCATTCCCGCATCCACGAGCTCTGCGACTGGCTGGTGTCGATGCCCACCGAGCGCGCCGCCGCCTTCACGCGCGCCAGCTCGTCCGCCGCCCAGCCGCTCGAGCCGGTCACGCCACCGGGCCCTTCCACGTAGATGTGGAGCTTGGCGCCCTTCGACTTCGCCAGGCCCAGCGCGCCGTCGGGAATGTTGCCCGCGTCGAAGCCGATCAGCACGTTGTTGCCGTACCGGTTGATGATCTCGTTCACCTTCGCCGTCGACAGCCCGCTCGACGAGAACGCGAAGTAGCGCGGCGGGGTGCCGCCCGTGCTCGGCGGCGGCCGGTTGATGACCGGTGAGGTGTCGCGCAGCGCCTCCCACGTGCGGCGGCCCACGACGCCGTCTGCCGTCAGGCCACGGCTCGACTGGAACGCCATGACCTGCGCCTTGGTGCCATTGCCGAACTTCCCGTCCGGGGTGCCCACGTCGTAGCCGCGCGCGTTGAGCAGTGTCTGCAGCTCGACGACCTCCGGGCCGCGGGCGCCTGGGCGCACCGTCGCCGTCGTCCCCGAAGCGCTCGCCACCGCTCCGGCCGGAGCCTGCGTCGAAGCAGGCGCCGCACCCTGCATCGGCGCCGCGACAGGCACCTGAGTCTGCACCGCGCCACCCGCGCCCAGCAGCGCTAGCCAGGTCGCCGGACCGACGACGCCGTCGGCCTTGAGCTGGTGCTGCGCCTGGAAGCTGCGCACCGCCTCCGCCGTGCCGGCACCGAACCGCCCGTCGACCTTCACCGACAGGCCCTTCGCGGCGAGCGCCTGCTGGAGCTTCTCCACGTCGGGGCCGTTGGATCCTTGGCGCACGGTCGACGGAGATCCGCTCATCGCCACGGGCGGCATGACTGGAGCGGAGACCGACGGGGACTGCGACACGGTGGCCATGGGGCGAACCTCGGACAGTGGGTGAGGGAAAAACGACGGAGACGAGTCGATTGTCGAAGCGGTCTTGGGCAGCGCGCCGCCCGCAGTGTGGAAACCGAGGCAGGGTGTTGTCCGAGAGCACGACAGCCCGTTTCCTTGACCCCCTCCGACCCCACCACTACGGTCGGCGGCCCATGCGACGAACGGTGGCGATTCTGTTGGCGGTGGGGCTGGCCAGCCCCGCGGCGGCGGCCGAGCTCACGAAGGTCGCGTCGTCCTTCGAGAAAGACGATCCGTTCGGCCTGCTGCTCGACTTCACGTTCGAGCGGATCCAGGACTACGGGAAGATCGTCCGCGAGTGGTACCAGAACGACACCAACCAGGACGTCAGCGAGCTGCTCTTCGAACACTACGAGACGCGGCTGGGGCTCGACGTGCACATCGGCCTCTACAAGGACCTCGAGCTCCACGTCGGCGTGCCGATCATCTTCCAGGCGGACCGCACCTGGCGCTTCGCCAACGGGACGAACGCAGACAACACCACCATCTACCGGAACTGCGTCGACGCGACGGGCCGCAGCTGCGCCACGCCGGGCCGTGGTGACTCGCAGCTGTTCTCCGTCGGCAACCCGACGTCGAACTCGTACCGCAGCGGCCTGGGTGACTTCACGTTCGGCCTGGCCTGGTCACCCTTCAACAACAAGAAGGACGACACCAAGCCGACCTGGACCCTGCGCTTCGACTACACGGCGCCGACGGCGACCACGCTCAACCCGGCGATCTCCACGTCGACCGGCGCGCGCGGGAACATTGGCGATCGTGTTCACCGCTACACGTTCTCGACGGCGCTCTCCAAGCGCATCGGCATCGCCGACCCGTACTTCCAGATCCACTACACGCTGCCGTGGCAGGGGCCGAACTGGTACTCGAACTGCGACAGCCGAGACGAGACGCGCATGGCCCGCGCGCAGAACTGCGGCCTGGGCGTGTGGACGAGAGAAGAGACCGGCGTGAAGCCCGCGCACGTGGGCGGCTTCATCTTCGGCACCGAGGTGATCCTCTTCGAGCGCCCGGACCGCTTCCAGAAGGTCGCCTTGGACTTCCGCTTCAGCGGCACCTATGTGTCCGAAGGCCGCTACTACAACGAGCTGTCCGACCTGATGGGCAAGCTGCTCTACAGCGGCGACTACGGGCAGATCGGCGCGCAGTTCGGCATCGTCGGGCAGGCGGCGGAGTTCATTCAGCTGCGCGCGTCGGGCTCCTTCGCGTACCACACCGAGCGGTTCCTCACGATGGAGGCGGTGGGCAAGGACGTGGATCGCAGCGGCGCCATCGACATCACCGCGAGCCCGATCGAGATCAACCCCAACTACGACTACCGGGTGGATCGCCCGGGGCGCCGCTTCCGCATGCACGAGCAGTTCTTCATCAAGATCCTCGCGACGGCGACGTTCAACTTCTAGGCGAAGAGCGGCAGCTTCCCGCGGCGTGCCTGCGCGGCCGTCGGCAGCCCGGTCACCGCGCCCAGCTTCGTCACCACCCGAGCGCCCACCGCGCAGCCCAGCCTCGCCGACGCTTCGACCCACGCCGCATCGAGCGTGAGCAGCCCTGCCCTGCTGCGGACCTGGCGCGTCAGCCCGTACAGCAAGCCCGCCATGAACCCGTCGCCCGCGCCGGTGGTGTCCTTGACGGCCACGCGTGGGGCGGTCACGCGCAGGGTCGAGCCTTTGAAGCGCAGAAGCGCACCCTTCGCGCCCAGCGTGACGACCGCCAGCGGGACGCCTTTGGCCTCGAGCCGCGCGAGCGCCGCGTCGGGCCGTGTCGTGTCGCAGACGAACTCGATCTCCTCCTCGCTCAGCTTGACGATCGCGCAGGCGGGCAGGAGCCGGTCGAGCAGGCCCCTCAGGATCTGCGGCTTGGGCCACAGGTGCAGCCGCAAGTTCGGATCGGTCGAGGTGAGCGCGCCGCGCTGAAGTCGCCGCTGCACCGCCTCGAGCACCGCGCGCCGGGCCTGCGGCCGCAGCAGGCTGTTGGTGCCCACGTGGAGCACCGCGGCCTGGTCGATCGCTCGCTCCGCCGCTTGCGTGTCCGTTGGCCCCAGGAACGTCTCCGCCGCCCGCGTCCGGTAGAACACGAAGCTCCGCTCGCCGGTCTTGGTCAACGACACGAAGCCCAGCCCTGTGCGGCCCTCGTCCGTCTGGCGCAGGTGCCTGACGTCCACCCCTTCAGCCGCGAGGCCCTGGCGCAGGAAGTGACCGAACTCGTCCGCGCCGGTGACGCCCACCAGCGCCGACCGCCCACCCAGCCGGGCCACACCGACGGTCACGTTCGCCGGCGCGCCTCCCGTGCACGGCGTCCAGCGGCGCACGTCGCGCACGCGGCGCCCCGCACCGTCCGGCAGGAAGTCGACCAGCGCTTCACCCAGGCTCACCACGTCGTGCGGCATGTCAGTCGGTCCCCACCGTCTCCATGAACTCCACCGACTTGAGCCGTCGGCCGAGGTGGTGCGCCACGAAGGCGTTCAGCAGTCGCCGCGCCTGCGCGCGCAGCACCGGCTCGAGCGGCGTGCGCTGCCCCGCCTGGAGCATGGCCAGCGCCAGGCAGAGCTCCGAGGTGATCCCCAGCGCGTTCGGCACCCGGCCAAAGCAGCGCTCGCAGACCACCCCGCCATGAGACGGGTCGAACGCCAGGCGCCCGTCCAGCGCGCCGCCACACAGCACACACGGCGTGAAGGAAGGCCGGAAGCCCGCGTGCTCCAGCGCGTCGAGTTCGAACTTGAGCAGCGACGTGGGGCCGGCCCGCTTGTCGTCCAGCGCCTGGAGGTACGCGCTCAGATCCGCGTAGAGCGCCTCGTGCGGCTGGTGGTCCTGCGTCAGCTCGCGGCACAGCTCGAGCGCGTAGAGGGCCCGGGCGATCAGCGCCAGCTCGTCCCGCAGGTGGTGGAAGCTGGCCTGCACGTCGGCCCCGTCGAGCCGAAAGGTGTCGCCCCGGCGCTCGACGAGCTGGGCCTTCAGCCGCGTTCCCGGCTCCAGCGCGCCCGCGAACCGCCGCTTGGACTTCCGCGCGCCGGCCGCGAAGGCCGAGAGCCGCCCGCGGCCTTTGGTGAACAGCGTGACGATGCGATCGGCCTCGCCGTAGTCGACGGTCGACAGGACGATCGCGTCTTCGACGAAGCGCTGCATGAACAGCGTCGATCGCTAGCGCGACCCGAGCTTCATCACCAGCACCGCGAAGTGCGCCCAGGTCGCCCAGAGCGCCAGCAAGGCCAGCCCCGCCGCCACCACCCACGCGATCGTCACCGCCCGCGCCCGCCGGTCCGCCTCGAGCGCGCCGGGATCGAACACCTCCGCCTGCGGCGCTTCGGGCAAGCCCTGGAAGCGCCGGACGACGTCGTCACCCGACAGCCCGACGGCCTCGGCGTAGGAGCGCAGCGCTGCGAGCAGGAAGATCCGCGACGGGAGCCGCGTCGCGTCTCCGTCCTCCATGGCGCTGACCATGACCGGCGAGAGCTTGAGCTTGCCCGCCAGCGCGTCGACGGACAGGCCCGCCCGCTCCCGCGCCGAGCGCAGGTTCCGACCGAAGCTCTCGAGATCTCCCTCCACGGACGGCGCGACCAGTCGGCTTACGACTGCTCCTTGTGCTTGCGGCAGCGATCCTTCGCGTCGTCCGTCGTCGCCTTCTCCACGCACAGATCGAAGCTCTTCTTCGCCTCTTCCTTCTGGCCCGCCTTTGCCTGGCACAGCCCTTCCCGCTCGTACGCGTCGGCGGCTTCGGGGCAGCGCTCGCGGTAGCGGGTGAACTGCCGGCAGGCGTCGGCGGTCTCGCCCTTGGCCTCGAACACCTCGCCGAGCTGCGCGTAGCCCAGGCAGTACTTGTCGTTGAGCGACAGCGCCGCGCGCAGGCTTTGGATCGCGTTGGCGTGATCGCCCTTCTTGAACTGCGCCCAGCCCTTGTTCCCGTGGGCGATGAAGTGGGCGGTGTACAGCACGTCACCCAGCGCCACGTCGTACTCGCGGATCGCGTCGTCGTAGCGCTTGAGGTCCATGTAGAGGTTCCCCAAGTTGGTGTGCGCCTCGCTCAGCGCGGGCTTGAGCTCGAGGGCCCGCGCGTAGGCCTTCTGCGCGTCGTCGAGCTTGCCGAAGCTGCGGTGCAGCAGAATCCCGCGCACGTGGTGCGCTTCGGCCATGGTCGGGTTGAGCGCGAGCGCCTGCTCCACCTCGCGGTAGGCTACCTGCGGCTCCTTGACCAGCGCCTGCACCGCCAAGTCGTAGCGGATCTGGGCCTGCTCCTTGTCCTTCTCACCCACGACGTGCGCGCAGCCCACCAGCCCCAGCGCCAGGCAGAACGCCGCGAACAGCTTGCCGAGCGTCGACGGGTTGCCCTTGCCCTGCGCGTGCGGACTCGGCGGAGCGGGCTTGCCGGCACTCGCGGCGCTGCCGGCATGTGTGGCGGCGCCTTGGCTGGGCGGAGGCGGCTCGCGCTGAAAGACGGGGAAGGAGCGGATCATGCCGTCCTGCTCCTCCGGCGGGCGGTTCCGGAAGTTCAGGTTGTCCATGATGAAGCCCATGGACTCCACGAAGCCCAGCGCGGTGCCTTCTTCGTCGGCGAAGCGCTCGGCGGTGACGGTGCCCGACGCCGGCACGTACACCGCGCACTCCCCCGACTCGAGCAGGTACAGGTAGACGAAGACGGCGAAGCCCGACGGGCCGCGCAAGCCCACGACGAAGGCCACCGACGTGCCCGCGCGCCGGCCGGGAATGGCCAGGTGGGGCTGGTTGAGCGACTGGTGCAGGCTGACGACCTGCTCCTTGAGGGCCGGGAGGCCTCGTAACCGTTCGTCGAGCGAGAACACGGGGGCACTGCTCCTTGGCGTCGGCGGCCCGCGCTCCTCGTGGAAGCGACCGGGGCCGGATCGCGCTTAGCGGGTGGTGAAGTTGAACTCCTGCGAGACGTCCGTCTGCTCGCTGGCGTTGCGCGTGAAGGTGACGACGGGCTTGTCGATCAGCACGTGGGTGTCGCTCATGGTCCCCTCGCCGACGATCACCCGGAAGATGTGCGTCTTGGAGTGCGACTTGGGCGCTTCCTTGTCGGCCAGGCTCTTGCGCGCGTGGAAGAGCACCGTGTTGTGCCCGGGTTTGAGGTGTTTGGTGACGTCGACGACGAGCTGCTCGTCACCGGAGCGCAGCGTGCGCAGCACCTTGCCGTTGATCGCCACGTCGATGTCGAACTCCGTCATGCCGACCGGCGTCTGCTCGGTCACCAGGAAGTACGTCTTGGTGATGATCGCCTCGTCGTGCGCAGGCGCCGCGGGCTGCGGGCCGACGGTGACGCGCTTGACGTTGTACCCAGGCGCGTCGATGTGCACGTTGCCTTTGTCGTCGACGCTGACGTTCACCTTCTCGAAGTGTTGGCCCTTGAGCCCGTCCACGTTGACGCCGTTGACGAAGACGTCCGCGGCGAAGGACGGAAAGGCCAGCACCACCGCCAACAAGCCAAAAAGCGCGCGCATGCACATGCCTCCAAGGGTGGCGCCCGGCGCGCCATAGCCCATTCTGCAAACGGTTGGCACCGAAGGGAAATTTAGGCTACCCGGCCGCTTCGCCATGTCCTTCTTTCAACGCCTCAAGCTGGCCCTGGCCTTCCTCTTCGGCAGCGCGTCCCTCCCCGAGCCGGCCACCGCCCTCCCCGCGCCGCATCCAGCCCCGGCGCCGCCTCCTCCGGCCAAGCCCGTCGAGGCGCCGCCGCCCAAGCCCGCCGACACCCACGCCGCAGCGCTGCACCTGATCGCGTTGCTCCAGCGCGAAGGTCGGCTGCTCGACTTCATCAGCGAAGACATCACCAGCTTCCCAGACGCTGACGTCGGCGCCGCCGCGCGGCTGGTCCACACCGGGTGCAAGAAGGTGCTCGGCCAGTACCTCACCGTGGCCAAGGTGCGCAGCGAGGACGAGGGCGCCACCATCACCCTGCAGCCTGGCTACGACGCCAACCGAGTGCGGCTGACGGGCAACGTCACCGGCGCCGGCCCCTGGAAGGGCGCGCTCAAGCACGCCGGCTGGGTGGCCGAGAAGGTGGCCCTGCCGCCGGTCCCGACGAGCGTCGACGTGACGGTGCTCGCGCCCGCGGAGGTCGAGCTCCCGTGACCGCCACCTACGCGATCGGCATCGATCTCGGCACCACGCACACCGCGCTCTCGTACATGCCGCTCGGCGCGAAGGAAGGCCGCGGCGCGCAGCAGGCGGTGCTCCCCGTCCCGCAGCTGACGGCGCCCGGCAGCGTCGAGCCCAAGCACCTCCTGCCCTCGTTCTTGTACCTGTCGGCGCCCAACGAGTTCCCGCAAGGCTCGCTGGCGCTGCCCTGGAACGCGCAGTCGGGCTTGGTCGTCGGCGAGCTGGCGCGCACGCACGGCGCGAAGGTGCCCACCCGGCTGGTGTCGAGCGCGAAGAGCTGGCTGTGCCACCCCACCGCGGATCGCCGCGCGCCGATCCACACGGGGCAGGCGCCGGCGGACGTGACGCGCGTCTCTCCGGTGGAGGCCAGCGCGAAGTACCTCGAGCACCTGCGCGGCGCCTGGGAGCAGGAGTTCGGCAAGAAGGCGACGCTGGGCCAGCAGGAGCTGGTGCTGACGGTGCCCGCGTCCTTCGACGCCGGCGCGCGAGATCTGACGCTCGAGGCCGCCAGCCGCGCCGGGCTGTTGCGCGTGACGCTGCTCGAAGAGCCGCAGGCGGCGCTGTACGCGTGGATCGAAGCGGTGGGCGACGGCTTCCGTCGGCAGGTGAAGCCGGGGGACGTGATCCTCGTCGTCGACGTCGGCGGCGGCACGAGCGACTTCTCGCTCATCGCCGTGACGGATCAGGGCGGCAGCCTGGGCCTCGAGCGCCTCGCCGTGGGCGACCACATTCTCCTCGGTGGCGACAACATGGACTTGGCGCTCGCCTTCCACGTC
The DNA here is from genome assembly GCA_022842905.1 of Myxococcaceae bacterium. GTDB lineage: Bacteria > Myxococcota > Myxococcia > Myxococcales > Myxococcaceae > JALHOS01. Next base: position 608 of record JALHOS010000047.1, on the reverse strand, counting down.
AACGAGAAGCTCAAGGCCGCGGGGAAGAACCTGGACGCCGCGCAGCTCAGCGCGCTCACCCACGCCAGCCGCAACGCGAAGGAAGCGCTCTACCTGGACCCGGCGCTCGCGAAGGCCCCGGTGACACTCGCCGGGCGCGGCTCGTCGATGGTGGGCGGGGCGATCAAGAGCGAGCTGACCCGCGCCGAGCTCGACCAGGTGCTGACCCAGGGCTTCTTCCCGAAGTGCGCGGTGGACGAGGTGCCGCAGGCGGCGCGCCGCACCGGCCTCGCGCAGGTCGGCCTGCCGTACGCGCAGGACGCGGCGATCACCAAACACCTGGGCTCGTTCCTGAGCAGGCAGGCCAAGTCGCTCTCGCTCAACCAGCAGCGCTTCGCCCACCCGACGGCGGTGCTGTTCAACGGCGGCGTCTTCAAGGCCAGCGCGCTCAAGGCGCGGGTGCTGGAGACGATCAACGGGTGGCTCGCGGCGGACGGCGGGAAGCCGGTGCGGGAGCTGACCGGGGCCGACGTGGATCTCGCGGTGGCCCGCGGCGCCGCGTACTACGGCTGGGTGCGCAACGGGCACGGCCTGCGGATCCGCGGCGGCACGGCGCGCGCGTACTACGT
>JALHOS010000046.1 GCA_022842905.1 Myxococcaceae bacterium | reverse complement strand
GTGGAGCGCGGGCGCTCACCGAAGGCGCCCTCCGGCGCGGCGTCGGGCCCCAGGCTGGACGCTGGCGCGTGGGTGCTGGGCGCGACCCGCGTGGGCACCACCGTCGTCGGCGTCACCACTGTCGGCGTCACCGGCGTGGGGGACACCGGTGTGGGGGACACGGGTGTGTGGGACACCGCTGTCGTTGGCGTGACTCCGGCTGGCACCGTCGGGCGAAGGGTCGGCTTCGGCACGACACCGGTGGGCGCGGGCGCGCCGGGAGCGGGGCCGCGGCGGATCACTTGAACCAGCGGTGCGGGGGCTTTGCCTTTGTTGCGGTCGGTCACGGCGTCACTTGTGGGGGAAAGAGGTGCGAGAGGTCCACTCGCCATTGGTCGTCGGCCTTCACCAGGCGGATCCGCTCCGACTGGCCCTGGCTCGTCACTTCGAGCAGCGCGGTCGTCTGATCTTCTTCCAGCAGCTTGAGCTGCATCTCGGAGAGGGGCACGGGCTGGACTCCCGATTGGAAGAGCATGGCTGCGGGGTCGTCTTTCACCATGCCGACCGACGCGTCGGCAACTGCCCGCGCGCGGGACTCGACGAAGGCGCGACTCTGTGGAGACAGCGCGGCGTAGGCCCTGGCGCTGTCGCCTCGCCGCAGCGCTTCGGCGAACGACGTGTACGTCGCTACTGGGCCTTGGGCCGGCGGCGCTGCCTTCGGGCACGCGGTGAGCAGCGACAGCAGGAGCAGGGCACGGAGCACGGCGAGGCACGTCATAACGCCGTGCCCACCCGCTGCCCAGCCGACGCTCGTCTGCGATTCGTCAAACAGCCACCCGCGCGTTCAGGGCTGGCGAACTTGGTTTCGGCCGCCTTGCTTCGCCTGGTACAGGCACTCGTCGGCGGTCTGCACCAGCGCCTTGGCCGCGTCGAGGCCGTCGGCTGGGTAGGTGGCGACTCCCACCGAGCAGGTGCAGCGCACCAACGTGGGCTTGGGCGTGGACTCACAGACCAGCTTGAGCGCCTCCACGCCTTGCCGAACCCGCTCCGCCGCGCGAAACGCGTCTTCGGGCGGCGTCTCCGGGAGCAGCGCGACGATCTCTTCACCGCCGTAACGCGCAAGCACGTCGACGTCGCGCAGCGCGCGGCGGACCACACCGGCGACTTCTTTGATCACCACGTCGCCGAACGGGTGGCCGTAGGTGTCGTTGACCTTCTTGAAGTGGTCGATGTCGAGCAGCATGCAGGACAGCGGTGTGTCGTAGCGCTGCGCCCGGGCGAACTCCTGCGCCAGCCGTTCGTCGAAGTGGCGCCGGTTGAACAGCCCGGTCAGCCCGTCGGTGCGGCTCAGCTTCTCGAGCTCGGCGCGCTTCTCTTCGAGCTCCTTGTTCGCCGCGTCGAGCTGCCGGTTCTTGTCGATCAGCGCGTCCTGCAGGCCTTTGAGGCGGAGCATGGACTTCACCCGCGCCGACAGCTCGAGCATGTCGAACGGCTTGATGAGGTAGTCGTCGGCGCCCAGCTCGAGCCCTTCGACTTTGCCGCCGGAGCGCGCCGTCATGAGAATGACGGGCGTGAAGCCGAAGCCGCTGGGCCCCTGGTTCGCCTTGACGATGCGGCACACGTCGACGCCGCCCATGCCGGGCATCTCCACGTCCATGATCAGCAGGTCCGGGTGGTGCCGGCGGATCGCCGTCAACGCCTGCGCCCCGTCCCTCGCTTCGATGAGCGTGTACGGCTGGCCCGCGAGGCCCTGCTTGAGCTTGTCGAGAATGCCGCGGTCGTCGTCGGCGATGAGCACCACCCGGCCGTCCAAAGGGCTCGAGTGCCCGGGCAGCTCCACGCGACGGCTCTCGAGCGTCTTTCGCTTGGGCGGGCTCATATCGGCTTTCGCAGCCGCGCACGGTAGACCGGCTGCCCGGTGACCAGGTAGCGCCGCTCCCGCGTCGACGGCACCTCGTCAGGGTCGAACGGGTGGAACTGGCCTTTGCCTAGCGGGTTCTCGAGGCCCGCCGCTTCGAGCAGGGTCAGCCCTGGCGTGGCCCGGTCTTCGACGTCGGTGCGGAAGTCGAACAGCCCGCCCGGCTTGAGGCGGGACACCAAGAACGCCGTGAAGTCCGGCCAGAGGATCGCTCGGCGCTGGTGCGCCCGCTTCCACCAAGGATCCGGAAACTGGAGGTGAAACGCGTCGACGCTGCTGGGCGCGAGGATCTTCGGCAGCACCTGCTTCGCGTCGGCCTCGATGACGCGCAGGTTGCCCAGCCCGCCCTTCTGCCCGCGGAAGGCGACCTCGCGCGCGTACTTCTTGCGCCACTCGAACGCGAGGTAGCGCACGGTGGGGTTCCTGCGGCAGTACTCGAGCGCGAAGCCGCCGGCGCCGCAGCCGATCTCCACTTCCAACGGGCCTTCGCCGCCGCCGAACACCACCTTCCAGTCGGGCGGGGCTTCCAGCGCAGCCAAGTCGAGCCCCGTCGGGTCACTACGCAAGGGGATGCGGGCCATGAGCGGCCGGCTTCATCGAGCGGCCGAGGTGAATCGTCAACGGTTTCAGCGCGCGCTATAGGCAACCGGCATGGAAGTCTTCACGTCCCTCGAGGCCGCCTGGCCGCACCTGCGCGGCGTCTCGCTGTGCCTGGGCAACTTCGACGGCGTGCACGTGGGGCACCAGGCGCTGCTCGCCCGCGCGGCCGCTCGAGGCAAGGCGGGGGTGCTCACGTTCAGCCCACACCCCGGCAAGGTGCTGCAGCCCTCGCTCGCGCCCAAGCTCATCGCCACGCAGGCGCGCAAGCTCGAGCTGTTGGAGGCGGCCGGCGCGCAGCTCGTCGTCGTCCAGCCGTTCACGTTCGAATATGCGCGGACGCCGGCCGCGGACTTCGAACGCTCGCTGTTCGGCGGCCACGGGCTGGTCGGGGTCGTCGTCGGGTCGGACTTCACGTACGGCCAGCAGCGGCGAGGAACCGTCGCGCAGCTGAGCCAAGCGGCGCAGGCCGGCGGCGCGGTCGTCGACGTCGTCAGCCCAGTGACGGTCGACGGCGTCGTCGTCTCGTCGTCCGTGGTGCGCACGTACGTGCTCGAGGGCCGCGTCGAGGCGGCGGGCAGGCTGCTGAGCCGGCCCTTCGATCTCGACGGCACCATCGTGCCCGGCGCCGGCCGAGGGCGGACGATCGGCTTCGCGACCGCCAACGTGGACACGCCCAACGAGCTGCGCCCCGCGGCTGGCGTGTACGCGGTGCGCGTGCGGGTCGACGATCGCTGGCACGGCGGCGCGGCCAACATCGGCGTCAAGCCGACCTTCGGCGGGGGTGACGTGACGATCGAAGCGCACCTGCTCGACTTCACGGGTGATCTCTACGGCAAGAAGGTGCGCGTGCAGTTCCTCGAGCGGCTGCGCCCCGAGCGGCGCTTCGCGTCGGTGTCGGAGCTGGCCGGGCAGATCGCCCGCGACGTCGAAGCCGCGCGCGCCGCGGTGGCCCGCGCTGACGGGCGGTAACGACTTCTTTACTTGGCGCAGAGCGCGGTCCAAGCTTCGCCGGCTTTTTCAAGCCCCACGTTGAAGAGAGGTCGTCATGTCAGGTCGCTTGGGTGAGCTGCTGGTTCGCGAGAACCTGATCAGCGTTCAGCAGCTCCGCAAGGCCCAGGAAGAACAGCAGAAGACCGGCACGCGTATCGGCACGGCGCTCATCAAGGTCGGGGCGATCGAAGAGTCGAAGCTGACGGACTTCTTGTCGAAGCAGTACGGCGTCCCGGCGATCAACCTCAAAGAGTTCGACATCGAGGCCGACATCATCAAGCTCGTGCCGAAGGACGTGGCCGAGAAGCACTTGGTGATGCCGGTGAACCGCGCCGGCAGCTCGCTCATCGTCGCCATGTGCGATCCGTCGAACATTTACGCCGTCGACGACCTGAAGTTCCTCACGGGCTACAACATCGAGCCCGTCGTCACGTCCGAGCCGGCGCTGCGCGAAGCGATCGAGAAGTACTACGCGGAAAAAGGCCCGTCGATGGACGACATCATCGGCCAGGTGGGCGATGACGACGTCGAGCTCGCGGACGGGACGGAAGAGGGCGGCAACGTCGAGGAGATGGCGAAGGCCGCCGACGACGCGCCGGTGGTCAAGCTGGTGAACCTGATCCTGAAGGACGCGATCGGCAAGCGGGCGTCCGACATTCACGTCGAGCCGTACGAGAAGGACTTCCGGGTTCGCTTCCGCATCGACGGCGTCATGTACGAGGTGATGAAGCCTCCGATGAAGCTGCGGAACGCGATCACCTCGCGCCTGAAGATCATGGCGCAGCTCGACATCTCCGAGCGCCGGCTGCCGCAGGACGGCCGCATCAAGATCAAGCTCGGCGGCGGCAAGGAAATGGACTTCCGCGTCAGCGTGTGTCCCACGCTGTTCGGCGAGAAGATCGTCATGCGTCTGCTCGACAAGTCGAACCTCCAGCTCGACATGACGAAGCTGGGCTTCGAAGCCGAGCCGCTCAAGTGGTTCAAAGAAGCGATCGACCGGCCGTACGGCATGGTGCTGGTGACGGGGCCGACGGGGTCCGGCAAGACGACGACGTTGTACTCGGCGCTGTCGGCGCTGAACGACCCGACGACGAACGTGTCCACCGCCGAAGACCCGGTGGAGTTCAACTTCGCCGGCATCAACCAAGTGCAAATGCACGAGGACATTGGGCTGAACTTCGCGTCGGCGCTGCGCAGCTTCCTGCGGCAGGACCCCGACACGATCATGATCGGCGAGATCCGCGACTTCGAAACGGCGGAGATCGCCGTGAAGGCCGCGCTCACCGGCCACTTGGTGTTGTCCACGCTGCACACGAACGACGCGCCGGGCACGGTCAGCCGCTTGCTGAACATGGGCATCGAGCCGTTCATGGTGACGGCGTCGCTCAACCTCATCCTCGCGCAGCGCCTGTGCCGCAAGCTGTGCCAGACGTGCAAGAAGCCCGCGCAGAACGTGGACCAGGAAGCGCTGATCACCGCCGGGATCCCCGCGGAGAAGATCGGCAGCTTCACGGTGTACGAGAAGGCCGGCTGCAAGGAGTGCAACGACCGTGGCTACCGCGGCCGCGTCGCCGTGTACGAAGTCATGCCGTTCTGGGACGGGCTGAAGGACCTGGTGATCAACGGCGCGTCGGCGGCGGAGCTCAAGCGCGAGGCGATTCGGCTGGGCATGCAGACGCTGCGCATGTCGGCGCTGAACAAGGTCATTCAGGGGACGTCCACCATCGAAGAAGCGGTGGCGAACACCGCGCCGGACCGGTTCTAGAAGAGGACGAACACGACGCCATGGCGAACCTGCACCAACTGCTGAAGGCGATGGTCGAGAAGGGCGCGTCGGATCTGCACGTGACGACGGGCTCGCCGCCGCAGCTGCGCATCGACGGGGACCTGGTCCCGCTGAAGATGGCGCCGCTGACGCCGGTCGAGACGAAGCAGCTGTGCTACTCGATTCTGACCGACGCGCAGAAGCACAAGTTCGAGGAAGACAACGAGCTGGACTTGTCGTTCGGCGTGAAGGGGCTGTCGCGCTTTCGCTCGAACATTTTCATGCAGCGCGGCGCGGTGGCCGGGGCGTTCCGGACCATTCCGTTCAAGATCCTCACCTTCGCCGAGCTGGGCTTGCCGCCGGTGGTGTCCGAGCTGTCGAAGAAGCCGCGCGGGCTGATCTTGGTGACGGGGCCGACGGGCTCGGGGAAGTCGACGACGCTCGCGAGCATCATCGACAAGATCAACACCGATCGTCACGAGCACATCATGACGATCGAGGACCCGATCGAGTACCTGCACCCGCATAAGAACTGCCTGGTGAACCAGCGCGAGGTCGGGGCGGACACGAAGTCCTTCAAGCTGGCGCTCAAGTACATTCTCCGACAGGACCCGGACGTGGTGCTCGTCGGCGAGATGCGTGACTTGGAGACGATCGAGTCGGCGCTGGTGATCGCCGAGACGGGTCACATCGCGTTTGCGACGCTCCACACCAACAGCGCGGTGCAGACGATCAACCGCATCTTGGACGTGTTCCCGCCGTACCAGCAGCCGCAGGTGCGCGCGCAGCTGTCCTTCGTGCTCGAAGGCATCATGTCGCAGTCGCTGCTGGCCAAGGCGTCCGGGCAGGGGCGCACGCTCGCGCTCGAGGTCATGGTGCCCAACCCGGCCATTCGGAACCTGATCCGCGAAGACAAGGTGCACCAGATCTATTCGTCGATGCAGGTCGGGCAGGGGAAGTCCGGCATGCAGACCTTCAATCAGGCGCTCGCGCAGCTGCTCGCGCGGAAGGTCATCAGCATGGAAGAGGCGTTCGCGCGCTCGTCGGACGCGGACGAACTCAAGAACATCATCGCCACCGGTGGTGGCATGAACCTGCCCGGACACCAGGCGTCCGGGGCGATGCCTACGCGCGGTCCCCCGCCCGGTAGGTAGGGGTAGGCGCAGGGCGTTCATTTCGGAGTTGGTGGTTTCGCGGGTAGCATGCCCGCGGTTTTCCCGTTCGACACGAGGAACAACGGTCCATGGCACAGCCCGCAGCAGCTGCAGTCGCGAAAGCGCCTGCCAAAGCCAAGAGCAAGGTCCCGATCTTCATCTGGGAAGCGAAGACCAAGAACGGCGAAGTGAAGAAGGGCGAGATGGAGGCGGTGGACGCCGCGTCCGTCGACGCCCGGCTCAAGTCGCTGGGGTTGACGCCCTCGAAGGTCCGCAAGAAGGGCCTGCTCGACGCCAACATCAACCTGCCGGGGTCGGTGGACGGCCGCGACATTCTGATCTTCGTGCGCCAGTTCGCGACGATGATCGACGCCGGTCTGCCGCTGGTGCAGTGCCTCGACATTCTCGGCAGCCAGACCGAGAACGCGACGTTCCGGAAGGTGATCTTCGCGATCAAGGTGCGCGTCGAAGGTGGCTCGACGTTTTCGGATGCGCTCAAGGAGCACCCGAAGGTGTTCGACGAGCTGTTCGTGCAGCTCTGCGCGGCCGGTGAGGTCGGCGGTATCCTCGATACGATCTTGAACCGCTTGGCGGCCTACCGAGAGAAGGCCGAGAAGCTCAAGCGCAAGGTCAAAGGCGCCATGACGTACCCGACGATCGTGATCACGGTCGCGATCGGCGTGACCGCGGTGCTGCTGCTCAAGGTCGTGCCGGTGTTCGAGAAGATGTTCGCGGACTTCGGCAGCGCGTTGCCGGCGCCGACGCAGTTCGTCGTCGACATGTCGAACTGGATGCAGAACTACATTCTGCACGTGTTGGGCGCGCTCGCCGTGATCGTGGTGATCTCGGTGGCGGTCTACCGAAACCCGAAGGGCCGCGAGATCGTCGACAAGGTGTCGCTCCAGCTGCCGATCATCGGCGATCTGCTGCGCAAGGTCGCCGTGGCGCGCTTCACGCGGACCCTGGGCACGATGATCAGCTCCGGCGTTCCGATCCTCGACGCGCTCGACGTGACGGCGAAGACGGCCGGCAACCGAACGGTGGAGAAGGGCATCATGTACGTCCGCGGCAAGATCGCCGAAGGCAAGAACATCTCCGGGCCGCTCGCGGACACGAAGGTCTTCCCGTCCATGGTCGTGCAGATGATCGGCGTCGGCGAAGCGACGGGCGCCATGGATCAGATGCTGAACAAGATCGCCGACTTCTACGATGACGAAGTCGACGTCGGCGTCGCCGCGCTCACTTCCATGATCGAACCGCTGCTCATGGTGTTCCTCGGCGGCGTCGTCGGTGGCTTCCTCATCGCGATGTATCTGCCGATCTTCAGCATCGCCGGTGCGATCAAATAAGCCGACCTCGTGGTGGGGGGCGCAGGAGCTTCGCCAGCGGCTGACGTGGCTGACGCTGCTGCGCGCGGTCGGCACCACGGTGTTGTTCGTGTTGCTCGTCGTGCGCGCCCTCGCGGAGCGCCACGGCGAGCTCAGTGAAGCCCAGTCGTTCACCTTTGGCTTGGTCGTCGTGGCCTACGTGGCCACCCTGGCCAACGGGCTCCTGCTCCGCCAAGGCTCCATCGGGCCCGTCGCGGCCTGGGGCCAAGTCGTCCTCGACTGCTTCTTGGCCGGCGGCCTCGTCTCGCTGACTGGCGGGCCGGAGTCTCCGTTCGCCGTGATGTTCTCCGTCGCCTCCGTGGGCGCTGCGTTCTTGCTCGGACGCCGAGGCGCGGCGATCTCCGTGGTGCTGTCGGTCCTCGCCTGGGGGGTCGTCGGCTTTCTCCGGCCGAGCATCGCTCACCAGGTGTTGAGCGTGGGCACGCAGCTGGCCGCCCAGGGAATCGTCGCGGTGCTCGCCGCCTACGTCGCCGAGCAGCTGCAGCTCACCGGAGGCAAGTTGACGGCGAGCGAAGCCGACCTGCGCCGGCTGCAGGGGCTGCAGAACGCGATCGTCGAAGCCATGCCGTCGGGGCTGCTGACGTGCGACGGGCAGGGCCGCATTTCGTTCACCAACCGCGTCGCCGACCAGATCTTGGCGCAGGGAACAGGCGAAGCCTTGGGCAAGTCCCTGAACGACCTGATGCCGGGCGTCGCGGCGACCGGGCGCCACCGCAGGCGAACGGAGCTCACCATTTCTCCCGGAGGCGTGAATAAATCACTCGGGTTGACGACCGCTCCCCTGGACAACGTCGAGGCGGGGGGCTTGCTGGTCGTCTTCCAAGACCTGACGGAGCTGCGCCGTGTCGAAGCGGAGCTGCGCACGTTCGATCGGCTCGCCGCCCTCGGTCGGACGGCGGCGCAGCTCGCACACGAAGTTCGCAACCCCCTGGCGTCCATGCGCGGCGCCGCGCAGATGCTGGCGTCCGAGCAGACGGACCCGTCGCATTCGAAGCTGGCGGGGCTCATCATTCGCGAAGCCGATCGGCTGGCGGCGCTGGTCGACGAGTTCCTCGTCGTCGCGCGTCCCAAGCCGCCGCAGCTCCAGTCGACCGCGCTGGACGCGCTGATCGGCGAGACGCTCACCATGCTCAGTGCGGATCCCATGATTCGAGCCGTCAACCTCGAGCAGCACCTCGAGCCGACCACGGCGGACGTGGAGCCGGCGCAGATCCAACAGGTCGTGCTCAACCTGGTTCGAAACGCCGCCGAGGCCGCTGGGCCGAACGGCACGATCCGCGTCGGCGTCAGCGCCGAGCCCGCGGCGACGATTTCCGTGTGGGACAGCGCCGGCTCGCTGTCGGACGAAGCGCAGCGGCACCTCTTCGAACCGTTCTTCACGACGAAGCCCGGCGGCACGGGCTTGGGCTTGTCCATGGCCATGACGATCGTGCGGGCGCATGGAGGCACGATTCGCGTGACGTCGTCCCGAGAGCAGGGAACGCTGTTCAAGGTCGTCTTCCAGCCGGCAGCGAGCGAGGTGTAGCCCATGGCGAAAGTGCTCGTAGTCGACGATGACACGTCGCTCCGTGAGTTCCTGGAGATGTTGCTGAGCCGGGCTGGCTACCAGGTGGTCGTCGCGGCGACGCTCGAGCAGGCGAAGGCTGCGCTCGTTGCGACGCCAGTCGACGTGGTGGTGACCGACCTGCGGCTCGGGTCGCAGAGCGGCCTAGACGTGGTCCGTGCGGCCCAGAGCATCGCCGATCGGCCCGAAGTCATCGTCGTGACGGCCTTCGCGACGGCTGTATCGGCCGTCGAGGCCATGCGGCAAGGGGCGTACGACTACATTGGCAAGCCGTTCGACAACGCCGAGCTGCTCTTGCTGGTCGAGCGCGCGTTCGAGAAGCGGCAGCTGGCGGCCGAGAACAAGCGGCTCAAGGCCACCATCGGCGTCGGCGGGCGGCGGCTCTTCGTCGGGTCGAGCCCGGCCATGGCCGAGGTGTGGGCGATCGTCGACAAGGTCGCGCCCACCCGCTCGACGGTGCTGATCACCGGCGAGAGCGGGGTGGGGAAGGAGATCGTCGCGAGGACCATTCACGAGCGCAGCCCACGCGTGCACGAGCCGTTCGTCGCGGTGAACTGCGCGGCCATCTCCGAGGGCGTGCTCGAGAGTGAGATCTTCGGGCACGTCCGCGGTGCCTTCACCGGCGCGAACGCCGATCGCGACGGCCTCCTCGTATCGGCCGGTGAGGGCACCGTGTTCCTCGACGAGATCGGCGAGCTGCCCGCGTCGATGCAGGTGAAGCTCCTGCGCGTCCTGCAGGAGCGCATGGTCAAGCCCGTGGGCAGCTCCCGCGAGGTTCCGTATCGGGCGCGTGTGCTCGCGGCGACCAACCGGAACCTCGAGCAGGAAGTCGCCGCCGGCCGCTTCCGCGAGGACCTGTTCTTTCGGCTCAACGTCATCTCGATCCTCGTGCCGCCGCTTCGGGAGCGCCGCAGCGACATTCGCGGGCTCGCGCAGTTCTTCCTCGAGCGCAGCGCGCACGAGCTCGGTCGCCCCGGCCTGCGCTTCGCCGCCGAGACCGAGGCGCTGCTCGAGAGCTACCGGTGGAACGGCAACCTGCGACAGCTGCAGAACGCGGTCGAGCGGGCCGCGACGCTGTCCGACTCGGATGAGATCCTCCCTTCGTCGCTGCCTCCCGTCGTCCGCGGCGAGCCGCAGGGCGCGCTGGTGCTCGACGTGAGCATTCCGACGGGGTTCTCGCTGGAGGGCTACCTCGAGCAGCTCGAGCGCCGCTACCTGGAAGCCGCGCTCAAAGCGTCGGGCGGCTCGAAGTCGCGGGCGGCGCAGCTGCTGGGGCTCTCCTTTCGCTCCTTCCGCTATCGGCTGGCGAAGAACGGCATGCGCGAGCCGGACGGAGACGGGGGCCCGCCTACACCGCCGTGAGTCGAACCACGAAGCGCGCGCCGCGCAGCCCCGCGTCGCGGTCTTCCGCGCGGATCGTGCCGCCCATGTGCTCGATCAGCTGCTTGGACACGGCGAGCCCGAGCCCCGTGCCCTGGCCCGCGGGCTTCGTCGTGAAGAAGAGCTCGAAGAGCCGCTGCCGCGCCTCGGGGCTCAGCCCGGCGCCCTCGTCTTCGACGATCAGCTCGAGGTGCTCGCCGTCGCGCACGGTGCGCAACCACAGCCGCCCCTTGCCGTTCATGGACTGGGCCGCGTTGATCATGAGGTTGATGAGCACCTGCGACAGCGGGCCGGCAGACGCCGTGACGTAAGTGCCTTCGGCGACGTCGGCGTGGACGTCGACGGCTTCGAAGCTCGGCGTGGACTTGAGCAGTGAGCGCGCGGCGTCGACGATCGCCCTAACGTCGACGGGCTCCAGCCCGCCCCGAGCGTGTCGGCCCAACTCGAGCAGCGCCCTGACGATGTGATCGATTCGCTGAACTTCGTGTTCGATCCGCTCGAGGGCCGCTTCGGTGTCGTCGGTCCGTCCGCTCCTGAGCTGCGCCCGGACGACGGACAGGTACCCGAGGATCCCGCTCAGCGGGTTGCCCACCTCGTGGGCCACGCCGGCGGCGAGGCGCCCGGTGACGGCCAGGCGGTCCTGTGAAACCAGCTCGGTCTGGCTCCGCGCGAGCGCTTCCTTGACGCGCCCGAGCGAAAGCTCGACCTCGGCCGCCGAACGCCGCTCGGACGCCAACGTGTCCACGAGCCAGCGCACGGTGGTCGCCAGCTGCACGAGCTCGGAGCGCCCGGGCTCGGTCGGCGCGCCGACCTCGGTGTGCGCCTGAGTCGCGGCCAACCATGTCCGGAGGAGCGGCGCGCCGATCAGCGCCTGGAGCAACGCGTAGACGAGCGCGGTGAGCGTCAGGCTCAGCGGCGCGGCGACCACCAAGAGCCAGAACAGCTTGAGCTGCGCGTTGGCCTTCGCGATCGGCAACGACTGGTCGGTCAGGACCAGCGCGACTGCGCCGGCGATCGTCAGGCTCGCGACCGAACACACCAGCGCGGACCACAGCAGGCGGGCCCTCACGGCTGAGGGGTCCTTGCCGCGCCGTTCACTTGAAGTCGCGCCGTTCGAACGTCAAGCAGGCGATCGTCAGGAGCAATGCCGTATAGGCCAACGTGTAGGTCGTCGCCCCGAGCAGCTCAGCCGCCGAAGTGGCGTCGTCGTAGGTGGCGCGGAGCTTGAAGTCGAGGCGGCCGAGGTTGGGCAGCACGTAGTACATGCCCTTCATGACGAGCTTGGCGAAGGGCTCCGTTTGCCGCTCGGCCATGCGGAACAGATCTCCCGCCATGTGCCCCAAGAAGTAGAGCCCGATCGTCGCCACGCCGGCGACGAACTGTGAGCTCCACGCGGCGAACGCGAACGCGACGGCCGACAGGAGGGTCGCCTCGAGCATGAGCCCGAAGGCCGCGACGACGTGCGACGCGCGCAGCGGCGCGCCTTCGACGAGCACCTGCGCGTAGAAGAGCACGGCCATCATCGCGACGATGGCGTAGATCGTCAGCACGTTGCCCAGGTAGCGCCCGAGGATGAAGTCGCTGCGGCGAATGGGCTTGGAGACGATCATGAAGATCGTCCGCCGCTCGATTTCCTTCGGAATCAGGCCCACGCCGAGGAAGACCGTCAGCACGGCGGTGATGATGCCCATGACGCCGAGGCCCACGTCGGTGAGCACCCGTTCGAACGTGGCGACCGTGAAGCCCAGCGCGAACGTCGCCAGGAAGATCATCGCGAACGCGAACGCGAACACGACGACCGTGACGCGGTTGCGCCGGGACTCGCGGAACCCATTCAGCGCCAGGGCCAGGATTGCTCGGGCTCTCATTCGACGGTGCTCCCCACGCTGCGACCGCTCTCCTTGACCGCGCGGACGAAGAGGTCCTCCAGCGAGTAGCGCGTTCGCTGCAAATGCACCACGCGCCCCCCGGCGTCGAGGACTCGCCTCAAGACGGCTGGGCTCTGCCCTTCGTCCAGCCGCAGCAACCACCGCTCCCCGAGCCGACTGGCGGTGACCGTCGCGCTCGTCATCGCGTTCACGGTGGCTTCGTCGACGTGGCTGACGGTGAGCTCGACGCCGCTGGCGTCCTGCTCGAGGAGCTCGGCGACCGAACCTTCCTTGAGGATCTTCCCGCCGATGACCACCGCGACGCGGTCACACAGCGCTTCGACGTCGGGGATGATGTGGCTGCACAACAGCACCGTCGTGCCCTGCCGGCGCTGCTCGAGAATGATCTCGCGAATGAGCTGCCGCCCGAGCACGTCGAGGCCCGACGTCGGCTCGTCGAGGATCAGCAGCTTGGGCTTGGCCACCAGCGCCTGCGCCAGCGACACCCGCTGGGTCATGCCCTTCGAATAGCGGCGGATCTGCAGGCCGGCGGCGCCGGACATGCCGACCAGGCCGATCACCTCGGTGACGCGCTGCTCGAGCTCCGTCCCTCGGAGCCCCGCGAGCACCCCGGCCAAGCGCACGAACTCGGCGCCGGTCAGGTACTCGTAGGGCGTGGGGTTCTCTGGCAGGTAGCCCACCTGCGCGCGGCCCTCGGCGTCGGTCGGCGGCCGGCCGAAGACCAGCGCGCTCCCCGCGGTCGGCTGGATCAGGTTGAGCAAAAGCTTGATGAACGTCGACTTGCCCGCGCCGTTGGGGCCCAGCAGTCCGTAGATCTGCCCCGCGGCGATGCTCAGCGTGGTCTCTTGGAGCGCCAGGACGCGGCGACCCCAGAACCCGACGCGGTACGTCTTGGCGAGGCCAGCGGTGGTGATTGCGGCGTGGGTGCTCATTCGTACAGAACCAACCTTCGCTCCAGGCTCGTGCTCCGCGCCTTGCCGTCGACAATCGACAGGGTGCCGCCCTGCGCGTCTTCGAGCGGCCCTGCATATGCCCCAGCGACGCGCAGCTCGTCCAGATCTCGCGGAGGCCGTCCTTGCTTCGCGGTGAACTCGGCGATCGCCCGATCCAGGTCCTGCAGCACGATCTCGACGTCGAGCTCCGTGACTCGCTGCTCGAGCTCGGCGCGAGTGACCGGGTCCTGTTCCTGCGCCGCGATCTCCTGCGCGACCTGCCGTGCTTCGCGCGCGTCACCCGAGTGTGAGTAGAGCCGCGTCGCGAGGGTCGGCATCCACGCCAGTCGGTCGGGGAGCTTCGACGCAGCAGAGAACACGTCGGCCGCTTCCCGGAACTTGCGCTCATGGTGGAACAGCGAGAAGCCCAGGTACATGTGCAGGCGCATGTCGGTGGGGAACGTCCCGAGGCCCTTGCGGAGCAGCGCCGAGGCCAGGTCTGCGTTCACCCAGCGCTCGGGATCTCGGTACGGGGCGTTGAGGGCAGGGTAGACGTACGCTTGGTAGAACTTCGGGTCGAGGTCAGTAATGCTCTGCCCGTAGTCACACAGCGCGGCGTTCTTGCGCTGCGAGTCGGCGTCGCCAATGGCGTTGAGCGTGCGCAGCCAGTACCAGTCGACCAAGAGGCGGAAGAAGGGGCGCGCTAGCGTGCGGGCCAGACCAGGCCGCAAGAGCACGGGGCGCAGGTCTGCTTCACGCTGAATGGTCCGGGGCGGCGTGACCGTGAGCGCGACACCCGCGACGGAAAGAACCAGCACGACACCAAGCCAAAGACTTCTCACCGGGGCCCTCCAAAAGGAAACGCCAACCCCGAGTGCGTGAACGCTCGGGGCTGGCGCGGTGACGCCATTCGATTCGTCGAAGCGACGACTCAGTCGCAGTTGACGTCGTTGCGCACGTTGACGGACGCGCCCGGCTGCTCCTGCATGTCGACGGGGATCGACTCCGAGCACATGGTCGCGGCGGCCTGGCTGAGGAACTGCGACGAGATGAACCACTTGTCGTCGCCCAGGTCGTTGTCGATCTGGCCAACTGCCTCGGCGTTGAAGTCACACTGCGGACAGTTGTCCATGTCGTAGCCGACCATGCCGTAGGCGAGCGCGGCGGCCATGGTGGGGGACACGAGCAGGGGCGCGCCTTCGCCGATGAGGTCCATCAGCTGGGCCGGGTCGAATTCCATCGCCCCGTAGCGGAACACGTCAGCGAGGACGCCGCAGGCGCCACCGGCAGGCGACACAGCCATTTCCATGTCGCGCACCTCGGAGTTGGCCGCGCCGCAGACGGCCGAGCCGTCGTCCAGACCCAGGTCGTACCAGTAGCGGTTACCACGCTCTGGCGCGAAGCCGATCTCGCCGATCAGGTTCGAGTAGCGATCGCGCTCACCGAACCGCGACTTCTGTCCCGTGAAGACGGCCTTCAGGTTCGTCTTGGCCTCGGACTGCTTGGAGCGAGCCTGGAAGCGAATGAAGTTCGGAATCGCGATCGCAGCCAGGATGCCGATGATGGCGACCACGATCATCAGCTCGACGAGGGTGAAGCCCTTCTTCTTCTGCAGTTGCATGTGCCGTCCTTTGTGTGTGTGGACCCGAAACGAGTCCGGCGCCCGAGGAGCAAGCTCCGGGCCGCGGCGCAAGCTAGCCTAACGTCCTGCGAACACAAGAACGCCTGGAGCCCTGCGCGGCCGCACCGACAAAACGCGTCACCTCGCGGACGGAAAAGGACAGCTGACGACCCAGGGGTCGTATGGCAGGGTCTGCCGGTGCGCCGCCGGTACTTGCTCGGGCTGCTGCTGCTCTCAGGGTTTTCGGGAATCGCCTACGAGTTGTTGTGGGTACGCCTGCTCGCGCTCAACATGGGCAGCACCACCCTGTCGTTTGCGACGGTCCTCTCCGTGTTCTTCGCGGGGTTGGCCATGGGCTCACGGTGGGCCGGTCGTCGCGTTGGCGCCGAAACCCAGCCCGTGCGGCGCTATGCCCAATTGGAGCTGGCCACCGGTGTGCTGGGGCTCGCGCTCTTCCCGCTCATGAAGCACTCGGGCGTGGCCTTGACCTTCCTTCCGGCCGAGGTCGGGCCAGGAGCGCTGGTGGCGCGGTTTCTCATCTCGGCGGTGCTGTTGCTCCCTCCGACCCTCCTCATGGGTGCCACGCTGCCCTTCGTCTGCCTCGCGGTCATCGAGCAGGACGACGAGACGGGCCGCGGCTCTGCGCTGATCTACGGCCTCAACACGCTCGGCGCGTTCCTCGGGGCGTACTTCGTCACGTACTGGCTCCTCCCGAATCTTGGCGTTTTCTCGAGCACGCTGGTGGCGGCGCTCGTCAACTTCCTGGTAGCGGGCATCGCGTTCGTGCGTGCGCGTGCGGACGACGGCCGCGCCTCGCCGCCTGCGGTGGCCTCGGTCGCCGCTGAGCCGGAGGTCGACGCCAGGCTGGTTCGGCTGGCGGGGGTGATCGCGGTCACCTGCGGCTTCGCCGCAACCGCGGCGCAGGTCGTGTGGGGGCGGCTCTTCGCCATCAACGTCGGCGGCACGACTTACGGTGTCGGCTCCGTCCTGGTCGCGGTGCTCTTCGGAGTGGGCCTCGGCAGCGTCTGGGCGGCGCGCGTCGCGAAGCGATCGACCGATCTGGTCAGCAGCGTCGGCTGGGTGCTCGTGTTGCTGATCGTGAGCTGCTGCGGGTTTGGCTTGGCCTATTCCGTCTTCGACTTTCTGAACGCGAACGTCGTGGCAGCGAAGCTGTCGGTGCCCGCCACCAACCACCTGCGCCTGCTGACCGTCTTCGTCACGCTCGTCGTCACCACGACCGCGTCCGGCGCGGCGCTCCCGCTCTTGGTCGCCGTCATCGAACGCCGCGCGTCGGCGGCGGGGACCTCCTTGGCGCGCGTGTACTCGTGGAACACCGCGGGCTGCATCGCGGGCTCGGTGGTAGGAGGGTACGTCCTCCTGCCGCAGCTCGGCTCCAACTTGACGCTGTACGCGCTCGCGCTGCTGCTCGGCGCGGCGGCCGTCGCGTTCCTCGTGCTGCAGAGCGAAGGCCGGCGCGTGCGCGCGCTCGTACAGGTCAGCCTCGTGGTGGCGGCCATTGGAGCGTATCGGCAGTTCGATCCCAAGGAGTTCACCTACCGCGTCGACGCGGCGGACTTCGCCGCCACTCTGCGCGCCCACCGCGCCTACGCACAGCAGGTCACCTTTCTCCACGAAGGCGACATCGCGACGGTCTCGGTGCGCGACTTCGGCGACGGCGTACGGGGCCTTGCGCTCAACGGCCTGGGCCAGGGCTCGTTGCGAGAGTACCCGCCCGCGTACCCCTTCGAGTCGGCGCTCGTCGCGGCGATGCCGTGGATCCACACGGAGCGGGCCGAGACGGGGTTGGTGATCGGCGCCGGTGCGGGTGGGACCGTGGACGCGCTGCTTCAGCTGGGAACGCAGCACCTCGACGTCGCGGAGCTCGAGCGCGGCGTGCTCGACGCCGTGGATCACCTGTGGGGTACGCGAAGCCCGCTGTTGGACCCGCGGGTTCGAGTGCTGCTGAACGACGCGCGGAACCACCTCCTGGTGTCGTCACGGCGCTCGCCGCACCGCTACGACTTCATCACCTCCATGCCGGCCCACCCCTGGGTCGCCTCCGCGCTGTTCACGCGGGAGTTCTTTCTGCTCGCGGCCGAGAACCTCAAAGAAGACGGCGTGTTCTCGACCTGGTTCGGCGCAGGGCAGATGGACGACGTTGCCGTGGAAGGCCTCTTCGGCGCCTTTGCCACGGCCTTCCCCCACTTCATCGCGTACTGGGTGCCCGAGGCCGGGGCCTTCTACTTGGTGGGCAGCCCCAAGCCGCTCCGGCTCGACGCCGCCCGCGCCCAACGGTTGCCTGGGCACCCGGTATTCGCCGGGCACGTCAACAAGCCTGGCGCGAGCTTCTTTCTGGCGAGGGTGACCGCGGCCTCGCCTGAGGCAGGCTGGGTGCCGGCCGAGAGCGCCGCCGTCAGCACCGACGACAACGCGCTCATCGAGTTTCACGGGGGCCTCCGCTACCAGGCGCCGCGCCGGGACCTGCGGTACCTCCCCCGGCGGGCGCTGACCGCCTCTCAGCTCGCCAACGCCGACGCCGACCTACTCGGCGCCGCGGTGGAGGCAGCCCTCGGCACGAAGGACGGGCTGCTGCCCTTTGCGCTGCCTTCGCCAGATGCCCGCGCCATGCTCAGCCAGTGGGGCGAGGCGCTGCCTCCCGCCCTCAAGACGTACGTGGAAGGGCGCTTGGCGCTCGCAGACGCTGACCGCGCGAAGGCGAAGGCGAAGTTCGACGAACTCGGCGCCTCGCCGCTGGGGCAGCGCGGCCACAAGTTCTTGGCCGCCACGGAGTTGAGCGACACGGAGCGGTTGGCTCGGCTCGAGGCGCTCGAGCCGAGGACCGTCGACGTGCAGGCCTTGCTGACCGGTGCGGGGCGCGGCGAAGGCAAGGAACTCGCACCCGGCGACGATCCGCTTCGTCCGTTGTTCGAGGTGCCGGCCACGCCGTTGTCAGCCGCCGCGGGCGCAGAGTTGCTGGCTCGGCTGCGGCAGCTCCGGCTGGCGCGCCTCACGGAGCGCTGTGTTCGAGTCGCGCACGAGGCAGGCTGGTCGCGGGTCGAGCAGGTGTGTCAGCGTGAACTCCCGGGAATTCGCGCGCTCGAAGGCCGCGCTGCTGTGCAGCGAGCGCTCAAGCACGGCGCCGACGGCGCCTACGACAAGGCGGCCAGCGCCTTCCGTGAGGCGTTCGAGGCGGGCACGCTGTCCGACGCGCAGGTGATGATCGCTCTGCGGACTGCGCAGCAAGCCCGGGCCGACGGGCTGGTGGCCGACCTCGAGTACTACCTCCAGCTGCGCGGCATGGATCCGGCGGCCATTGCCGGGACGCGGCGGTACTATCAGCAGCTCGACACGGAGCCGGCCAAGCAGGGTCAGGGCTCGAAGCCCTGAAGCGAGAGCTGGGGCCGCGGAAACGGAGAGCGCCGTGGGCACCTTCAGAACGGTGTTGATTGCAGACGACGAGCCGTCGATGCGGCACGTGCTGACGCTGGTGCTCTCCGACCAAGGGTACGACGTGCGCGCGGTCGCCGACGGCGAGGAAGCGCTGCGCGAACTCGCGGCACGGCCGTTCGACGCGCTGGTGTGTGACGTGCGCATGCCAAAGCTCGACGGGCTCCAGCTCCTCGCCAAGGTCAAAGAGCAGTACCCGGAGCTCACCACGCTGGTGATGTCCGCCTACGGCTCGAAAGATCTCGCGCTCGAAGCGGTCCGACTCGGCGCGTTCGACTTCGTCCAGAAGCCGTTCAAGCCCGAGGAAGTCGTCTTCATTCTGCGCAAGGCCGAAGAGCGCTCGCGCCTGGTGCGAGAGAACCGCCGGCTGCGCGGCCCGGAAGGTGCGGGCCCGCTCGACCAGCTCATTGGGCAGTCCGAGGCCATGGTCACCCTCAAGCGACAGATCGTGCGCGTCGCTCCGGTGTCGTCGACCATTCTCATCTCCGGCGAGTCGGGCACGGGCAAGGAGCTGATCGCGCGTGCGCTGCACGACCTTTCGCCTCGCGCGGGGCAGCCGTACGTCACCGTGAACTGCGGAGCGATTCCGGCGGGGCTCATCGAGTCGGAACTCTTCGGCCACGCCCGCGGCGCGTTCACCGACGCGAAGACGGCCAAGCGTGGGCTCTTCACCGAAGCCGACGGCGGGACGATCTTCCTCGACGAGGTCGGCGAGCTCCCGGCCGCAGCCCAGGTCAAGCTCCTGCGCGTCCTCGCCGACGGCGAAGTTCGACCGGTCGGAGAGCCGCGGCCCGAGCGGGTCGACGTGCGCGTGGTCGCGGCGAGCCTGCGAGACCTCGCGAAGCTGGTCGAACGGCAGGAACTCCGAGAGGACCTCTACTTTCGCCTCAACGTCGTGACGCTCAAGGCACCTCCCCTGCGCGACCGCGGCGAGGACGTCGTGCTCCTCGCCGAGGCGTTTCTGCGGCGGTTCAACCGCCAGTTCAACCGCGAGCCAGCGCTGCGCGGCTTCAGCGCCGAGGCCATGGGGCTGCTGCGCGGCTACCGCTGGCCAGGCAACGTCCGTGAGCTCGAGCACGCCGTCGAGCGCGCGGTGCTTCTCGCGGACGGCGACGAAGTGAACGTCGACGCGCTGCCCGAGAAAGTGTGGTCACCCTCGACCCCGGCGTCCGCCGAGGTCGGCGCGGAGGAGAGCCTGTCCATCAAGCGGGGAATCGCCGCGCTCGAGAGCCGGCTGATCCGCGCTGCGCTCAAGAAGACCAAGGGCAACCGCACCCGCGCCGCCGAGCTGCTCGAGATCAGCCAGCGCGCCCTCCAGTACAAGCTGCGGGACTACGGAATCGACCCAGACGCCGACTGACCGCGGCCTCGCAGTGGGCGGTAGGCGCACAGCTCTTTGATGCATAATTATGTGTCAAAGATATGGTGCTGAAGGGTCCATGAAGTTGACTTGTCGCTGCCCGCGATCCAGGCTTCGCGCGTCATGGAAGGGGACGACAAGAAAGCCAATCGAGTGCAGGTGCTGCGCGAGGGCCAGCTGCTGTCGAAGGCTGAGCTCGCGCGGCGCGCTGGGGTCTCGGTGCTGACGATCGACCGAGTGGAGAAGGGCGCGCCGTGTCGCGTGGACACGAAGCGGAAGATCATCCTCGCGCTGGGCCTGAAGGTCACCGACAAGGACCAAGTGTTCGAAGACTGATCAGCAGTTTTCTTGGGACTGGCGAAAGTGCGCCTAGAGTCTCGCGCGCTGGACACGAAGAAGGGCTGGGTACGCAATGGCGAAAGGCAAGTTGGCGCTGGGGCTCGACATCGGCTCGTCCGGGGTCAAGCTCATCTCGCTCAAGGAGCAGCGGCGGCGCGGCGAAGTCTCCTACGCGCTGCAGAGCTTCGGCATGAAGCCCCTGCCGCCGGAGGCGATCGTCGACGGCGCGCTGATGAACTCCACCGCCATCGTCCAGGCCGTGCAGGAGCTCATCGGCGAGCTCAAGCTCAAGGGCAAGGACGTCGCGATCGGCGTCAGCGGCCACTCGGTGATCATCAAGAAGATCTCCATGCCGCGCATGTCGCAGGAAGAGCTGGAAGAGGCGATCCAGTGGGAAGCCGAGCAGCACATTCCCTTCGACATGAAGGACGTGAACATCGACACGCAAATCCTCAAGCCTGACGCCAACGACGCGACCGGGCAGATGGACGTGCTGCTGGTCGCGGCCAAGAAGGACATGATCAACGACTACAGCCAGGTCGTGACCGAAGCGGGCCTGGTCCCCGTGGTCGTCGACGTCGACGCGTTCGCCGTGCAGAACTGCTTCGACGTCAACTACGAGGTGCCGAGCAACGAGACGATCGTGCTCATCAACGCAGGCGCCGCCGTCGTCAACATCAACATCTTGTCCGGCGGCATGACGACCTTCACGCGCGACGTGACGATCGGCGGCAACCAGTTCACCGAAGAGATTCAGAAGCAGCTCAACGTGTCCTACGAAGAAGCCGAAGCGCTCAAGATCGGCGGTGGGCGCGGCGATGCGGACGCGGTCGTTCCTCAGGACGTCGAGCGCGTGATGGGGCAGGTGGCCGAGCAGGTCGCCGGTGAGATCCAGCGCTCGCTCGATTTCTACGCAGGTACCGCTGCAGACGCGAACTTCAGCAAGGTCTACCTGTCCGGCGGCTCGGCGAAGATCCCCGCGCTGTTCAAGACGATCGAGTCCCGCGTGGGCGTGCCGGTCGAGATCCTGAACCCGTTCAAGCGCATCGAGATCGACAACCGGAAGTTCGACCCTGCGTTCATCATGGACGTGGCGCCCCAGGCCGCGGTGGCCGTCGGGCTCGCACTCCGCAAACCCGGCGACAAGCTCAGCTAAGGCCAAGGGAGCCAACGACCATGATGATTCGGATCAACCTCCTGCCGGTGCGGCAGGCAGCGAAGAAGGAAGCCGGCCGCCAGTTCTTGGTGGTGACGGTCGGCGTGTTGCTGCTGACGCTGGGCGGCAACTTCCTGTGGTGGCGCGCCCGCGACGCGGAGCTGCAGAAGAAGACCGACGCCGTGAACGCCGCGGCGCAGCGCATCGCCGAGCTCGACCGCGTGATCGGCGAGGTGAACAACCTCGAGAAGAAGCGCAAGGAAGTGCAGCAGAAGCTCGACGAGCTCGAGAAGCTCAAGAAGAAGAAGGGCGGGCCGGTGCGCATGATGGACGCGCTGGCGACCTGCATTCCTCCGAAGGCGCAGGTGCTCGAGTTCGTCGAGGACAAGGGTGGCGTCAAGCTCACGGGGCTCGCCGAGAGCCACGAAGACGTCTCTGACTTCTTGCGCGGCCTCAACGCGATCGTCTGGACCCCGAAGGGGCTGGGGCGCGTCGTCGAGCGCAAGCGCGAGGCGCCTCAGGCGCGTGTCGAATTGTTGACGAGCGAAGGCGCCATGGAAGACTTCGCCGTCAACGACCTCGGGTATTTCTTCTCGGGGATCGAGCTGAAGTCGAGCGAACAGACCAACGCCCCCGCGACGGCCAACAACAAGACAGATCGAAAAATCGTGAAGTTCGAAGTCGCGATGTCGGCCAACTACGCAATCTGAGCGCTACCACTCATGGAACAGCTCATCGACAGAATTAACAAGCTCACCGTCGCCGCCAAGGCCGGTATCGTCGCGGCGATCGTCCTGCTCACGACGGCGGCGCTGACCTACTTCGTGTTCTTGCCGCTCGAGGAGTCCATCGAGCAGAAGGGCCAGGAGCTCGTCAGCAAGGAGACCGAGCTGGCCGGCAAGCAGGCGATCGCCGACAACCTCAACGAGAAGCGCCGGGAAATGGACCGGCTCGATCAGATCTTCCAAGAAGCGCTCACGCAGCTGCCCGAGAAGAAGGACATCGAAGAGCTGCTCGCCCAGCTCAGCGATCTCGGGCGCAAGTCGGGGCTGGAGGTAGCCAAGGTCACGCCGCAGCCGGAAGCCGCCGAGAACTCGTTCATCTCGAAGGTGCCGGTCGCGATGGCGGTCGTCGGCAACTACCACGAGATCGCGCTCTTCCTGCAGGAAGTGTCCAACCTGCGCCGGATCGTGAATATCACCAACATTCGGCTCTCGAAGCCCGAAACCAAGAACGACCGGGTGCTGCTCGGGTCGGAGTTCTTGGCCACGACCTTCCGGTTCAACGAAGCGAAGGCTGGCGCCAAGGGAGGAAAGCCGTGAGTCGCCATGTCTGGACTGTGATCGCGGGCCTGTTGGTGTTTGCTGGCTGCGGCGAGACGCCTGCACCCGCGGCAGCGCCACCGGTCGCTGCTCCGCCGGCGCCCAAGCCCAAGCCGAAGGCCGAGGCGGACGCCGGGGTCGCCGCGAACCAAGACGGCGCGCGAGCAGACTACGTGTACAACCCGCTCAACAAGCGCGATCCGTTCCGGGGCCTCTTCACCCCCAACACGTCCCCGACGACGGGAACCCAGGCTGCGAATGTCGTCGCGGATTGTGACGAACCGCTGTGCAAGTTCGATCTCGAAGAGCTGACCTTGGTCGCGGTGGTGTCGGGAGACGCCAACCCGATGGGCATGCTCGAGGACCGCACGGGCCAAGGACACCTGGTTCGACGCAACTCCCGCGTCGGCAAGAACGGCGGCAAGGTGACGGCCATCTCCAGAAACTGCATCACCGTGACGAGCTTCTTCGTGGGCCCGGACGGCAAGGCGAAGCCCAACAAGGTGGATTCCTGCGTGAAAGTTGACGAACGAATGCGAGACCCGCTGGACCTCATGAAGGCCAAGGTTGACTGAGCCATGCAAGATCAGAGCGTGCAGAAAAGAGAGATCCGAGCGATGACGCGTCTTCTGAGTTTGGGAGTCTTCTGCGTGGCTGCGTCGAGCGTCGCCGCCACACCGTCGAACGCGCTGACGGGGATTCGCTGCAAGGCGAGTTCGTCTGGCGTCGAGGTGGTGGTGCAGGCCGAGCGACCGCCCGTGTTCACCGTGTTTCGGCTGAGTGACCCCGACCGCCTGGTGGTCGACGTCGCCGAAGGTGACGTCAAGGCGGTGAAGGGCAATCACCCGTGTGAAGGGCCCGTTACGGGCGTGGTGGCGACGCAGTTCGCCGACGCGACCGCCGAGGTGGGCCGGCTCTTGGTCGGGCTCAACAACCCGAGCAAGTACGACGTGCGCGCCCAAGGAACGTCACTCGTCATTGCCGTCGGGAGCCCCGCGACCGAGGCCGCCCCGAAGGTCGCGGCCGCCGAGCCGCAGTCGAATTCGATCTCGGAGCCGGGAGTCGTGGCGTCGCGGACGGACGAGCAGCCCGTCGCGAACCCGGCGTCGGCGCTCGTGGGCCTCGCGTTCAAGAAGGGGAGCCTGACGCTGACGACGGACGGTGAGATCGCGAAGTTCGATCTCCTTCAGTTGGAGAACCCGCCGCGGATCGCCGTCGACCTGCATGGGGTGAAGAACAAGGCACGCGTGCCCCGAGTGAAGGACGCGCTGGTGCGCGACCTGCGCCTAGGTTCACACGAGGGCCGCCTGCGCATCGTGCTGGAGACGATGGAGCCCGTGGCGTACGAGGCGACGCGGCGCTCCAAGGGGCTGGTGGTAGCGGTGCAGCGTCAGGCGCTGGATCGCCCCGCGGTCGCCGAGGGCGACCCGTCGATCGAGATCGACGGCCAGCCGGTCAGGTTGGCACCGGACGCGGTGGACGCTCCGGCTGTCGAGGTGCGCGACTTCGCCTTCGCCGACTCCGAAGAGGGTGGGCGCGTGGCGCTCAAGCTGAACGGCAAGGCCGCGTTCCGCGTCGAGCGTCCGGACTCGAAGAGCGCGGTGCTCGTCCTCGACAACGCCCGCATCAGCAAGCAGCTGGAGCGGAGCTTGGACACGTCGGCGCTCAATACGCCGGTGCGCATGGTGAGCGTGTTTGGCGCGACGGGACCCAGCGGCAGCCAGGTTCGCGTCGTCGTGGCGTCGGCCGAGCCGCTGAGCGACGACGTGCAGCAGGGCAAGAGCGGACTGACGTGGCGGCTGGGCGGGGAACGTCAAGCCGCTGCGGTGGCCCAGACCAGCGGGTTCGTCACCGAGGCGACCCAGACGGCAGAGGGCAGCGCGCCGGCGCAGGAGCGTAAGCGCTACGTGGGCAAGCGCGTCTCGTTCGAGTTCAAGGACATCGACATTCACAACCTGCTGCGGATCATCGCCGAGATCTCGAAGAAGAACATCGTGGTCGGCGACGACGTGACCGGCAAGGTGACGGTGCGGCTGCGCAACGTTCCGTGGGATCAGGCGCTCGACCTCGTCTTGAGGTCCAAGGCCCTGGGCATGGAAGAGATGGGATCCATCGTGCGCGTCGCGCCGCTGGCCAAGCTGGAAGAGGAAGCCAAGAGCCGCGCCGAGCGCAAGAAGGCGCAGGACTCGGCACAGGAACTCCAGATGGCGCTGGTCCCGGTGAACTACGCGTTGGCGAACGAGATGATGCAGCGCGTGCGTGACGTGCTCAGCGCCCGTGGCACGGTGACGACGGACAACCGCACCAACACCCTCATCGTACGAGACCTCCCCCAGAACATGGGGAAGATCCGGTCCTTGGTTCAATCGCTGGACACGCCGACACCTCAGGTGCTGATCGAAAGCCGCATCGTCGAGGCGAACACCACGATCCAGCGTGAAATCGGCATCCAGTGGGGTGGTCAGGGCAACATGTCGCCCGTGACAGGGAACCCGACGGGCCTGGTGTTCCCGAACACGGTCTCGGTGGCCGGTGGCATCGCAGGCGGCGCGTCGCAGGGCACGGCGTCCATTCCGAACTATGCCGTGAGCTTGCCCGTCGGCGCGGGTGACGGCCGCGGCGGCGCGCTCGGCTTCATCTTCGGGTCCGCCGGCGGGGCGCTCCAGCTCAACCTGCGACTTTCGGCGCTCGAAGCCCAGGGTAGCGTGAAGACGATCTCCGCACCGAAGGTCACCACGCTGGACAACGAGCCCGCTCGCATCAGTCAGGGTGTCTCGATTCCCTTCAGCCAGGTCTCCGCGGCCGGCGCGAACACGCAGTTCATCGAAGCGCGTCTGTCCCTCGACGTGACGCCGCACATCACCCAAGATGGCAGCGTCCTCATGAAGATCAACGCACAGAACAACCAGCCCGACCCGGCCAATACGGGCGCGAACGGTCAGCCGTCGATTCAGCGCAAGGAGGCGCAGACGTCCGTCATGGTGAAGGACGGCGACACGACGGTCATCGGCGGCATCTACGTGCGCACCGGCTCGCAGACGCAGTCCGGAGTTCCGATCCTGAGCAAGATCCCGATCCTCGGCTTCTTCTTCAAGAACAACCGCGAGCTGGAGACCAAGCAAGAGTTGCTGATCTTCATCACCCCGCGGATCCTCAACCGTCAGTCGATCGCGCAGAACCAGTGAGGCCAAGAACCATGTTTCGAGCCCTGTGTTTGCTGTGTGTGTTGTCTTTGGGCGTCGCCTGCACGCCTTCGTCCGGGCCCACGGAGCTGCGGGGGTTCTTTCCCGTGAAGGCGGGTGACTGCCTCGCCGAACTCCAGGGCGACGTGCAGCTCGCCGCTGGCTCGCTCGACGTCAACTCGGGCCGTGCGCGGTTCCTCGCTGGCATCGGTATCACGGGCCTCAACGGGTTCTCGGCGCAGCCGATCATTCGCTCCGACGGTCGGGTGCTCGACACCGAGCCGCGCGACGCGCCGTTCATGGACCAGCTGGCACTCTCGTACAAAGCGACGCCGTCCATTGGCAGCATCAAGGCCGAGGTGCTGCCCATTTCCGGGAGTGGCACCGGCCGAGAAGAGCTGATGCTGACGTACAACGTGCTCACGCAGGCGGCCGCGGACGCCATCGCTGGCATTGCAGCGTCTGACAACCCGGCGGACGTCGTGAATTTGCAGGTGACCGTCGAAGTTCGCGGCCGGCTGCAGCGCTCGGGGACGAGGATCTCCACGGGCCAGGCCGTGCTCCCCATTCGGCTCCAGCGCCGGCTGTCCGGCGAGTGCCCACGCGGCGGCGCCGGTCCGAACGGCTACAAGTTCACACTCGCCGAGTGTGGCACGTCCGGCCAGTTCTCCGCGCCCACCTGCTGCGACCCGATGACGGACGCAGAGTGCCTCGCGCGCCCGTAGAGCCACCCGCCCGTAGAGCCACCCGCCCATGGCCTTCGCCCAAACCCTCGAGAAGATCGTCACCACCGTCGACGGGGCGATCGCCTGCTCCGTCATGGGCTTCGACGGCATCGCCGTGGACACCCACCAAGGCAAGCCCCAGGTCGCCGACGAGCTCGACCTCCAGGCCGCCTTGGTCGAGTTCAGCAACGTGCTCAGCCAGCTGAAGTCCACGGCCGAGACGCTCAAGACCGGCAAGGTCGCCGAGCTGTCCGTCAACACCGAGAAGCTCATCACGCTCATGCGCATGGTGACGCCGGAGTACTTCGTGGTGCTCGCGCTGCTGCCCACGGGGAACTACGGCAAGGCCCGGTATTCGCTGCGGATCCACGCGCCCTTGCTGGCCGCCGACCTCTAGCGTTTCGCCGCACAGCTTGCTTGCCGGGACTTGGGGGTGGGGCTAGAGACGGCCGCCACCTCTTTTCGTCACCACAAGGAAGCGCGCCATGGCCGGAGTGTTGGACACGTCGGAGTTCCGCAAAGGGCTGAAGATCGAGATCGAAGGCGAACCCTACGAGATCCTCGAGTTTCAGCACGTCAAGCCCGGCAAGGGCTCCGCCTTCGTGCGCACGACGATCAAGAACCTGCTGAAGGACCGCGTGATCGAGCGCACGTTCAAGAGCGGCGACAAGGTGGACAAGCCCGACATCGAAGAGAAGGAAATGCAGTACCTTTACGAGCAGGGCAGCGAGTTCCACTTCATGGATCAGAAGAGCTTCGAGCAGACGTTCCTGACCGCGGAGATCCTCGGGGAAGCGAAGAACTACCTGAAGGAGAACATCAACGCGTCGGTGCTCTTCTACAACGGCAAGGCGATCGGCGTGACGTTGCCCAACGCCGTCGAGCTCAAGGTCACCAAGTGTGACCCCGGGGTCCGTGGTGACACCGTGTCCGGCGCGCAGAAGCCGGCGACACTCGAGACCGGCTACGTGGTCAACGTGCCGCTCTTCATCAACGAAGGCGACGTGCTCAAGATCGACACGCGCGACGGGAAGTACCTGACCCGCACCGCGACCGCCTAAAGCGCCCACCCGTTCCTTCCCACGAAGCGAGTACCAACGACATGGCTGACAAGAAGACCAAGCCGTCGAGCGACGGCGCCACGCGCTCCAACCTGGACGTGGAAGCCCTCCGGCAGATCGTGGAGATCCTCGAGGCGAGTGAGATCACCCGCTTCGACTGGCGCGCGAACGGCGAGCACCTCTCGATTCGTCGCGGCCCCCAGGCCCCGACCCAGGTCGTCCACCAGATGATGCCGGTCGCCGCGCCCGCGGTGA
>JALHOS010000045.1 GCA_022842905.1 Myxococcaceae bacterium | reverse complement strand
AGCGCCGGAGCCGGCGGCACCGCGGGGACTGGCGGCAGCGCGGGCACGGGCGGCACTGGCGGCGCGCCCGGGTGCACCACCTCGACCCAGTGCAGCGGCGGCAAGAGCTGCGTGCTCGGCCTCTGCCTGGAGTCCTGCGCGAGCACGAGCTGCGCGTCGGGAACGACGTGTGCGCGGCTCGACGGTGGCTCGTTCTGCGTGACGCCCTGCACCGGCACGGGCAGCTGCGCCGCGGGGCGCTGCGAGGACTTCTGGCCGACGCGAGCCAAGGCCTGCGTCAACGGGCCAACCCCGGGCCCCGCCAGCTGCCAGAGCGTCCGCGACGAGGGCGAGTGCAGCTTCTGCGGCCTCTTCGACCGAGGGGGACCGTCCTGTGGAGGCGGCGGCCGCTGTATCGCCGACAGCGCCTGCGTGTCCGGCGGGTGCCAGTGCAACACGGGCTTCTCGGCGGTGCGCTGCGACGGCGGCGTGTGCGACGGTGGCCAGTGCGCGGGGGAGACCAACTGGTGGTGCAAGTCGGACAGCGCTCCTTCGGCGACGAGCTGCGCGACGACGGCGCACCGTCGGCGGGGCACCTGCGTGTGCACCGACGGGCGCGAAGTGCCGTTCCGCTGCGGAGGCCGCGAGTCCTGCGACGACCTGTGCAGCAGCGGCTGTGACATGGCCATGCCCAGCTGTCCTTCGTTCACGCCCAAGTGCCGCCTGGTCTCGACCGACGCCGGCCTCGCCGGGCGCTGCGGAGCCCAAGTGGGTGACGCCGGGCTGGGGCAGGCCTGCGTCGAACAGGGCATGACCGACACCTGCGCTGGCGGGCTGGCCTGCGACGCGCGCCTCGAAGGCCCGAACGTGTGCCAGCAACCCTGCCGCGGCGAGACGGACTGCCGGTCAGGTGAAGCCTGCATCGCGTCGAGCACCGTGCCGGCCACCGGCCAGTGCACCGCGTCGACGTGCACGCCTGCGGCGGGCGGCTGCAGCGCGCAGGAGTCCTGCTCCATCTTCTATTCGCTGCCCACCGGTGAGTTCCGGCCGTACTGCAAGTGGGACGGCCCCTTCGTGCGCGCCCAGCCCTGCGACGCCAGCTCGCAGTGTGGCCACAACATGTTCTGCTCCGGGCTGGGGGTCTGCGCGCACTTCTGCACCACGGCGACGGGCTGCCCCGACGGCGGCGCGTGCCAGGTGTTCGCGCCGTCGCTCCAGTTCGGCAGCTGCGCGCTCTGACGGGGTGCTGAAGGCCGCCGGCTCGAGCCCGACTGGGCCGCCTCGAGCCGGACGCGCCCGTCAGCGCCGACGTGGGTGAGCGCCACGTCCGCCGAAGGCCACCGGGCACCTAGCGTCCCAGCGCGTCGTCGCGCGTGACGTCCGGACCGCGGCGAGCGAAGGGCGCCCCCTTCCGGTCACGGCGCGCGTCCCGCTCGCAGCCAGGCTTCGGCCTCGGCGAGCGGGAGCGGCCGCGCGTACAAGTAGCCCTGCGCGAACTCACACCCCAGCGCGAGCAAGGCGTGGTGCTGCGCTTCGGTCTCGACGCCCTCGGCCGTCTCGGACAGCCCCAGCGCACGGGCCAGCTCGACCGTCGCGCGCACCAGCGCCCGGCCCTTGTCGGAACCGTCGAGGTGCCTGACGAACGAGCGGTCCACCTTGAGGCCCTTGAACGAGAACTGCTGCAGCGACGCGATGGAAGACGCCCCGACGCCGAAGTCGTCCACCACCAAGTCGACGCCGAGCCGAGCCAGCGCCTCACATTCCGCCTGCGCCTGCGGGCCGGCGTCCGTCGTCACCGACTCCGTCACCTCGAGCTTCAAGCAGCCGAACGGCACGCCGTGCGTGGCCAGCGCGGCGCCCACCTGCGCGGCGAAGCCCACCTGCGCGAAGTGCCGCCGAGACGCGTTGACGGACACGAAGGCGCGGCCGCCCAAGAGCCCCCGCGACGCCCAGCCGCCCAGCTGCGCGCAGACCGTCTGCAGCACATACATGTCCACCAGCGCGACCAGCGCCGTCTCTTCGGCGATTGGAATGAAGTCCCCGGGGGCGATGAGCCGGCCGTCGTCGCCGCGCCAGCGCACCAGGGCTTCGAAGCCCGCCAGCGAGCGGTCGGCCACGCGCAGCACCGGCTGGTAGACGATCTCCAGGCGCTTCTCGTCCACCGCCTTGCGCAGGCCGGACTCCACCGCCAGCACCTTGAGCGCGCGCTCGCGCATGGCGGCGTCGAACATGGCGTAGCGGCCTTTGCCTTCGGCCTTGGCGCGGTACATGGCGGTGTCCGCGTCGCGCAACAGCGCGAAGGGGTCGGAGCTGGGCGCCGCCAGCGCGATGCCGATGCTGGCCCCGGTGAACACCTGCCGGCCTTCGACGGTGAACGGCTGGCCCAGCTCGTCGATGATGCGCTGGGCCACGCGCACCGCGCCGTCGGGCTCCCGCGCCGCGTCGAGCACGACGGTGAACTCGTCGCCGCCCAGCCGCGCGACGATGTCGACGCCGCGCACGCACTGCTCGAGGCGCCGAGCGATGTCGACGAGCAGCGCGTCGCCGGCGGCGTGGCCCAGGCTGTCGTTGACGTTCTTGAAGCGGTCCAGGTCGATGAAGAGCACCGCGAAGCCGAAGTCGGGGTCCCTCCGCAGCCGGCGGAACAGGTACTCCAGCCGGTCCAAGAACATGACGCGGTTGGGCAGCTTGGTGAGCGCGTCGTGGTTGCGCGCGGTGGTGACGTCGGTGAGCGAGCCGGCCAGCCGCACTGCCTTGCCGTCGGGCCCCACCACGCCCTTGCCGCGCACCAGCACGTAGCGCCAGCTGCCGTCCTTGTGCTTGAGCCGGTGCTCGTGCTCGAGGTGCGGCGTCTTGCCGTGGGTGTGCCGGTCGAGCTCGTACTGCAGGCTGTCGACGTCTTCGGGGTGCACCCGCTCGAACCAGCTGGCCAGCGCGCTGGGCAGCTCCCCTTCGGCGAAGCCCAGCACTTCCTTCCACCGCTTCGACAGGTAGATGCGCCCTTCGGGCACCTGCCAGTCCCACAGGCCGTCGTTGGCGCCTTCCACGGCCAGGGCGTAGCGCTGCTCCGAGTCGCGCAGCGCGTCCGTCACCCGACGCCGCTCGACGGCGTAGCGCAGCACGCGGTCCAGCATGGCCCCGCTGAACTCACCCTTCACCAGGTAGTCGGCGGCCCCCGCGGCGAGCGCTTCCATGTCGACGTCACGGTGGCCTTGGCCGGTGAGCATGACGATCGGCGTGCGCAGCCCCGCAGCGACGGCCGCGCGCAGAAAGTCGAGCCCGCTGCGCTCGCCCAGCTGGTAGTCCAGCAAGCAGACGTCGAAGCGCCCGGTCCGCAAAGCCTCGAGCCCGTCTTCGAAGCCGCTCTTCCACTCGAGCTGGTGGCCCAGGCCCGCCTCTTCGAGCATGGAGCCCAAGAAGCGAAACGCGAACGGCGCGTCGTCCACCAAGAGGACGCGGCAGTTTCCACTCGGTGTCTGAGGGCTCCCGTCTCCGGCCACGGCGTGCGCATGGTACCAGGCCCGCGCTCCGTGCGAGCGAGAAGCCCCATAGCCGTGCCGACACGCGCACGCACCTGCCCACACCTGGTCGGCCTTTCGGTCGGACCCGACACGGGCGAAGGGAAAGCGCGGCCAGTTCGACTAACAAGCGGCCGTCATGACGCGGAAGAAACGCATCGGCATTCTCACCGGCGGCGGCGACGTCCCGGGGCTCAACTCCGTCATCAAGAGCGTCACGCACCGCGCGGCCGAGCACGGCTGGGCCGTCACCGGCGTGCGCCGCGGCTTCGAAGGGCTGACCCACGTCAACCTGGACGACGCGGCGAGCAAGGCGCGGTACCTGACCGAGCTGACCCGAGAGAACACGCGCACCATCGATCGAACCGGCGGCACGGTCCTCCACAGCACGCGGGTGGGCCCTTCCCGCGTCAAGCACCTGCCGGAGCACCTCAAGGACAAGCCGTGGCCCAAGAAGGAGACGAGCGGCGGCACCGCGTACGACCTGACGGAGCAGGTGCTGGTCAACCTCGAGCGCATCGGCATCGACGCGCTGGTGGCGATCGGCGGCGACGGCACGCTCAAGTCGGCGGCGGAGCTGAGCCGGCGGGGGGTGCGCGTCATCGGCATTCCCAAGACCATGGACAACGACGTGCAGCACACCGAGTACTGCATCGGCTTCTCCACGGCCATCACCCGAGCGACCGCGGCGATCGACCGGCAGCGCACGACCTGCGGCTCCCACGAGCGCATCGGCATCTTCCGCATCTTCGGGCGAGACGCGGGCTTCACCGCGCTCTACTCGGCGCACGCCACGTCCAACCGCTGCGTCATTCCCGAGTTCCCGGTGGACCTGGACAAGCTCATGTCGCTGTTGCTCGCCGAGAAGCGGGAGAACCCCAGCAACTACGCGCTCGTCATTCTGTCCGAAGGCGCCAGCTGGCACGGCTACGAGCCGCTCGAGTACGGGCCGCCGGACATTCTGGGCCGGCGCAAGAAGGCGAGCGTCGCGCAGGTGCTCAACGACGAGTTCTACCGGCGCACGGGTGAAGAGTGCATCGTCTCGGACCTCACGTACGACCTGCGCTCCGGCGACCCGGACTTCATCGACAAGCTCGTCGCCGCGACGTTCGGCACCATGGCGCTCGAAGCCATCTTCGAAGGGCGCGGCGGGCTCATGTCCAGCGTCGTCGACGGCAAGTACGACCTGGTGCCGCTGCCACCGCCGGACCTGGGCGCCCGAAAGGTCGACGTGCCGTCCATGTACAACACCGACCGCTACCGGCCGCTGTACAGCAACAAGCGCGGCATGCCGATCTTCTTGAATCCCGTGAAGCGCATGGGGTGAAGGTCGGCCGTCGGACGCGCGCGCGCCGAGATCCGCGCTATGCGCCCTGCCCGTGCGCCCCTCCCCATGCCTCGCGCTCCCGCTCCTCACCTCGCTGCTGCTGGCGGCCTGCCAGCCCGTGCTCCCGGACGTCGCGGCGCCCGACGGAGGCACGCGGCCGCTCAAGCACGCGCACAACGACTACGAGCACGCCCGCCCGCTGCTCGACGCGCTGGCGCAGGGCTTCGAAAGCGTCGAAGCCGACGTCTGGCTCGACGGCGCGGACGTGGGCGTCTCGCACGGCGGCGCGCCGTTCAAGGGTTCGCTGCGCGCCCTGTACCTGGAGCCGCTCGCCGCGCGGGTGGCCACGCAGGGCTCGGTGCTCGACGGCGGGCGGCCGTTCTTCCTGTGGCTGGACTTGAAGCAGGGGGACGAGCGCCTGCGCGCGCTGCTGGTCGAGCAGCTGGCGGCCTTCCCTTCGCTCTTCACGCAGCTCCGCGACGACGGCGCGCCCACGCCGGGCCCGGTCACCGTGCTGTTGACCGGCGACGCGGCGGCGAAGGGCGCGCTCGCCGCCCGGCCCGGCCCGCGCCCGTACGCGCAAGACAGCAACGTGTACCGGCCAGACGATCCTCCCGCCGACGCGCGGTGGACCGCCTACGCGCTCAGCTACGGCGCGTTCTTCAGCTGGAACGGCGTGGGCAGTCCACCAGCGGCGCAGGTCCGCCAGCTCGAGAACCTGGTGAACGGCGCGCACGCCAAGGGCCGCACGCTGCGCCTGTTCGGCTGCCCCGAGACGAAGCCGTGGTGGCGGCTGGCGCGGAGCGCGGGCGTCGACTTCGTGGGTGGAGACGATCTCGCCGGCATCGCCGCCGTGTTCGCGGAGTGAGCGGCCCCTGGGGGCAACGGCCCTCAGCGCACCTCGCCGCAGGACAGGCCGTTGTTCGGCGCGCAGTTGCTGCCGATGAGACAGCCGCCTCCTCCCTGGAAGTCCACGCAGCGAATGCCGCGGCAGTCGCTGTCCGTCACGCAGCGCTTGCGCGACACGGAGCACTCTCCTGCCGAGCAGCTCTCCTGCGCGCAGTCCGCGCTCACCAGGCAGCTGCAGAAGCCGTTGTCGTCCCCTTCGTCGATGGAGCAGCGCCCGGCGCAGAAGCCCGCCGTCTGCCCTGCTGGCTTCACGCAGGTGCCGCCGTGGGGACACATGGCGTCGGTGGTGCACGGGAGCGCGCCGTTCGTCGGGCAGCCGGGGTTGCTGCGGCTGCACGCCCACTGCGTCTGCACCACGATGACTTCCTGGCAGGCGTAGCCGCGGGGGCAGCTCTGTCCTTCGTCGCAGTCCGCTCCACAGAAGAAGTTGCCGGGGTTGCGCGTGTCGATGAGGCAGTAGTTGGCCCCGCGCCCGCACACCGACACCCCGCCACCGAAGGTGCAGTTGTCGCAGTAGGGCCGCGTGTCCGGTGAGTAGTCCGAGAAGCAGGTGTTCCTGGGGAAGCCGGCGTCTGGGTTGGGCGCGCAGCGCTCGCCGAACCGGCAGAAGCGCTCGTCTTCGCAGAACGTGGCGTCACACTCGCCAATGCGGCAGGCCGCGCGGCCTTCGGGCGTGGTGGCGGTGCACCGGCAGGCGTCGTCGCCGCAGCGGCAGGACGTGCCTGGGCAGTCTCCGCTGGTGCGGCACCCGGTGACGCAGCGCGCGCGCGCCACGTCGCAGACTTCGCCCAGGCCACAGTGCAGATCCGACGAGCAGCGCCCGCGGGACTGGCAGGTGCCGCTCGTCGTCTCGCAGAAGAGCGACGGATCCAAGCAGTCGGCGTTCTTCTCGCAGCCCGCACGGTCCTGGCAAAACCCGGCGATGTTGCAGAACTGCGCCGCCGGGCAGGCCTGGTTGGTGCGGCAGTAACAGGCGCCGGACTGGCTCTCACAGCGCCACGCCGACGCCGGCTCCCCGCAGTCCTTGTCCTCGACGCAGCCCTTCGTGCCCAGCGTCGTGTCTTTGCACGACGCGACGAGCGCCAGCGCGACGCCGATTCCCCACCACTTCATGGGGTGAAGGCCGGCGACACGGCGATGGTGAAGCTCGACCAGCTGACGCCGCTGAGCGTGTCGTACGTCCACTGGTTGTACGAGAACTTGGGCGCGCGCGACGAGTAGATGAGGACGAAGAGCTGGTTGCCCGCCTCCGCCGTGCGCAGCGCCTGCACCGCCGGCGCCGGCAGCACCACCTGCGTCTCCGTACCCGGCAGCACCATGTTCCACAGCGTCGTCAGCCCCGCGAGCGTCTGCTTGACGATCTGCACGTTGTGCAGGTTCGGCACCGCGCCGGGCTCCAACGTCCAGCTAATGCGCCCGGTGAACGCGCCCACCGGCTCCCGGAGCTGCGGGCCGGGGAGCAGC
Organism: Myxococcaceae bacterium; assembly: GCA_022842905.1. Classification (GTDB taxonomy): domain Bacteria; phylum Myxococcota; class Myxococcia; order Myxococcales; family Myxococcaceae; genus JALHOS01. Next base: position 21,504 of record JALHOS010000045.1, on the reverse strand, counting down.
GGTCCAATCGTCACGCCCGGCCGCATGGGGCCCGGCTGCCGACGGAAGTAGTAGCTGACCGGGTACACCTGCGGGCCTTCGGTCTCGCTCATGAAGATGAAGTTCGAGCCGTCGAGCTGCGGAAAATACGGGAAGGTCAGCGCCGTCTGCGTGCCAGCGACGGACGACTCGCCGCTGGTGCCGGCGGCCCAGTTCTCCGGGTTGGGAATGAAGCCTTCAGCGCCCAAGTCGAGCCACGCGTAGACACGGTTGAGGCCCGGCGCGCGCCCGCCGCCCAAGGGGTTGTTCGAAGGGAAGGTGAGCGCCCCGTCGATGGTGATGGGCACGGTGAGGTCGAGCTGCATGTCGAGGACGATGTCGCGGTTGACGGCCGGCTGGTCGGGCGAGGCGGCGATGCCGCGCTTGACGCCCATGGCCACCGGCCGGAACTCGCCGGTGTCACCCAGAATGCCGAGCACCGCGTACACCGCGCGCAGGCCCGCCCCGGTGAACACCAGGTAGCGCGCGCCGTCCTGGCCCAGCTTCCAGGTCTCCCCACGACGAGTCGGCGCGCCGCGGAACGGGGCCGAAGCGAAGAGCGACGTCTGCGCGACGAAGACGCGGGCCTCGAGCGACTCGCCCGGAAGCAGCGGCCGCGGCGACTTGAAGCCGGTGACGCGCCCGGAAATCTGCGAGGGCGGCGGCGGCGGTGGCGGCTGGCCGCTCGAAGGCTCTCCCCCACCCGTCCGCGCCATGAACACCGTCAGGTTCTCGGCGTTGACTTCGGTGACGGTCACAAGCTCGAAGCCTTCTTTGAACGCGGTGACGACCTGCGCCTTCACCAGCGACGGGTCGGAGAAGGTCAGCTGGCCGCGCGCGTCCGTCTCACCTTGGAAGGGCGTGGACGGCTCGAGCCCCAGCATGACGGTGACGCCGGCGATCGGCGCGCCGTAGTTGCCCTGCGTCGAGTCGAGGACCGTCACGTTGAGCGTGCCGACCAGCGGCCCGCCGGACAGCCCGCCGGAGATGCTGCGCGGATCGAAGTAGCTGAAGCCACCGCTCAGCGTGTCCATCTGCGCCAGCCGCTGCACCCGCACGTCCACCGTGCCCACCGTGCCCTTGGGCGTGCGGCAGGTGACGGTGTGCGCGTCGATCACCTTCAAGTCCTTCGCGCGATCCGCCCCGAAGAAGACGACCGTCGCGTCACCGAAGCCCGCGCCCCGCACCGTCACCAGCGTGTTCCCGGCGATGGCGCCGCGCTCCGGCTGCACCCGGCCGATGGCGAGCGGCGCTTCGTAGAGGAAGCCGTTCAGCAACACGGCCTCGTTCTCCGGGTCGCCCACTTCCCGCAGCACCACCGTGGACCCCGGCCCCGACGCTCCGCGCGGCGTGGTGAAGGACACCTGCGCCTCGCCGCTGACCGCCACCTGCGTCGCGGCGAACGCCCCCACCGTCACTTCGGCCATGGGCGGCAGCGCGCTCCCTCGCCCCGTGACCGCCGTGCCCCCCGCGGTTGTCCCCGCATCCGGCGCAAGCCCGCTGAGCTGGGCTCGCCACGTGAGGCCGCCCGCCCGCGTCTGCGTCAGCGCACCGTCCGTCACGGCCACGTCGGCCACTCGAGGCGCGCCCTGGCGCTCCGGAACCAGCACCGTCAGCGCGGTGGGACTCACCTGCTGCACCGTCGCCGGCCGGCCCCCGAGCGTCACCGTCGGCTGGGCCCCGAAGCCCTGGCCCGTCACCGTCACCACGTCACCCGGCAGGACGACGTGGGGCACCACGCTGAACACCTGCAGCGGTCCGTTGTCTTCGGCGTAGGTGAAGCCGCCGCGCGTCGTCCAGCTGCCCACCGGCGTCACCACCGACAGGTCCACGGCGCCCGCGCTGGCGTTGGCGGGGCTCACCGCGGTCAGCTCCGTCGCGCTCTGCACGGTGAAGCTCGTCGCCGCCTGCGTGCCGAAGCGCACCTGCGTGGTGCCGGTGAAGCCTTGGCCGTACAGCGTCACGCTGGTGCCGCCAGCGAGCGGCCCAGTGACGGGGCTGATACGGGTGACGCGCGGCGTGGCCAGGTACGAGAACGCGCGGCGCAGGCTCGACGCGCCGGTCTTGTCGTAGACGTTCACGTCCACCACGAGGGAAGTGCCGACGTTCGCCGGCGTGACGGCCTTGAGCTGCGTTGGGCTCACCACGGTGATGCGCGGGCTGGCCGAGTCGCCGAAGAGCACCTGGGTGTCGGCGGTGAAGCCCTGGCCGGTGAACGTCACCTCCGTGCCGCCCGTCACCGGGCCTTGCCGCGGCGTGAAGCCGGTGACGACGAGCTCGTCGTAGTACGCGAAGCAGCCGTTGCAGACGACGCGGCCCAGCGGGTTCTGCACGGTGACGCTCGCGCTGCCCACCACACCCGGAGGCGCGCGCAGCTCGATGAGGCCGTCGTCGATGACCTGGAAGTCGACGACGGGATTGCTGCCGAAGCGAATCGACGACAGCCGCTTGGCCGCGGGGCCGCTCGTGGCGAAGTCGCGAATGAAGCCCGTGCCCTCGAGCACCACCGACGTGCCTCCGCCGGCGGGGCCTCGGGGCGGCAGCACGCGGCGCACCCGCAGCTCCGGAGGAGGACCGGCGTCTGGCCGCTGCCCTGCGTCGTCGAGCCCGGCGTCGAACTCGAACTCACCACCCGCATCTTCAGCGCCCGCGTCGAGCTCTCCGGCGTCGAAGCGCCCCGTCACCGGTGGGCAGGCCCCCAGCACCGCGGCCGACACCAAGAGAACGGACAGACGCAGCTTGCTCATGGGAACTCCACGGACACGGTGTACGCGTTGGCCACGCGCTCGGTGCTGCCTGCCACCCGAATGAGGAAAGCCTGCCCCGCGGCCAGGGCCGCCGGCAAGGTGACGACGGGGTTGAGCGCGTCGCTGCACTGCACTTCGCTCATGCCGTCTGCGGTGTACACGCAGACCTCGAGCAGCCCGCGCCCCGAGTCGTAGTTGGTGAGCGACGCGGTCAGCCCCCGCCCGGTCGACGTCTGCACGCGGAACCAGTCGACGTCTTGCGGGCAGATCTGCCCGTCCGCCGACGGCTGGGCGTTGAGCATGGTCGGCTGCGTGGGCACGTCGTTCGGCTCGAGCACGTCGTCGTCGCACGGGGTGCCGCGCGAGAGTAGGTACGTCACGTCGTACGTCTGGAACGGGTCGATGCTGGAGATGACGACGGTGTAGCGCCCCGCCGTCGGCGCCACGTAGCTGACGAGCAGGCGCCCCGCCGCCACCGTGCGCCCCATGGCGTCCTTGATGACGGTGCTGAAGTTGAGCTCGCTGAACGGGTCCGCGTCGACGTTGACGCCGAGCTGATCGCCTCGCGCCAGGGTGATGCCGTACCAGTCCACGTCGCCCATGCAGAGCGTCAGGTCGCGGTAGCTGCCGGACGTGACGGTGAACGCGCGCATCGCCTCGTTGTTGGGCTCGTAGCGGTCCGGCTGGCAGGTGCGCGACACGCAGCGGCCGGCGCGCACGTCGCAGCGCTCGTTGGCGGGGCAGTTGTCGTCGGACACGCAGGGCGGCTGCTTCATCAGGCACGCGCCCGTCGCCAGGAAGCACACCAGCGGCACCCGGCAGTCGCGGTCCGTGTAGCAGCGCTCACCCGCGGTGCACCGGCCGGCGGCGTCACACACCAGGCCGATGCCGCACTCCACGTTGCTCGCGCACTGCGCGCAGAGCTCCCCCACGCAGCGCTCTCCGGCGGCGCAGACCTGAGCCTGCGTGTCCACCGTGCAGCGCGGCACACACTGCCGGCTGCCGGTGTTGCACGTCTCGCCGGCGGAGCAGTCCGCCGTCGTCGAGCAGCCCAGGTCTTCTTCACACACCGTCGTCACCTTGTTGCAGCGCTCGCCCTGCGGGCACTCGCTGTTGAGGCCCTGGGTGCACAGCGACACGTCGGACCGAGGCACGCACAGGCCCTGCTTGCACCAGGAGCCCGCGGTGCACGCGTCGTTCGTGGCGCAGGTGTTGCCCCACCCCGCGCGCAGGGCGCAGACGCCGCCGTCGGCCTGGCAGACTTCTTTGAGCGTGCACTGCCCGGAGCTGGTGCACTTGCCGCAGCGCTTGTCGTCCCCGCAGATGAGGCCGCCCTCACAGTCGGCGCGGTCGGCGCACGCCATGACGACTGGCATGTTCACCCCGGCGTCGACCGGCGGCTTCGAAGGGGGACAGGCGAGCAGCACCAGGGCCGCCGCCACCGGAGCCAGCCGCAGCGCGGTCACGGCAACACCCGAATGTCACCGCTGGGCCAGGTGACGTCGAGCACCGACCAGATGCGGCCTTTGCGATCGAGCGTGCGGGGGATTTCGGCCTTGAGCACGCCGTACTGGTACACGCGCACCGTCGCGCGGCTCGCGGGGTTCGCCACGAGGTGGTCGTTCTCGAAGATGACCGCCACGCGGTACGTCGTGTCGATGGGGTTGACGTAGCCGAACTGCTCCGGCCCGTAGCCCGTCAGCGCGTCGCGCAGCAGCTGCGGGTCGTCGCTGGCGTCCATGGGCAGGCCCCAGTCCGGCGTGCGGTTTTGGTAGTAGCAGTCGTCCGGCGGTGTCCCGAGCGCGGACATGGGCGTGCGCAGCACGTGGAGATCCAAGTCCGTCTGCGCGTTGTCCCAGAACAGCTCGATGAGCAGCTTCTGCGCCGGCGTCGCGACGACGGTGGCCCGCGCCGGCTCACACGACTTGGCCCCCAAGGAGTCGAGCACGTCGAGCTGCACCTCGTAGGCCCCGGGGACGATGGGGTCGAGCCGCAGCGCCGTCACCCCCGCGTCGGGCGAGCCGAGCGTGCTCGTGCTCGTCAACGGCTTGCTGCGCAGCGTCCAGCGGTAGCTCAGCGGGGTGTGGCCGTCGGGGTCGCTGCTGCCGGTGCCGTCGAGGCTCACCGTCGAGCCCGGCGCGCCGTTCCCGACCGGCGCAATGGTGGCGATCGGCGCGCGGTTGATGCTGGCGCGCAGCGGCACGAGCACCTCCTGCCGCTCGGGGTCGGTGGTGACCAGGCGCACCGTGCCGCTCACGTCGCCCATGGCCCCGGCCTGCGCGGTGTAGCGAAGCGTCAGCTGAATCTGTCCGCCGCTGCGCACCGTCGCCGGCGTCCGCGTCGAGCCGACGAACTGAAAGCCCGGCGGCGTGTCGGCGGTAAAGCCGACCTCATGCACGATGAGGTCCGCCGTCCCCCGGGAGCCAATCGTCAAGAGCGCCACGCCGGTGCCGCACTCGTGCACGCGGCCGAAGTCGACGGTGGCGGGCATGACGTCGACGATCGCCCGGGTGCTGCCCTGCCCCTGAAGCTGGACCGTGACGCTGGGGTACTGCACGTCGTCCGTCGTGAAGGTCAGCGTGTCGCGGTACGTCTCTTCGCGCCGAGGGACGAAGGCGACCACCACGTTCTCGGTCAAGCCCGGGCGGACCTTCTCGGCCGGCAAGCGCTCCAGGCGAAAGCCCGCGTCACCGTTGGCGAGCTTCACGTTCCCGACGGTCAAGTCGATGCGGCCCACCGAGACGATCGGCACGTCGAGCTTCTTCTCGTTGAGCACCGGCACGGTGCCGAAGTCGAGCGTCGCGCCGGGGACCGCGAGCTGCGGCGTCACTTCCGTCACGCCGCGGTTGTCACAGGCCAGCAGCAGCAGCCCCGCGAAGGCCCCGACCGCCGCCACCCGCCATGTGTCTCGGGGCCAGCGCCTGCTCACGGCTCATTGCCCTCTTCGTAGTAGCGCAGCTCGATCTGCGACTTGAGCCCCGGCACCGAGTTTCCCGCGAAGAAGATGACGTTGTTCGCCGGCTCGAAGCTCCAGCCGTCTGGCCCGCCCTGCACCGCCGTGCAGACCAGGTTCATCGAATCGCCGGGGTTGCCTTCACACTGCGTGCGGTCGAGCTTGGCGCAGGCGCGCAGCGAGTCTTGGTCGGTGGAGTTGCACGCGTAGCGCACGCGCACCTCCAGCGTGTTCACCGCGGGCTTGAGCTGGAGCTGGAACTTGCGCTTGAGCCCCACCGCGTTGTTCGCGAGCTTGCGCAGCGTCGTCGAGAAGTTCTGGTCGCAGATGCTGCCGACCTCGCCGCCGGTCAGATCCGACATGGCCTGGTAGCGGGTGCCCTCGGTGGCGCCGCAGCCGTTGTCCTTGGGCCCCATGATGGCGGCGGTGGTGACGGTGCCGTCGTTGCCGATGCCCTTCGTCGTCTCGAAGAAGCGGTAGTAGTAGCGCACGTCGTAGTCGCTGCGGTCTTCCTCGTCGGTGACGAAGATGAGGTACAGGTACGCGTCGTCGCGCAGGAACGGGTAGGCCAGCCGCGTCTCACAGCTGGTGGTGCAGTTGGTGTCGCCCATGCGGCAGGACGCCTTGCAGCGGCTCAGCAGGTCGGCGTTCTCCGTCTTCTGCAGCTCGATCGCCAACCGCGCCGCCTCGAGCCCCGCTTCGTACGGGCTGCCCATGATGCCGACCTTCACGTTGTTGCCGAACGCGCTGACGGGGTTGGTCGTCTGCGGGCTGATGACCTTGGGCGTGCCGACGAGCTTGCCGCGATCGCGGAAGATGTCGGTGGTGGTGACGGCCAGCCGGTAGTCGATGGCGTTCTTGGTGAACGCCTCCATGAAGGCCTGGAAGTTCCGCGCGATGTTGTCCTGCCTCGGCGCCATGGAGCCCGAGTTGTCCACCACCCAGAGCACGTCGATCTTCGAGGCGGCCTGCTGAATGAACGTGTCGATGCGCAGGTCCGGCGGCAGGGCTTCGATGAGCCGCGGGCGATCGCACCCCACGGCCGCCAGCGCCACCAGGACCAGGGCCACACGTGTCCACGAGGAAAGGATTTGGGCGGTCATGCGCGTCACGCGTTCGCTCGTGCTTCTTTCAACCGTCTCGTCGGCCCCACGAGAAGCGAAAAGCCACCCATTCATGTCCCCCAGGGGCCGACTTGGCAAGGCCTCTTGCGGGGCGGCGGGCCTGCTCAGAAGCGGCCGGACAAGGCAACCCGCAGACCGTCGGGGGAAGGCCACAGCGAGAGCTCCGGCGTCAGCGCGTCGCTGGGGGCCAGCTGTATCACCGCTCGCGGTTGACCCGCGCTTTCTCGACGTAGCCACGCCGGCGCCGATGACCCGTGGCTCCGCGTCGCGCTTGATGGTGAACGAAGCCCGACGTCGCCGTGGATGCGCACCGCAGCTACTCGGTCGTCGGCGGTCAGCTGGTGCACAGCGCAACAGGGTGCACCGCGAGTGTCAGCACTGCCGAGTACACCTGCCCGCGGCCGGCGACGGGCGAGGTGGGGGGTGGGCGAGCAGAACGAGGGCGAGTCCCTGCGCGGGTGAAGCTGGAAGTGCAGCGGTACCTGCACGACGCGGCGAGCGCTGGAGACGGGCGCTCACGTCGAGGCGACGCTGCCACGTGTGGGCCAGCGCGCCGCCACGAGCACCCCACCGGGCCGTCTTCGGACGACCGGCGCAACGAGTGCTTGCGGCACGCCGAGGAGCAACTGCCTGCGGTGGCCCATTCAGTTCGCTCCCAAGCACCGGCCGGCCGCGCCGGAGGTGGCCGCGCCGACTAACGTCGAGCGTGCCACCCGGGAATCGGCAGCTCCCGAGATCGGATCTGCAAGCCGGGATACCCGTTCTCGTTCGCGAACGTGCGCAGCTTCTGTTCCAGCGCTTGGGCCGTCGCAGGGTCGGGCAAGGAGAGATAGTTCACCTCGATCCACGGAAGCTCCCCCGCGGTGAAGCTCGCCCCCACGTGCTTAACGCCAGCCTCGTTTGGAAACTTGCTCTGCAGGAGCGCGTGCGCCTCGGAGGCGTAGCGAGTCAGTGCCTGGTCGATGACGCTGCCTGTCGGCATTTTCGATCGGTATCCCTTGTCGATCGCCCGCTGGTTGCGGTGGAGGCCATCGGCCAGCAGCGCGTCGAGGCGCGGCCCCATGTTCGCCAGCGTCGGATCGCTTGAGCGGGCGGCAGCTACCTGCCCGACGAACGTGCCCCCCTGCAGCCGCTCCTGGTCGCTCAAACGGAGCCCCTTCATCCTCGTTTGGACGGCGGTAAGGGCCTGGGTCGTGCGGAGACTGACAGCCGGTAGATTCGGGTCTTTTGCCGTCTCAGGCGTGGGAAGCGTTTTTTGTCCACTAACTCGTTGGAAGAACATGGTCGCAATCCTATCGGGTGGAGCGGTAACGATGTATCGCTCGCTGTCGGCCGGGGATTCGTGGGGGGCATGTAGGACAAAGCTACACAGAAGCGCCTACAGGCGGCGGGCCTGCTCAGAAACGGCCGGACAAGGCAACCCGCAGACCGTCGGGGGAAGGCCAGAGCGAGAGCTCCGGCGTGAGCGCGTCGCTGGGCGCCAGATCGTATTTGTCCAGAGACGGCGCGGTGAGCAGGGCGACCAAGCCCCCGACGGCCAGGGCGCCTCCGACGCCGAGCGACAGGTAGCCGATGACGGCCAGCGACTCGGCGGCCGCCAGGTTGCGTCGAGCCTCCTCGAGCCCTTCCATGCAGTCGCGATCGCGGCAGCCGGGCTTCCCGCGCATCCAGTTCATGGGGTCGGCGAAGAACGCTGCTTCGGCCGACCACTTCGCGGCCTCTGCCTGTGTGTACACGGTGTACCCAATGCCAAAAGCGAGCCCCGCGGCGCCGAGCACGAGCCCGCCGATGCCCAAGAGCCGGTGCGTCTTCTGGCGCTGCTCCACGTCCGCGCGGAAGTCCGCCGTCGGCTCGAAGCGAATCGTGAGCGTCACCTCGTCGTTGGGCAGCAGGTCGACGTCCTTCGTCACCGGGAAAAAGCCGCCGCGCTCGAACGTGAGGCGGTGCGGCCCAGGCAGCAGGCGCAGCGCGCTCTTGTAGACGCCGAGCACCTTCCCATCGACCGTCACCACCACCTGCGTCTCGGACAGGTCGGCCTTCACCGTGGCGCCCTTCTGGCCGAGGGCCATGGGCTCTTCGACGGCGTCGAGGGCGACCTCCACCTGGCTCGCCTCGCCGATCGCCACCCGCTTCGAGGCCGTCGTGTAGCCGTCGCGCCGGAGCTCAACGGTGCGCTCGCCAGGCTCCACCGGGAAGCGGGTGACCAGCGGCGTGGTGCCCACGCGCACGTCGTCGACGTACACGTCGGCGCCCGGCAGCGCCGTCTTGAGGTTGACCGTGCCGTATTGCACGTCGAGCGGCAGCAGCTCGAGGTGCACCTCGACGCGCGACTTCGGCGACACCTGCGTCTCGACGTAGCCAGGCTTGCGCTTCTGCGCTTGGCCCGCGACCAGCACCCGCCCCGTCGGCACCAACACCGGCCCCGCCAGCGGCGTCTTGCCGACGGACCTGCCGCCAATGACGACGTCGACTCCGTCCACCGGCGACTGCACATTCACCTCGCCGACGAGCTCCCGCTGCTTGGCCGCGAGCGCTTCGAGCGCCTTGAGCCGCTCCGGCAGCAGGTTGCCCGGCGCCGCCTGCACCTTGTCGATGGTGGCCAGACAGTCGACCGGGCGCCGGAGCTCGGCCTGCACGACGGCGATGTTGAAGAGCACCTGCGTGCGGCCAGTGGCGGCGTACACGCGTTCGAACTCGAGCAGCGCCTGCTCGTGGTTGCCTTGCGTGAAGAGCCGGCTGGCGCGCTTGAAGCGCTGGACCACGTCTGCGGGGATTGGATCCGCGGCGAGCGCCACGGTCGAGGCGAACAACAATACGGAACACCAGCGGCGCAGCGTCGAACGCATGGCGGGGACCCTCTTAAAAGGTGGCGAGGCGGAGGCGTGGCTTTATGTGGCGGCGCCTGGGTGGGCAACACCTCGCCGACGCCGCCGCTGCTGGCAGGCCCGACGACAGCGTGCGATGACGCGCAAGCCGATGCGCCAGCGTCCTGTCACTCTTCCGCGGGAGCGGCACCGGTCACCGACGAGGTCCCCATGTCCGAACCCCTGACGCTCTATGTCGACGCCGCGTGGGTCAGCCCCTACGCCCTGTCCGCCTTCGTCGCGCTCGAAGAGAAAGGCCTGCCCTACACGGTCAAGGAGGTGTCCCTGCCCAAGAAAGAACACCACCAGGCCGCCTACCAGAGCCACACCGGCCGCGTGCCCGCGCTCCAGCACGGCGACTGGTGGCTCTCGGAGTCGAGCGCCATCGCCGAGTACCTCGCCGAAGTCTTCCCCGCGCCGTCGCGCCCGCGGCTCTTCCCCGAAGACCTGCGCGAGCGCGCGCTGTGCCGCGAAATTCAGGCGTGGGTGCGCAGCGACATGTTGCCGATTCGCACCGAGCGGCCGACGTCGAGCCTGTGGCAGGGCACCAAGGTCGCGCCGCTCAGCCCGCAGGCGCAGGCCGCCGCCGAGCGGCTCATTCACATCGCCAGCCGCTGGGTGCCGGACGGGAAGACGAGCCTCTTTGGCTCCTGGTGCATCGCCGACACGGACCTGGGCGTCATGCTCCAGCGGCTCAACCTCAACGGCGACCCGCTGCCGCCCAAGCTCGCGGCCTTCGCTCAGGCCCAGTGGGACCGGCCAAGCGTGCGCAAGTGGACGGACCGGGCTCGGCCGGCCTTCGCCCCGTACTGAAGCTTCTCGAAAGTCGTCGCCCCATGGCCGCGTCCGTTCGGTTCCTCGTGCCGTCGTCCCTCGCCGATGCGCCGGCCGAGCGGCGGGCGCTCGAGCAGTTCCTGCGACAAGGCACGCTGGCGCCGATCGAAGTCGAGGTCGCGCGCAGCTACGACGAGCTGGCCACCGCGCTCATGAGCGGCGCCGCCGCCGCGGCCTGGGCCCCACCGTACGCGTGCGCGCGGCTCGAAGCGGTCGCCTTGCCCGTCGCGCTCCGCGCCATGCGCCGAGGGCAGGCGACGTACCGTGGCGCCATCCTTTGCCGCGCGGGGCAGCGGCTCTCGCTCGAAGACTTGGGCGGCCAGCGCGCCGCGTGGGTGGACCCCGAGTCGATCGCCGGCCACCTGCTCGCGGCGGCGCTCCTCAAGCGCCAGGGCCTGACGGTCCACAGCCAGTACTTCGGCTCGTATCGCGCGGCCGTGAGCGCGGTGTTGGACGGGCGCGCTGACCTCACCAGCGTCTACGCCCCACCCGCGGGTGCGGGCGATCGCGTGGACCTGCACACCTTCGCCGCGCCGAACGCGCCGCTCCAGGTCGTCGCCTTCACCGACGAAACGCCGAACGACGGCGTCGTGCTCGCCCCCTACGTGAGCGCCGAGCTTCGGCGGGCGTTGACGACGACGCTGAGCACCGCCGCGGAGAAGCCCGAAGGCCGGGCCCTGCTGCAGGAAGTGTTTCACGTCGACGCGTTCGAGCCGGCTCCGCCGGGAAGCTACCGCGCGCTGTACGTGGCGCTCCGGCAACTGCGCTTCACCGACACGACGGGTTGAGCAGCCGCCAGGACCAGCTGGGCGCGCTGGAAGGCCCGAGCTAGACCGGCTCCAAAGGGGAGACCCTCGGGCAGGTCTTCGGCTCTGAGGGCGGGGACTTCGTCGGCTTCCCTGTGGGGACGCGCACCGGAGCAGGCGCGGGCGGCGACGTTGGCACGTCGGACCCAGCCCTCAGGCCGGCACACGGGCACTCCGCCGCGGTGAGAACGGCGAGCCACGACCCAAGACGCGGAGCGCCGTTGCGAGCGAACGCTGCGGTACGCTCGAGCGCATGGCGCGCGCCTTCGAGCCAGACGGCGTCGGGCCCCGGCTCTTCGAACTCCTCCGCGTCTTCCTTCGCTTGGGCTGCACGTCCTTCGGAGGGCCGGTGGCGCACGTGGGCATGCTGCACGCCGAAGTCGTCCAGCGGCGGGACTGGCTCGACGACGCGCGCTTCGCGGACTTGGTCGCGCTCTGTCAGTTCCTGCCCGGTCCAGCCAGCAGCCAGCTCGTCTTCGCGCTGGGCTTTCACCGTGCAGGGCTCCCCGGCGCCCTCGTGGCGTCGACCTGCTTCACGCTCCCGTCGGCGCTGCTGATGTTGGGCTTCGCCGCTGGCCTCGCGCGGCTGCCGAGCGGGGCTCAGGCGGGCTGGCTCCACGGGCTGTTGCTGGCGGCGCTCGCCGTCGTCGCGCAGGCCGTCTGGAGCCTGGGAAAGACGCTGTGTCCTGACGTTCCGCGGGCCGGGTTCGCGCTGGCGAGCGCGGCGGCCGTGCTCTGGCTCTCCAGCAGTTGGACGTTGCCGGCCGTCGTCGCGGCGGGAGGTCTCGTCGGGTGGCTCACGTACCGCGACCGCCTCCTCGTCCCGTCTGCAGCGTCGGCCGCCCCCTCCGCGGCGCACCGGCGATTCGGCGCGGCGGCGCTGCTCGGCTGGGCCTTGCTCCTCGTGGGCCTTCCGGTGCTGGCGCAGGCGACACGCTGGCGCTCCGTCGAGGTCTTCGACGCGTTCTACCGAGCGGGCTCGCTCGTCTTCGGCGGCGGGCACGTGGTGCTGCCGCTGCTGCGCGCCGAGCTCGTTCCCCGCGGCTGGCTGACCGACGCGCAGTTCCTCACCGGCTACGGCGCAGCCCAAGCGCTGCCCGGGCCGCTCTTCACCTTCGCCGGCTACCTGGGCGGCGTCATGCAGCCGGGAGGCTGGCGCTGGGGGCTGCTCTGTCTTGGCGCCGTCTTCTTGCCCGCGTGGCTGCTCGTCGGCGGCGCGCTGCCGTTCTGGGACGCGCTGCGGACGAAGCGCTGGGCGAAGGCGGCGCTGGCGGGCGCGAACGCCGCGGTGGTGGGCGTGTTGTTGGCGGCGCTGTACCGGCCGGTCTTCGTGGAGAGCGTGCACGACGCCGTGGACGCGGCGGTCGCGGCCGTCGCCTTCGTGCTGCTCGAGCGGTGGAAGGCACCGCCGTGGGCGATCGTCGCTGGGCTCGCCGCGGTGGGCCAGCTGCTGCTGCGCCCCTGACGTGCTTGGAGCTCTCCGCGCCCCACCCTTCCGGCTCGTCTCACCAACAACGCACGCACCTCGCGCGCCTCACGTCCCGAAGGCGCTCAGGACGAGCCAGACGGTCCCCGCGCCCTCGACGACGACGCCGGAGCGGTACAGCGCCACATACCCGCCGTCACCGCCCAGCGCGTCCGTGAGGCCGCCCAGGCGCGCCGCGGTCAGCGTGGCGTCCTTCGGCGAGAGGCCGCGCACCAGCTCGAGCGCGTTCGTCGCGTCGACGGGCACGACTGCGCGCTCCACGCTCAAGCCCGCAGCCGCGAGGTACGCATTCGCCGCGGCGGGCTCGTACTCGAGCGCGACCTCGAACACCGGGTCCTGGAAACCGAACCTCCGGCTGCGCTGGCGCAGCGGCGAGGGCGGCGGCACCTTCAAGTCGAACAGCGGGCCAACCTTCGCGAGCGGCACCGCGGTCTGGGTCCAGCGCTCGTCCCCGCCGAACGAGGCCGCGAGCTCACGCAGCGCCCAGACGGACACGCCCAGAAAACACGCGCCGGCCCCGACGACGACCGCCACCACGTACGGCCACACCCGCCGGGAACGCTCCGCTGCCATGAGCCGCGCTTCTTATGCCGGGCTGGACACCCACGCCGGGTTGATCCACGTCACGGCGCTCGAGCCGCGCGTCTCGGTACGCGGCCTGCCGTCCGTCAACCCGTCAGCGCAGCAAGAGGAAACCATGGCCCGCCCCGTCATCGAGCCGTTCCGCATCAAGGTCGTCGAGCCGATTCGCATGACGACCGCCGCCGAGCGCGCGCGGCTACTCGAGCAGTCCCACTACAACCTCTTCGGCCTCCACGCGGACGACGTGCTCATCGACCTGCTCACCGACTCGGGCACCGGCGCCATGAGCGCCGAGCAGTGGGCGGCGATGATGCGGGGCGACGAGTCCTACGCGGGGGCCAAGAGCTACTACCGACTCCAGGAAGTCACCCACGCGCTGACGGGCATGGAGTTCATCTTCCCGACCACCAGGGCAGGGCCGCGGAGCGGATCCTCACCGCGGTGGTGCCGCTCAAAGACAAGGTCGTGCTGTCCAACGGCCTGTTCGACACGACGCGCGCCAACATCGAAGCGGCCGGGGCGACGGGCATCGACCTGCCGCCGTCGGACGCGCTCACCGCCCACGCGCAGTTCGGCGGGAACATGGAGCTCAAGGCCTTCGACGCCGCGCTCCAGAAGCACGAAGGGAAGATCGCCTTCGTGGTGATGACGGTCACCAACAACACCATGGGCGGCCAGGCCGTCTCGCTGGCGAACCTCACCGCCGTGAGCGAGCGCTGCAAGGCCAAGCGCATTCCGCTGGTGCTCGACGCGTGTCGCTTCGCGGAGAACGCGTTCCGCATTTGGCAGGACGAGCCCGGCGGCCACCAGCGCTCGCTCGAAGACACCGCCAAGGCCATGTTCGCGCTGGCCGACATCTTCACCATGAGCGCGAAGAAGGACGCCATCGTCAACATGGGCGGGCTGCTCGGTGTGCGCGACGCGCAGCTGGCCGAGAAGATCCGCGTCGAGCTGATCCGCACCGAAGGCTTCGTCACCTACGGCGGCCTGGCGGGGCGCGATCTGGACGCCATGGCGCAGGGCCTCCACGAGGTGCTCGACGAGCACTACCTCGAGTACCGCTTCGCCGCGGCCGACTACCTGGCTTCGGCGCTCGAGAGCGACGGCCTGCCGGTGGTGCGGCCCGCCGCGGCGCACGCCGTCTACATCGACGCGGGGGCGGCGCTGTCACACCTGTCCGAAGACGAGCTGCCCGGCCAGTCGCTGGCCTGCGCGCTGTACCTGGCCGGGGGCATTCGCAGCTGTGAAATCGGGAACCTCATGTTCGGCTCGGGGAGCCACCGCCGGCAGCTGGTGCGGCTGGCGCTCCCGCGGCGCGTCTACACGCAGAGCCACATCGACTACGTGGGCGCGGTGGGCAAGGACGTGGCGAAGGTGCGCCGCGCGCTGCCGGCGATGAAGGTCGTCACCGAGCCGCCAAACCTCCGCCACTTCTCGGCGGCGCTCGCGCCGGTGACGCCGTTCCCCCACTTCGTGGACGACTGACGAAGAAAGCCCACGCGGCGGTGGGAAAGCGCGTAGGGTGGCTTTCGGCTCCACGCGAACGGCTCTCGCGCGTGGGTCTTGCCTCGAGCGGACAGCACCTTCTCTTCCGGCAGCAGGTCCATTTGCAGTGACGGCCAAGGAAGAGACGCGATGGCGCGCATCACCGTCGAGGACTGTGTCGAGCACGTGGACAACCGCTTTGGGCTGGTGCTGCTGGCCGCCAAGCGGGCGCGGCAGCTCATGGCCGGCGCGCTGCCGCTCGTCGAGACGCAGCGGGACAAGCCGGTGGTGGTGGCGCTGCGCGAGGTCGCGACGGGGCGCGTGCACTTCGATCGCTCCGTGCGCGAGGCGCTGATGGGGCGCTTCGACAAGCCGGCCGTCAAGGCGTAGCCGAGCGCGAGAACACGTGGCCCGGCCGAGGCGAGTTCGGCGACCTCAGCCGGCTGCGCGGCTTCCGTGAGGTGCAGGCGGCCCGAACGGCGAACCGGCGAACGGTCGCGGGTGCCCGCCGCCGCTGCGCTCACTCAGCCCGATCGAGCCAGGACCGACCGTGCCGGCACATGGCCGCGACGGCGGCGTTCCGGACCCGACGATCGACGGTCATGGCGAAGAACGACGCACGCACTTCCTCCGTCCGCCCCACGACGACGAGCCCGTAGTCTTGGCGCACGGCCGACTCGATCGCCGTCGGAACGGCGAACACGCCAATCCCTTCCTTGCCGAGCACCTTCATCAGCGCCGAGTCGGCGAACTCGCCACGAACCTGTGGATGGACGCCGTGGCGCTCGAAGAACCGGGTCAGATCTCGGCTGAGGCTGGTCCCGCGCGCCGGCATGAGCACCGGGGCGCCGTGCAGCGCCTTCGGAAACCCGCTGCCCAAACGCTGCGCCGTCGCCGGCGACGCCACGAACGACACGCCGCAGCCGCCGAGGTCGTGTGAGTACGCGCGCACCAGCGTCGAGCGACCCGCCGGGGCGTCGGACAGCACGACATCGACCGCGTGGATCGCCAACTGGGCCAGGAGCCGCTCGTGGTCGTCCTCGACGCAGACGATGCGCAGACGTTCGTCGAAGCGCCACGCCGCGCGGAGCAGCCTGGCCGCGACGAGCTTCGGCACGACGTCCGACAGCCCTACGACCAGCCTCGGCGCGCGGGCGTCTTCGTCGGCCACGAGTGACGCCGCCAGGTCTTCCCCGAGCGCGGCGATCTGCTCGGCATAACGGCTGACACGCACCCCCGCGTCGGTGAGCACCAGGCGCCCCGCCACCCGCGTGAAGAGGTCGGTTCCCAAGCTCGTCTCGAGGCGCTTGAGCTGTTCGCTCACCGTCGCCTGCGCCAGGCCCAACCGCCGCGCTGCCGCGGAAGCGCCCCCTTCGACGACGACCGCACGAAAGAGCAGCAAATGTTGGTAGTTGAACGGCACACGCCCCATCGGTCGTTCCGATGCGTTGTCGCCGCGATTCCGAAAGGCCGATGACATGGGCGCTGCGTACAACAGGTGCACGGCACTTTCGCCGCCAAACGCTGGAGCGAACCACCATGGTCAACGTCGAACTGCGAGCCCGCGGTGTGGTCCTGACTCGCGAGGTCGTGCGTGACGTCGAGTACGAAGTGCGCCGGGCGATCGACCGCTTTCAAGGCCGCGTGGTGTCCGTCTTCGTCCGACTCACCGACATCAACGGCCACCGGTCGGGACCAGACGTTCACTGCTCGATGTACGCGACGCTGCGCGGCATGCCCCCGGTGCTCGTCGAGACGCGGCCGAACAACCTCTTCGTCGCGATCGCGCTGTGCTCGAAGAAGCTGGCGGGCGCGGTCCGCGGCGCAGTGGAGCGACGCAAGCCGCGCCGCTGGCTTCCGAAGCTGACTTTGGAGGTCTGCTGAGGTGGGCCTCTGGCTGTCCTTCGCGGGCCTCGTGGCCCTCGCCATCACGGTGGACCTGGTGGGGCGCCGTGGCTCGGCGGTCGAACGTCCCGGCAGCGCGGCGGCGTGGACCGCTGGGTGGGTGGCCCTCGCGCTGGCGTTCGGCGGCTTCGTTGCCTGGCACCGAGGCGCAACGGCGGCTGCTGACTACTTCGCGGCCTTCCTCGTCGAGAAGACCCTGTCGGTGGACAGCGTCTTCGTGTTCGCCCTGGTGTTCGCGGCGCTCGCCTTGGGCTCGGCGCAGCGCCGACTGGTGCTGACCATCGGCGTCGTCACCGCGTTGGGACTGCGTAGCCTGATGCTGCTCGCCGGGGCCGAGCTCGTGGCCCGGTTCCACTTCATTCTTCCGCTGTGTGGGCTGCTGTTGGTCGTGGTCGGGGCAGGCATGCTCCGGGCGTTCGGCCGCGGCGGGGAGCCTCCGGCGTTGCCCTCATGGCTGGCCAGGTGGCTGTCTGGCGCCAACGCGGCAGCGGCGCCGCGCCGCCGAACGGTCCTCGCGGTGGCATTGATCGTCGGCGCCGATGTCGTCTTCGCCATCGACTCGGTCCCGGCGGTGCTCGCGATCTCCACGGACCCGTTCGTCGCCATCACCTCCAACGTGTTCGCGCTCTTGGGGCTTCGCAGCCTGTACGAGGTGCTCGAGGCCGCTCTGTCGAAGCTGCGTTACGTGAAGGTCGGACTGGCGGTGGTGTTGTCGTTCGTGGGCACGAAGCTGCTGCTCGGTGATTTCGTGAAGATCCCCAGCACCACGTCGCTGACCATCATCGTCGGCGCTCTCGCCGTGGCCTTCGTCGCGTCGGTTCGCTCGCCCACGGCGCGTCGCGACCAGAGGCCGGTGCCGGGTCGTGGAGCGGCGAGCGCGGCGTGAGGCGTGAGGCGTGACCGAGGTCACTGAAGCACCGCTCTTTGCTGCGTGTTGCTTCTGCCCGCGAGGCTCTCGGGACTCGAACTTGGCCGAACGAGACAGCGGGAGCCTGCCGGCATGGGTGCTACCTTCGATCGCCGAGTGACCTCTTCATCTGCGCGGCGCTGGCCTCGCCGCATTCGTCGTGGCCTGGGCGCGTTGCTCTTCGGGTTCCTGCTGGTGGTGGTCGTCGACGGCTGGTGGAGCTTCGGGGGCCGACCCGACGCCGAGCACCGCGCACGCCTGGCGAAGTCGCCGCAGTGGAAGGACGGCGTGTTCGTCAACCCGCAGCCGCTCCACAACGAGTGGTGGCCGGCGCTGCGCGACGCCTTCGCCATGAGCCCGCACGTGTCGCCGAGCGCGCCGGTGAACGTGGCGAGCTTCGACCCCGCGCAGGTGGCCACACCTCCGGCGTCCGGGCTGCGGGTGACCTGGTTTGGCCACTCGTCGGCGCTGGTCGAGGTGGACGGCCACCGCGTGCTGATCGACCCCATCTGGTCTGAGCGCGCGAGCCCGCTGACGTGGCTGGGACCCAAGCGCTACTTCCCGACGCTGGTCGCGCTCGACGCGCTGCCGGCGATCGACGTGGTGGTCATCTCCCACGACCACTACGACCACCTCGACGCGCGGACGCTGGCGGCGATGAAGGGCTGGGCGCACACGACGTTCGTGGTGCCGCTGGCGGTCGGCGCGCACCTGCTGAAGTGGGGCGTCCCCCAGGAGCGCATCGTCGAGCTGGACTGGTGGGATCAGATCACCGTGAAGGGGCTGACGGTGGTGTGCACACCCGCGCGGCACGCGTCGGGGCGCATGTTGATCGACGACGACTCGAAGCTGTGGGCGGGCTGGGCGCTGCTCGGGCCGTCACACCGCGTGTACTACTCCGGCGACACCGGCCTCTTCCCCGCCATGCGTGACATCGGCCAGCGGCTGGGGCCCTTCGACTTGACGATGATCGAGGTCGGCCAGTACGGGCGCGCGTGGCCGGACTGGCACGCCGGTCCGGAGCAGGCGGTCCGCGCGCACCAGCTGGTCCGCGGCGCGGTGTTCTTGCCGGTGCACTGGGGTGCCTTCGCGCTGGCGTACCACGGGTGGACGGAGCCCGCGGAGCGTGCGCTGGCGGCCGCTCGTGCGGCGAACGTGTCCATCGTCATTCCCAGGCCTGGTCAGAGCGTGGAGCCGAGCGCGCCGCCGCAGTTCGAGCGCTGGTGGCCGGAGCTGCCCTGGCGCACTGGGGAGCAGGATCCGATCGTCTCGACGAAGCTGGAGGCGCTGGGCGAGGCACGGTGACGGTGAGGGAAGAACCCGTCGGCTCGGCCGCAAGAACTCCCGCCTACGGCCTGCGGTACCGCAGCCGCACCGCGACCGCGTCCACCGCCAGCCGCGCCGGCAGCGCGTCGTTGTTCCCCACCGGCGCCAGCGTCAGCTCCAGCGGCGCGGTGACCAACTCCGCGAGCGCCGTCGCCCGCGTCTCTTCCCAGGCCAGCGTCCCCGGGGCCGAGGACGTGGCGCCGTTGACCGCCCGAGTCACCCACGCGCCGCTCCCGAACACCTGCAGCGCCGCGCCAGCGGTGTTCCTCCCTACGCCGCCTTCGCCGCCCGCGCGCGCCTCGACGGCCAGCCGCTCGATGCGGACGCCCGCCTCCAGCTCCGCGGCGCGCAGCTCGAAGGTGCAGACCAAGCCCGGCCGGAAGCGCTCGTCGAAGCCCAGCTCCCAGTGCGGCTCGCTGTTGCTCACCCCGCCCAAGGCCACCGTGCGCCGGCGCGCGCTGTCGTAGACGAGCGCGAGGTAGTTGGTGGCCGCCGGCTTGAGCCCCAGGGGCGTCACGTCTTCCCACGCCGTGCCGTTCCAGCCCCACACGTTCGCCGGCGCGCCCGACGCGAGCTGCCCGCCCATCAGCAGCGTCGTGCCCTCGGCGGCGTCGTGCGCCATGGCCTGCTTGAAGCGTGAGCCGGGGTTCGGACTGGCCGCGACCGCCTGCCAGCTGCTGCCGTCGCCCAGCAAGAGCCCGGCGCTCCGGTCGTACACCACCACCTGCCCGCGGTTGGTGTCGAAGGCCATGCTGAAGCTGTGCCCGGGCGGCGGCGTGCCCGTCGGGCTGAGCTGGGTGAAGGTGTTGAAGGTCCAGCTCCAGAGGTCTCGGAAGGCCGGCGTCGCCGGCAGCGGGCTGCCGCCGCCGAAGAGCAGCACCCGGCCGCGCACGCTGTCGTAGACCAGCCCCAGGTTCACGCGCGGCGCCGGCACCGAACCCACCGTCGGGGTGATGGTGGTCCACCCCGCGCCGCTCCAGGAATACAGCGTGGACGCGCCGCTGGCGAAGAGCAGCGTCCTGCCGGTGGCCGGGTCGAAGGTGATGCCCGGGGCGTCGTTCGTCGGCCAGGTCGGCACGCTGCCGAGCCCGACGCGCCAGGCCCTGCCGTCCCACTCGTGGGTGGCGCCGGCGTTGACCGCCACGGTCACGCCGCGGGTCGAGTCGTACGCCGCGACGATGGTCTCGTTCAGCGTGGGGAAGGCGGGCCTCGGGACGCGGTTGACCCACGCCGGCGACGCCCAACGGCCGCAGACGGTCCCCGTCGTCCCGGTGAGCATGCGCCCCAGCCGCCAGACCTCCGCGCGCCGCTCGTCGTAGGCGACGCTCACGAACTCTCCGATCGCCGCGCTCTCGGTCTGCCGCAGCGTCGGCCCCGCGGCGCCCCACTCGTACGTGAGGCGCGAGGGGCTCGGCGACAGCACCCGGCCCAGCAGCACCCACAGCCCCCGGCCGCGGTCGAAGGCGAGCGAGGGCGTGGTGAGGATCGGCCCTCCCGTGCGGACTGGGGTCCAGGCGTTTCCGTCGAGGCGAAACAGTGTCCCGTCCTGCCCATACGCGTGGAGCCGGTCCTGCCCGTCGCTGGCCGCCACCAGGCTGGAGGTGGCCGGCGGGTTGGTGATGGCCTGCTCGGTGAGCGCGCGGCCGTCCCATTCCCACACCCTGGAGCCTGACTGGTCGACGATGACGAGCTTGCCCCGCGCCGAGTCGTAGGCGGCGGTCGTGGCCAAGAACAGGCCTGCGCTAGGGCTGCCCGCCGGAGTGCGTTCCTCCCACCGCTCCCCGTCCCATTCCCAAACGGACAGCGCCGTGGACACGTTGCCGTACAACACCAGCCGCTGCCGGCCCACGTCGTATGCCGTCTTGTAGCGGCTGAGCGCAGGGACTCCGGCCGCGGGGCTCACGCGCCAGGACACGCCGTCGTAGCGCCAGAACGCCATGCCCTGCGGAAGCGGGTCCAGCGCCACCAACTCCGCGAGCGCGCGGTGGTACACCAGCGCCCCGTCGTCGAGCCGCTGCATGGTGCTGAGGTCATCCCCCGCGTTGCGCCGCTGAAACGTGCGGCCGCCCAGGAGCGTGTAGAGCTGACCGTCGTCCGCGGCGAGCGTGCCGTAGCTGCTCACCTCGGCCTCGTCCGCCTGCACCCTGGCGACGCGCAGCTCCGGCCGGCGCGCGGCCCGGTGGGGGTTGGCCAGCGTGCTCCCCGGCTGCTTGCGCCCGAAGGTGGCCAGCCACTCCACGTCCTTCACGTCGACCGCCGCGCTCGAGTTGCAGGCCTCGTCGGTGGCGTCGACGTACACCACCGCGCGGTCGAGGCGGGCCAAGTCCAACGTGAGCCCGCCGTCGGCGTCGGCCACGCCGCTCCCGAGGAGAATGGACGTCGGGGCGCTCTGCCCGTCGAAGGCCCGCACCAGCGCGCGGGGCTCCACCGCGGCCTGTCCGAGGAGCAGCGTGAAGGCCGGCACCGG
>JALHOS010000044.1 GCA_022842905.1 Myxococcaceae bacterium | reverse complement strand
CCGCGCCGACGGTGCCCAGCTCCTTGGCTGCCCGTCGCGACAGGCTCAGCGCCGCGCGGCCCTTGCTCTGCCCGGTGGTCCTCGCGGTGAACAGGTAGCGCCCCGGCTGCAGGAAGGAATGCACCAGGCAGTTCCGCCCGCGGCCTTGGGTGGACGAGTCCTTGGCGAACTCGGCGATGACCGGCGTGCGCAGCCAGCAGGTGGTGGCCAGCAGCCCCTCCGTCGTCACGTTGTAGAGGCCGGGCTTGTCCACTTCGACGACGACGGAGCGCGACTCGCCGCGGCCGAAGTCGAAGAAGGCGGGCGCGCCGGGGACGAGCTTGGGCAGCTCCTGGCTCTTGGGGCTGTAGCTGCCCAGCGCCTTGGGCTCGGCGGACTCGAGCTTGGGGAGGATCGTCACGGCCACCGGAGCCTTTCCACCATTGGTCAGCGTGAGCGTGTCTTCGCCGGTGGTGCTGCCGACACAGTCGCCGCCGCTCGCCGACACCGAGCCGCTCTTGAGTCGGCAGCCGACGGTGCCGCCGCTGGGCCGAACGGTGAAGGGGCCGGCACCGACGGGCAGCTCGAGGGTGGCCTGGGCGTCGAGCGCGACGTGCAGCGCGCTGGAGAAGGTCAGCGGCTGCGGCGCGACGACGAGGCCGCGGGCGGCGGCGGTGCCCACGTGGGAGAGCACGAGCTGGTAGTTTCCCAGCTCACGCAGGTTCACGCTCGGCAGCACGCAGGTGCGCAGCGGCGCGGCGTCGGTCTGGGCCCGCGATGTCTCTTCGCGCACGACGAGCTTCTCGATGCCCTCGTTCCCGCCGAAGAGCTGGAGCTGGTACGCGCCCGGCGTGAGCGAAGCCGTCTCGTCGCAGCTCGTGGCGTTGGGCTTGGTCTCGTTGAGCCGCTTCAGCGCGACGCTGTCCATGCGGTACAGCTCACAGCGGCTCTTGCGACCGCCGAGCGCTTGGGCGCGGAAGCGGCCCCCGGCCGTCACTTCGAACCAGACGACCGCGCCGCTGCCGTCGTAGTTGAAGTCCAGCGACAGCTGCTTGCCGTCGCCGATCTTCGTGGCCGTGTGCGCGAGGACCTGGGTCGGGCTGCCGGTGCGGGACAGCTCGTAGACGGCGCAGCCCAGCGGGGGGCCGTCGACGTCGAGCGGGACTTCGTGGAGGCCGACCAGGTGTGGACCGGTCCTCCAGCCGCTGAAGGAGAGGCTCGCCGTCGGACCGCCGTAGTACCCACCGCGGCGCAGGCCGCTCAACGTCTGCACGGCCCACTCGAGGACGCCGCTCGTGCCGACCGGCCCCTTCACCCACAGGACGCGTCGAGAGGCCGTCGAGGTGGAGAACAGGGCGCACTCCGTCGCCCGGGCGGCGGCGCTGCTGGCCTTGAGGTCGCCTTCAGCCGGCGTGAGCGACGCGCCGTCGATCTTGCAGCTCGACCCGATGACCAGCGGACCGTTCCCCGTCATGGTGACGGCGGCGAACTCCACCGGTGCCTCGGGGCGCTTGGCCAGGCTCAGCACGGCGGCGATCGGCGCGTTGCCGAGCTCCACTGCCGCCAGGCCGCCTTCGGGAATGGTGAAGCGGAGGGCTTGCGTGGGCGGCGCCACGGGGAAGCCCATGGACAGCGTCACCGTGTCGTCGACCCCGCCGCTCGCGCTTCGGGCGGGATCTTTGCCGTAGACGACGAGCTGGTACTCGCCGGCCTCGAGCTGCGTGTCGAGCCACCACTCGTGAATGGGCTTGCCCGGGCCCAGCACGAGCTGCGTGTGCTTGAAGCTGACGGGCTCGAGCCACTGGCCGTTGCGCCACAGGCGGACGTCGCCCGCGTTGCGCCCCGCGACTCGGACATACGGCGTCGCCGCGGCGTCGAGGGAGAGCCACGCAGACACCTGCTGGCCGAGCTTGACCTTGGTGCTCTGCGCGGTGCCGGCGGTGAGGCGGAGCGGGGTGGCCTGCACGTCGGGGAAGGGCGTGGCCGACAGCTGCACGGTGCCCTTGCCGCGGCGCGGAGACTCGAGGCGCACCTTGTACTCGCCGGCGTCGAGCAGCAGATCGAGCAGGCAGCTCGTCCCGCCGACCGCCCCGGCCGAGGCGAAGGGCCCGCGCACACGATCGACGACGGTGCAGGCCGTGCCGGCTGGGCTCTGGGCGCCGAAGCGCACCATGCCCGGCGCGTCGACCTTGAGGAGCACCTCCTGGCGACCCGCCGCGGGGACGGTCGGCGGCGTGAAGGTGACGGCGGACAGCGACAGCAGGGAGATCGTCGGGACGAAGGGAGCCATCGGCGCGCGGGACCGTACAGCAAAGGGCGCGCCTGGACGGTGCGGGAAGTGAGGCCGGTCGGTGTGCGGCGCTCGACACACGACGCGAGGCACCTGGGCCGCGGGAGGAGCGGGTGGGGGACCGCTCCCCCGAGTCGGGGCACCGAAGGATGCGCCCAAGAGCAATCGGCTCGAGCCAACGTTGGACGACGGGCAGGCCTGCCGGTGAAGTCCGGCAGCCTCGCCGTCGAGCTCCAGAGCGTGCAGCGGACCTCGGGCATCGCGCACGCGAACTCCGGCGCCGACCAACGGAGCGCCGCCGTCGACCAACGGTACTCCGCAGTCGACCAGCGGAGCGCCGCCGTCGACCAACGGTACTCCGCAGTCGACCAACGCCCCTCCGCAGTCGACCAACGCCCCTCCGCAGTCGACCAACGCCCCTCCGCAGTCGACCAACGGTACTCCGCAGTCGACCAACGCCCCTCTGCAGTCGACCAACGCCCCTCCGCTGTCGACCAACGCCCCTCCGCTGTCGACCAACGCCCCTCCGCTGTCGCACTGCGTCATGCCGGGCCCCGCCGCGAGTGAAGGGTTGTCGGGGCGCGGTGCCGGACACACGCCAGCGATGCGCCTGGGCCGCGGCAGGAGCGGGTGGGGAGCCGCTCCTGTGAGTGACTAATCGGCGCGGCCGTCGGGGCGAAGGCCGGCGGGAGGTGAACACCTCGCTCCTTCCGGACCGCGCTGACGCACCGCAACGCTGGTTCGTGCTTCTTCCACGCATCCTTGCTCGTCGCGATTAGGCTCGACCGATGAGATCGATCGCGACGCTGGGCCTGGGGCTGCTTCTGGCGTTGCTCCCTGCGTGTGGACCGAACCCAGGTGATTCGGACGCGGGTTCCAGCAGCGATGCCGGGCCCATGGGCGATGCCGGCACCATGCTCGATGCCGGCACCATGTCGGACGCAGGCTCCACGTCGGACGCAGGCTCCACGTCGGACGCCGGCTCCACGTCGGACGCCGGCTCCACGTCGGACGCAGGCTCCACGTCGGACGCGGGCTCCACGTCGGACGCGGGCTCCACGTCGGACGCCGGCTCCACGTCGGACGCCGGCTCCACGTCAGACGCCGGCTCCACGTCAGACGCCGGCTCCACGTCGGACGCCGGCTCCACGTCAGACGCCGGCTCCACGTCAGACGCGGGCTCCACGTCAGACGCGGGCTCCACGTCAGACGCGGGCTCCACGTCAGACGCGGGCTCCACGTCGGACGCAGGAGGCGCCCCCTGCGACGCCCCACCGTCGTTCACCGTGTCGAGCCTTCCAACCTCACCGACCGCACCGGGCAGCGCCCTTACCTTCACCGCCGACGTGCTCGACAGCGGAGTCTTCCCGCTGAGCTGGCGCGTCACCTCGTCCGACGGAGGACTCCTCGCAGCTGGCAGCGGCAGCTCCACCGGAGCGCTCGTCGCCAACGAAGTCGACACGTATCGAGCGACCTTCTCGCTCACCAACACCTCGGTGCCCGCCGGGTGTGCCGGCGCCGGAGTGACTTCCGCGTCAGCGACGCGGGCGCTTACCTGCGCCGCTGCGCAAGCCGTTCGCGACGACTTTCGCGCGTCGTCGCTCAACCCCTCGAAGTGGACCGTCTCCGGCAACGGTGGCTTCAGCACCTTCGCTCGCGCGGTGGTCTTCAACGCCGGCCACTTGAGCTCGGTGAGCTCCTTCGATCCGAACCTCGCGCCGCTGCGCATCACGGCGAGCGTGTCGTTCACGCCGACGACCTCGAGCCCTCGCCTGTTCATCGCGACGCGGACCGACGGCACCTTCAGCAGCGGAGCGCCCTTCACCGTCACCGACGGTCTGGTCTGCTCGTTCGCCACCGCGTGCCTGAGCTTCGAGCCCGACATCATCGCCTTCGACGGTGGCGTCCAGACGACCTTGCCGTCGACGGCGAGCGGCACCTTGTGCAGGGCCGGAGCCGGCCCCTTCATGCTCGACGTGGTCGATGATGGGCAGGCGCTGACCTGTACGATCCGCTCGACGCTCGACCCGCGCGACTTCGCGCGCGTTTCGGCGATCCTGGCCTCGCCTGGACTGCCGACGTCGGGGCTGGTGACGCTGGGCAAGAACAATTCCATGGGGGGCAACACGATCACCTTCGACAACGTGTCGATCGAGTGGGGCGCCCACGGCCCGCCGGCGCAGCAGTGGACCTTCGATTCGAACACTGAAGACGGCGGCTTTGCGTCGCACACCGACACGCCGGTCGGCGTGCTCGAGGGCAGCGCCGTCACCGACAACCAAGCGCTCTTGGGCAACGGCCTCACGCTCGACGGGCTGACGGGTTCGGCGGCGAGCGTCGGCCCCAGCGTGGCCCAGCTCGGCGTCGACGACTTCACGCTGAGCGCGTGGCTTCGAACGAGCAGCACTCGCGCTCCGATGGGGTTGCTTGGCAGCCGTGGCGTCGACGGAGGTAGCGCAATGGGCCTGCGGCTGAGCGCCGCCTCGGGCGTCGTATTCGACATGACCGCCGACGGAGGCACGACCTCCATTTCCGGAACCAGCCCGACCCAGCTCAACGATGGCGCGTGGCATCAGGTGACCGTGATTCGCCGAGGTCTGAGCCTGCGCACGTACGTCGACGGTCAGCTCGTCGCTCGAGGTGACACGAGCACCCTCGATGACCTTCAGCCGACCAGTGACTTGCTCATTGGGCGGGCCGCGACCCTCATGGGCAGCGAGTTCCTCGGCGAGGTCGATGACGTCCGCATCTACCGGCGCGCCCTCGGCGCGTGTGAGGTGAAGACGCTGTCCGCTCGCTAGAGCGCCGAACAGGTTACCTCCCGTCGTGAAGTCGCCCGTTTGCGTCGCCTGGCTTCGTTCCTCCTCCGTCGCCTACCCCGGTAGGCTCCGCGTCGTCGTGCCTCGCCATGCTCGCAACTGTTCGGCTTCACTCGGTCCGCTAACCTGATCGGCGCTCTAGCCCGCCCTCGCGTGTCGATCCGGCGAGACCTCGGGACACGGCGGCCGCGCACCCACGGGGCTGGAGGTTGGTCGCCGTAGACTCCGGTGGGAGCGTGCTCGGATGCCGCGACGGTTCTCGACCTGGACGCAGGTGGACGGCATCTGGCTGCGCTTCGACTCCCTGCCCGCCGCCAACCGCTCGCCGCTCAGCGCTTGACCACCACCGGCTCGAGGACGAGCGGCTTGGTCTCCGGGCCGGTGTAGTCGAGCTGCTTGGCGGCGAAGGGCGCGAGCAGGAAGAACTTGAGCCGCAGCTCCACCGAGGCCGTCTGCGCCGGCACGGTCCAGCGCACCTCTCGCGTCTCTGCCGGCTTGAGCCGGTTGTCGCGCACCTGCTTGGCCGCGAAGGGCGCCAGCGACGGCTTGCCTTCGGCGTCGACGAAGCCGCGGTTGAAGACGGCGTCGGGGTGCTCCTTCATCGGGTCGGCGCTGACGTTCTGTCCCAGCGGTGCGCCGGCGGCGTCGAGCGCGGTGAGCTGGAGCAGCGCCATGCGCGCCGGGAAGCCCGTGGGGAAGGCGTGGGCCGAGCGGTTCTCGAGCGTGGCGACCAGCGCCCCGGACTCGAACCGACCGGTCACCTTCACGGCGTCGGCGAGGAGGCTCCGATCGCCCAGCCGCTGCACCTGGTGCGGGCCGACGAAGCCGTGGCTGCGGTGGGTCGAGCGCGTCGAGACGGGGCCTGAGGCGGTCGCGACGTCGGGCATGTGACAGGACACGCAGCTGCGCGAGTCTTTCCCGGCCGCGTACTCGGGGCCGGTGGTGCAGGTCGCGACTCCGGCGGGGTTCTGCTCTTCGCCGTGGCAGGCCAGGCACAGCGTCGTGCCGTCCTGCAGCGCGGGGTTGGCCAGGCCCGTCTCGTGGAGCGGCGAGGCCCCCGGGGCGACGTCGCGGGCGCCGCGGAAGCGCAGCGCCGTGCTCGGGGTGAACGTCTGCACGCCCTTCTTCCCTTCGGCGAGGTGCACGGCGTCGAGCTGGTGGCACAGCGCGCAGGACACGCCGGTCTTGGCAGCGGGCGACTCGTGGTCGGTCAGATCGCGCGCGTTGTGGCAGGTCGCGCAGGCCCCGGGAATGTGCGGGCCCTGCTTCTGCGTGCGCAGCGTGCGGAGCGCGGCGTACAGCGGATCGGACGCGTGGTGCGCGCGGCTGTGGAGGCTGTCCTTCCACTCGGCGACCACCGCGGTGTGGCAGGGCGCGCAGGTGGCCGGATCGTCGGCGTTCAGCGTCAGACCCTGCGCGAGCGCCGCGGCGACGGGGTTCACCTGAGCGGGCGTGGGCTTGGTCGGCGCCGCTTCGGGCGCGCTGCGGCAGGTGGCGAGCGTGGGCACCGCGAGGAAGACGAGCAGGGTCGATCGGCGCATGGAGCGCGTCTGAGCACAGCCAGCGGCCGGACGGTTCACCAAATGTCGCGAAGTGCGTTGCGAAGCCGAAGGTCAGTGCGTGCGCAGCTTCAGGTTCATGGCCGGCCACACCCCCGCGCTCCGCACGCTGCCGACCGGCACCCGCTGCGGGAGTTCGTACGCAGAGCCGAGTTCGAAGACGGCGATCGCCTGACGCAGATCATCCCAACACAGGCTCCGGCGGTGCGTTTCGTTCACCAGCGGGGCCGGATCTTCGTGGTCGAGCCCGAACCAGCAGGCGAACTCCCACTCGTCGGCGGTCGGCAGCCGAAGCCCGTGCGCGGCGAGGGCCGCCGACAGTTCCGGCTGGCGGCTGAGCGGCACCGTGGCGATGCCTAGGTCGTCGGCCAACAGCCCCAAGCGGCGCCACACGCCGAAGGGCGCCGGTGCGTCGGCGAGCAAGTACGGCTCGAGCGATCGTGCGCGCGGCGGCTCGAAGCCTGGCGGCGTGGGCAGGCCGACGTCGCTCACGTCGGTGTCGTCGTACCAGCGCCGGGCCAAGGCTTGCCGCGCCCGCTCGAGGCGCGCCGGGGTCAGCCCCAGCTCGACGGGGCCGCCCAGCACCACCACGAAGCGCAGCCCGGTCGCGTCGTGCAGCACCGCGGGGTGCGCGCCGGGCTGAAGGCCCACGCTGCGCTCGGGGACGAAGCTGGACGGGAGCGCCTCGAGCAGCGCGTCGTAGAACGTCAGCCGCTGGGCTTCGCTCAGCGTCCTCCACCCTGCGCTGGTCAGCTGGCCAGTCACCGGCGTGCGCTCGTCCGTCGTCGCCGCAGCATTGCCTTCACGATACGGGCTGTCCGAAGCGGTTCGCCAGGTGAGCGTGCCGCCGCGATTGTCCCCTCAGCCGTGTTCGCCCGCGCCCCGCACCGCGCTATGTCGCCGGCCCATGGGTCTGCTCATTGGACTGGTCGTGGTCGTCGCGATCGGCGCGGCGTTCCGCCAGCCGCTGGTTGTCTGGAACGAGAACGCCGAGGAGCGCCTGGCCATGTTCGAGCTGCCGATCGAGGACCTCTCCGCGCCGCTCTGGAAGGTCGTTCCGTTCAAGTGACGACGAACCCCATGGTCTCCCCGTCCACCATCTCGCTGCGTCGTCGCCTCGCCGTCTCGCCGATGTGCCAAGGCCTGTCGGAGGCCGAGGTGGAGCGGCTGTTCAGCATCACCGAAGAGCGCCACTTCAAGGTGGGCGAGCTCCTCTTCCGCGAGGGCGATCTTTCCGAAGCGCTCATGGTCATCGCCACCGGCCGGGTGGACGTGTCCAAGCAGGGCAAGGCGCTCGCGTCGCTGTCGACGGGCGACGTGTTGGGCGAGCTGAGCCTGTTCGGGCGCTCACACCTGCGCAGCGCGACCGCGACGGCAGCGCACGCGACGACGGTGCTGCGCATGCCGACCGCCAGCTTCCGCCGCATGCTCGACGCGCAGGAGCTCGCCGCGCTCAAGGTCGTCAGCACGCTCGCGCACCAAATGGCGGAGCGCCTCCTCGCGCTCAACGAGAAGCTCGTCGGCACCAGCTCGCGCGCCGTCCCCGTGCTGGAAGCGAAGAAGACGCTCGCTGGGTGGAAGCTGTGATCGCGCTGCTGCTCAGCCTCGCCGTCGCGCAGGCCCCCATGGCCGAGCCCAGCCGCGCCGCTGGCCAGTACTTCATTCAGAAGTCGGGCGTGGTGTGGATCTACGAGCAGGGCAAGACGAAGGGCCGCTCGTCGATCGGCGCCTTCGTCGACTGGAAGGCGAGCTTCACCTTCAGCATGGGCAAGCGGTCCGCGAGCGGGACCTGGCGGGTCAAAGAAGGGGCCTGGCTCGAGCGCAGCGCCGCCCGCGGCGAAGGGGAAGTCGTGCTGCTCCCGGCGAACCTCACCCGCGGCGCACGCTGGACGGCGCCGGCGTCGATCGAGCGCGGTGGCGGCGGCGTGGCGCAGTACGAAGTGATGACCCTGGACGCCGTCGTCGAGCTGCCCAACGGCATCACCGTCGAGAACTGCCTGGCGGTGCTCGAGACGAAGCCCGACGGCACCGAGCCGTACACCCACTACTGGGCGCCCAACATCGGCAAGGTCGGCGTCCGAGGGCCGGAGGACTGGCTGTACCGGCTGGTGGAGTTTCGCCCGGGGCGACGCGGCCACTCTGAATGACCGCGACTGGAAGCTTCAGGCGTCCGGATCGTCCGCGAAGTAGTCGACCTGGCTGTCCTTCTTGAAGATGAAGCGCTTGCCGGTGGGGAACGCGCCGAGCGCGGCGGACAGCTTGCCGGACTCGGGGTACTCGACCACGTCTACGCCCTTGCTCACTCCGATCGCCAGGTAGACGAAGGGCTCGGCGCCGTCGTTCACCAGCTGGTGCGCCGGCCCGCCCGGAGGGAAGGACACGAAGTCCCCGGGGCCGATCGGCGTCAGCCCTTCGGGCGTGCGCACCTTCGCCTGCCCGCTGACGACGTAGAGCGCCTCCTCCGTCACGTGGTGCGCGTGCATGGGGAAGCTCTTTTTGCCGGGCGGCAGCTCCCACAGGCCGCAGGCCATGTTCTCGCCGCCCAGCGGCTTGCGTCGCTGCTGGTAGTTGCCCCGGGTCAGCGCGTCGGCCCACGGCAGCTCACTGGTTCGGACGATCTTCATGTTCTCTCCTGGCTCGTTGCGACGGGGGGATCGATCGCGGCGCCTCGTGGCGCATCGGCGCGCCCTTCACAAGCGTGCGCTGGCCGCCGCGTGCCATTCGGGGAGGCTCTTGGGCGCCGCCTCGGAGTCGACGCCCAAGTTCAGCTTCGTCAGCCGCTCCAACAGCGCGTGGGTCGCCTGCGCGGGCTCCACGGCGGGCCCGGTGCGGCGGTGGCAGAAGTAGCTGCGGCAGCCTGACGGGCGAGCGCCATACACCGAGCAGCGCCGTCCAGAAGCGTCGAGGAACGGGCAGCCGCCGTCTTCCCTTGCGGGCGGCAGCGCGCGGCCCTGCTCCGCGAGGGACGCTTCGAGCACCCACCACTCCGACGGCCACAACCACGGGCTCCGGCCGGTGCTGCGCAGCTGGCAACAGTCGCCCGAGGCCGGGCAGCCGTGTCCTGCCCACGTCGCGCTCAGCGCCTCGAGCACGTGCACCGTCTCGCGCACCGCCGTTCTTCGGCTGGTCGCCGCGGAGTCGTCGTCGTCGTCGTCCCAGCCGGGCGTGACCTTCAAGGCGGCCAGGGCTCTACCACGCGGCCGGTGGATTTCGCCGCGTCGGGTCCGCGCGAGGGTTGTAGCCTCCGTCGCTCCCATGAACTTCCCGCCGAACCCCGCCCAGGCCCAGTGCGCGCTGCACCCGTCGGCGCCGGCCACGCTCACCTGCTCGCGCTGCGGCAACTTCATGTGCGCCGACTGTGCGGATCAGGGCCTGGCCGCGCTCTGCCCGACGTGCCGGAAGCTGACCGGTGCGGCGGCGTTCCCGTTCACCCGCGACGACTTCGACTTCGGCCGGCTGTGGGAGCACGTCTTCGAAGTGTGGAAGCGCGACTGGGTCATGTTGTCCGTCGTCACCCTCGTCGGAATGATCCTGCCGTCGGTGCTGGTCATGCCGTTGAGCTTCGTGGCGGGCCTGCTCCAGGCGATCGTCGGCGCCGCCGCCAAGGAGCCCGCCGCGATGATGGGCGTCGCTGCCGTCACCCAGCTGTTCGTCATGGCCGTGGCGATCGTCGGGCAGGCCTTCGTGCAGCTGGGCATGGCGCGGGTGATGCTCGACGTGCTCACGGGGCGTCCGGTCGATCTGGCGCGGCTGTTCAGTCAGACGGGGAAGCTGTGGCGGGGCGTCGGCGCCACCTTCATCTTCGTCTTCTTGTCGCTGCTGGCGCTCGCCGCGCCCATGTTCAGCCTGGTCGGAGCCGTCCTCGCAGGGGCTGGCAAGGACCCGTCGGTGGCGTTCGGCGCGCTGGGCGCCGGCGGCCTGCTGCTGCTCTTCATTGGCTACGGCTTCGTGATCGTCCTGTCCTTGGTGTGGCTCGTCGCGATCGACGAGCTGGCGTTCTCCGACTGCGGCGCGGTCGAAGCGTTCCGCCGGGCGTGGACGCTCTTGGACGGCATGAAGTGGCGCGCGCTGGGCTACGCGTTCGTCGGCGGCCTCGTCATGTTCGTCGGCGTGCTCGCCTGCTGCGTCGGCATGTTCCCCGCGTTCGCGCTGACGCAGCTGCTGCTCACCGGCTTCTTCCTGTGCCTGCGCTTTGGCAGCACGCTGCCGGCGCCACCTTCCGCGTGAGCGTCACAGGCAGGTGATGGGGTAGGTCACCGTGACCGTCTGCCCAGGCTGCGGCTTGGACGCCATGGTGAACTTGATGCTGTTCGACGCGGAGTCGTAGCTCCAGCCCGTCGCCGGCACGACGACGCCGTTGATCTTCACGTCCACCGGCCGGCCGGCCACCGCGAGATCCGGCAGGTTGTTCAGGAAGAACTGGAGCTGACCGCCGAAGGTCGTGCGCCCGAGCAGCTGCAGCGTGTTGGCCCAGTTCTGCGTGCAGATCTCGGTGACGATGCCGCCCGTCGCCCGTGCCACTTCCCGGTAGCGCCGCGGATCCGGATCGCCGTCGTAAATGCACCAGTCCGGCGGAATGCCAAACAGCGGGCCGATCAGGTTGAACGTGAAGAAGGACAGGCGCTGCGGGCCTTTCACGTTGATGAGGCGGTCCTGGTAGTAGATGACGGGCTGCGGGGACTGATCGCCCGCGTCGGACACGATGATCACCGCCAGGTTGGCGTCCGGCCGCAGGAAGCCCGCGTTCTCCCCCACGATGAGCGGCGGCGTCAGCGCCAGCACCGCCTGCTGCAGCCCCTTCTCTTCGCTGTCGCCGTACGGGCCCACGTTCACCAGCCGTGCGAAGACCTGGTTCACGTTCGGCGTCTGCGGCGTCACCACCGGGCCCATGGCCGGAGACGTCGCGGTCGCCGGGAAGCGCGCCATGCGCCCGCCGTTGGCTTCGGACTGCATGCCGCAGCCGATGCCCGGCACGCAGATGTTGATCGCGTACGGCGACGTCGTCGTCACCGCCAGGTGGTAGTCCACGTTCGCTGCCGTCGCGTACTGGATGAAGCTCTGGAAGTTCATCGCCAGGCTCATCTGCTTGTCGGACATGGACCCCGAGTCGTCGACGACGAAGAGCACGTCGGCCTTGGGCCGGCCCGACTGGAAGAACGTGTCGGTGGCGATGCCGGTGGTGTCGCTGTTGCCGCGCAGACTCACCAAGTACGTCGCCGGCTGTCCGGACTGCAGCACGCTGATGGCGATCGCCCCGGTGTCCTGGCCTTGATCGATCGGGCTGTACTTGAGCTGCATGGTCACCGGCGCGCCCGCGGGGGCGATCAGCCGGCCCGGCGGCCCGGGAATGCTCGGCGTCTGGACGAGGCGGAACTCGGGGCAGGGCATGCCGCCGGGGCAGTTGGGGCCTCCCGCGGGCTGACCGGCGGCCGAGAGCAGCGAGATGCTCTGCACGTACACGTCGGTGCTGCACGAGTTGTAGAGGCTCAAGGTGCGCGGAGCCGAGTTGCAGCCGGTCTTCACGGTGCCGAAGTCCAAGGGCTCGGGGGCCGCGACCAGGCACGACGGACCGACCGCCGCGGTGATCGGCACCCGCGCCTGCGGCGCGCTCGGCGAGGTGACGTTGAAGGTCAGCTCCCCGGTCACCGTCGTCAGCGCCGTCGGCACCGGGCCCGGCGGCTCGGCGTGCACGACGATCGTCCGCGACTCCTGCGGCTGCAGCTCGAGCTCGACGATCGGCCCGCCCACCAACGAGAAGGCCGGGTGGGAGCCGGCGCGCAGGTCGACGCCGGACAGGTAGCAGACGTCGCTCGGCTGCGTGCCCAGGTTCTTGATCACCACCGGCAGGTCCTTGCTCGTGCCCGGAGTCACCAGCCCGAAGTTCAGGCTCATCGGCGTCACCGAGTAGTTGCACGGCGGGAGCTGCTGCACGTCGGCCGTGAGGTTGAGCCGAATCACCGGCTCCGAGCCGTCGTTCGAGAAGACCGCCAGCTCGGCTTCCTTGCGGCCCATGCTCTGGGGCGTCAGCTTGACGGCGAAGTCCACCGTGTTGCGGCCGCTCGACGCTTCGAGGCCCGTCGTCGGGTAGGGGCTGGCCAGCGTCAGCTCGAACTCACCCTGCGCCACGTTCGTGCGCGGCGTCAGCTCGAAGAAGGGCAGCTGGCCGGGCGTGCCGTCCATGGCCACCGTCCCCAGGTACAGGTTCGCCGCGACGTCCACGCCGCCGTCGGCCAGGCGGGAGACGCTGCCGACGTTCTGCACCAACAGCCGCCGCGTCACGTTGAACGTCGTCATGCCCGGGAAGAAGCCCACGCGCCCGAAGGCCATGGCCGGGCGGGGCGACACGCGAATGCGGGGCCCGCCGCCGGTGCAGCGCAGGTTGATGGTGCCGCTCGGCAGCCGGCTGAGCGGGGTGCGGAAGGTGAGCGTGCCGGTGCGCGGGCCGAACTGCGTCGGGCTGCAGGCGATCTTCATGCGCGACTCGCCGCCGCCCGCGACGGTGAAGGTGGCCTGCGACTGGTTGGCCGGAACGACATGGTAGAAGTCCTGCGGCAGCGACGAGACGACGTTGGTGAGCGTCACCGGCGCGCCGGACGGGTTGCGGAAGATGACCTCCTTGACGACCTCGTCCGACGGGTTGACGAAGCCGAAGTCGAGCGCCGGCGGTGCCCAGGACAGCAGCTCGTCGCTGCCCACGCCGCGGATCGTCACCGTCTTCTTCGGGCAGGCGCCCACGCCGGACAGCTCGATCTGCGCGCGGTATTCCCGGCGCTCCGTGGCGGTGAAGGTGATGAGGACCTGCTTCTGCGTCGTGGGCGCCACCACGTGCTCGCCCGGGCCCACGCCGCCGTCCAGCTCGAAGCCGAAGGCCGATACGTCTTGGCCGGTGATCTCGCCGACCGTCGCCGTCGCCGGCACCGTCGACGGGTTGTTCAGGGTGATGGGGTAGGTGAAGCGATCGCCCAGGCTCGCGTTCCCGAAGTCGATGATGTCGGGGATCCGGCAGTCGCCGTCTTCACCGGCGGCCTTGAGCGTGATGGTCGCGAACCGATCTTCTTCGCGCGTCCCTTCCGTGCCGACGCGGAAGACCGCCT
Organism: Myxococcaceae bacterium; assembly: GCA_022842905.1. Lineage (GTDB taxonomy): Bacteria > Myxococcota > Myxococcia > Myxococcales > Myxococcaceae > JALHOS01. Next base: position 14,990 of record JALHOS010000044.1, on the reverse strand, counting down.
CGTAGGTGGCTTGGAGGTCCACCGGCGCGAACGCCATGGGCAGCTCGACGCGCGCGCTCGGCTCGAGTTCGAACGTGCGGAAGTCGACCGTGAACGGCGCCCGCGCGTCGTCGCGGAAGCCCGGGGCCGCCACGCCGTCACCGCGCACGTGTTCGAAGCTGGACACCCGCAGCGTCGCCACGCCGTCGTTGCGCAGCACCAGCAGCTTCTCCTTGCGCTGGCCGATGAGCGCGGACCCGAAGTCGTAGGTGGCCTCGCGGCTGATCTGCCGCTCACCGTTCTGGTCTTCCCACTCCGCGTTGATCACCGCGAGGCGGCTCTGCGTCGACGGGCCGACACACTGGCAGCCACCGGCGAAGAGCGCGGTGCAGACCGCAGCAAGAAGGAGAGGGGACGAGCGGGGCATGGGGGCGACCTTCAGTGGGGCAATGGGGACGACGTGAGACTTTGGAGGGGCGCTGTCGAGCCGACCCAAAAACCGGGCGCACTGTGGACAAAGCGGGTGCCCCAGGCAAGCCGGAGTCAAGCCGGCGCAGCGAGCTCGCGGGGCAGGGGGCTTGCGTCCCAGCCCCAGGCGTCAGGCCACCCGCAAGACGAAACACTTGAGGTACCGCGTTTCGCGCAAGCCCAGCAGCACCGGGTGGTCGATGCCGGCGCCGCGCTTCTCGACGATCTGCACCCGACGCTTGGCGTCTGCGGCCGCGTCGTCCAGCAGCTCTTCGAACGCCTGCTCGCCGACGTGGTGCGTGCAGCTGGCGGTGATGAGCGTTCCACCCGGGTTCAAGAGGTGGAGCGCGCGCAGGTTGATCTCCTTGTACCCGCGGATCGCCGCGGGGATCGCGTCCTTGTTCTTCGCGAACGACGGCGGGTCGAGCACGATCGTGTCGTAGCGGTGCCCTTCGTCCACCTGGTCGCGCAGAAAGTCGAACGCGTTGACACACTGCACGTCGACGTTCTTCAGGTGGTTGCGCTCGGCGTTGGCGCGGATCTGCGCGCAGGCCGCTTCGGAGATCTCCACCGCCGTCACCGCCTCGGCCTTGAGCGCGAGCTGCAGCGCGAAGCCTCCGGTGTACGAAAAGCAGTCCAGCGCCCGGCCGCGCGCGTACTGGCCGGCCAAGACGTGGTTGTCGCGTTGATCCAGAAACGCGCCGGTCTTCTGCCCGCCCAGCACGTCGACCTCGAGCGTCACCAGCCCCTCGCCGTACGCCAGCTTCTCGGGGATCGTCCCGAACAGCAGCCCCTTCTCGAGCGGCAGCCCTTCGAGCGTGCGGCTGTGTGAGTCGGACCGGTTGACGATGGCCTTGGGTGACACCAGCTCCGTCAGCAGCCGGACGATCAGGTCCTTGCGGCGCTCCATGCCAGGCACCAGGAGCTGCACCGACAGCACGTCGCCGAAGCGATCGACGACGAGCCCCGGCAGCAGGTCGGCCTCACCGTGCACCAGCCGGTACGCGCTCTCGTCTGGCAGGCGGCTCTGGCGCAGGGCCAGCGCGCTCGCAAGCCGCGCCTTCCAGAAGCCGTCGTCGACCGGCGTGTCGTCCCAGGAAAGCCAGCGCAGCTGGATCTTCGACTTCTCGGAATAGAACGCCTGGCCCAAGAACCAGCCGCGCCCGTCGGTGACGCGCACGACGTCCCCACTCTGGATCGTGGCGGGCTTGGCGAGCACGTCCACCGCGTAGATCCACGGGTGCCCGCGCTTCCAGCGCTCGATGCCCTTCTTCGACAGGCTGACGGTCGGCTGCTCGGCCATGCGCCGGCACGTCGCATGATGACGCTCGGCTGTCCACGGTTTGCCGGCGCCGAGGAAGACTGGTGAGGGTCGAGCTTGGCGGCGCGTTTCACGGCCGCTGACGGCGCGGCGTGCCAGCAACGTCGAGCGCGGAGATGACCGCCTGGGCTTGCTCCCGGCTCGTGCGGCGACCGAGCGCGACCACTTCAGTCGCGGCGTGGGTCTGGCTCGGCTCGAGCTCCAGCCGCAGCACGTGCCGGCGCTCGTCGTAGTCGGCCCGGCGGACCTCGGTTCGCGACAGGCCGCCGCCCACCAGGCGCCCTTCGACGACTGCGACCAGCCCGTGCGACGACGACCAGCACCACGCGTCGGGCCGCTTGGACCTGAGCGCGAGGAGCCGCGGGTCGACTCGGGGCGGCCGGCTCAACGCGACCAACGCGCCGATCACCGTGAGCCCCGCGCCGATCGCGACGACGAGCCACTCACCGACGACGAGCCCCGCCACGCCGCTGATCGCCAGGCCCACGCCCAAGACGATGAAGCCCAGCCGCTGCGTGCGCCGCCGCGCCCGCCGGGTGACGTGCTCCAACGCCTGATCGAAGTCAGGGGGCCTGTTCTGCTCGGGCGGCACGCCGACACCATAGCCGTGGGCCTTGCGCGCGGCGTCCCGACCCGCATTATCCGCCGTGACATGGTGCGCACATTCGTGGGGCTGTGGGGGCTGGGCTTGGTCGCGTGTTCACACTTTCCGCGGCTCGACGTGGCCGCGCTCCCTGCGGCCAGCGCCTACCCCAAGGGCACGCCGTGGGTGGTCTTGCTCGACGAGACGGAGGTCCGCTTCTTCGCCGGCCCCGACGGCAAGCCGCGCGCGCTCGAGACGTCTCGCTGGCGCGCCAAGCTGCTCCGGCCCGCCGAGCTGCCGGCGGTGACGGCGTACTACGACACCACCTTCAACGAGATCGTCAGCGTCCGCGGCCGCACGATCGACCCCAAGGGTGTAGAGCGGGCGCTGGACACCGAGAAGCTCTCCGACCAGCCCGTGTTCTCCGGCTCGGTGCTCTTCAGCAACGACCGCGTCAAGCGGCTCGCCGCGCCCACGCTCGCTCCGGGGAGCGTGCTCGAGACCGAGGTCGTCACCCTGCGGCGCGACATTCTCCCCTGGGTGGCGGTGCACTGGTTCGACGGCTCCGCGCCGGTGGCCCAGTCCAGGCTGATCGTCGACGCCCCCGCTGGCTGGTCCTTGGACTGGCGTGTCGAACACGCTGAGCGGCTGGCGACGCAAGCGCCGGTGCGCGAGGACACGAAGACGGGCCAGCGCTGGACGGTGGCCGCCAAGGACCTGGCGGCGCTCACGGTGGAGACCGGCGGGCCTCCGCTGCGCCGACTGGTGGCGCGGGCGCAGGTTCGGCTGGCGGGCTGGGACGAGCGCGGCGTCGCCAAGGCGGCCTTGGCCACCCCGCAGGCGCTGTCGAGCTGGCTGTGGGAGCGCTACGACGCGCAGGCGGCGGTCGACGCCGAGCTCGAGGGCGCCGTCGCCGAGGCGCTGGTCGGCGTGGATCCGTCGCCTCGCGCGAAGGCGAAGGCGCTCTACGACTATGCCTGCCGGCGCATTCAGTACTGCGCGATCGAAGTCGGCTACGGAGGGTGGTTTCCCCACGCGGCGAAGGACGTGCACCGCCAACGGTGGGGCGACTGCAAGGACAAGGCGACCTACTTGCACAGCCTGCTCAAGGTGGCCGGCATCGCCTCGTCGCCCACCCTCATCTTCAGCCACGACGGCTGGCCCGAGCCGTTCGGCCTGCCCGCGCTGGGCGCCAACTTCAACCACGCGATCCTCGCCGTGCACCTGCCGGACGGTGACGTCTTCGCCGACCCCACGGAGCGGACCGTGCCCTTCGGCGACCTCCCGCCGCGCGATCGCGAGGCCACGGTGCTGCAGGTGAAGGCGAGCGGCGCCCCGCTGGGGGTGACGCCGCCCTCGCCCGTCGAGCAGAACGCCCAGTCGACGCGGCTCGAGCTGACGATCGGCGTCGGCGGCGACGCGGTGGGGACCGTGCGCCTGGCCGCCAAGGGGAGCAACGCCGCCATGCAGCGCTGGCCGCTGGTGACGGGCGAGAAGACGGCCGCCGCCTGGCTCGAGGGCCGCGTCGGGCTTCAGCGCGCGCGGGTCGTCGAAGCGAAGGCAATCGCCGCTACGGATTTGAGCGACGCGCTCGAGGTCGAGGGCCGCGTGGAGGCGCCCCGCCTCGTCTCCGCCGGGGAGGATGGCCTGGCGATTCTCCGCTTGTCCGACTTCGCGCCCACGGACTGGCTCCCGCACCTGGAGGGCGACCGCGCCGTCGGCTGGGCCACGCGCTGGCGCGAGGTGCTCAGCGCCGAGTACGAGCTGCGCCTGCCTCCGGGGACTGTGGTGGGCCAGCTGCCGGCGCCGGCGTCGCAGGAGGGGCTGCTGGGCCGCTACACCGTCAGCTGGGAGCGCCGCGCAGACGTGCTGGTGGCCACGCGGCGGCTGTGGCGCAGCGCCCGCGAGGTGACGCCTGGCCAGCTGGCGGACGCTCGGCGCTTCGTCGCCCAGGCGCGGCTCGCAGACGCGACGCCGCTCGTGCTGCGGTTGCCGGCGCAGGCGCCGAAGGAAGGCGGAGCGCCGTGAGCCGACTTCTCGTGGTGGTCGCCTGTGCCCTGTCGTCGTGTGCGGCCGTCGCCAAGCTGAGCGTGCCCCGCGCCACTCCAGCGCAGCTGCGCCTGGACCCCAAGGACGCGGGCGACGACGCGGCGATCGTGCTGCACCGCGCCGACCGCGCGCTCCTGGACGAGGACCAGCAGGGCGACGGTATGACCGAACAGCTGCGGCATGAGGTCATCGCCGTGCGGAAGGAGGCCGCCTTCGACTTGGCCGAGGTGCGCATTCCCTTCTGGGGCAAGGCCGAGCTGCTGGCGTTGGAGGCGCGGGTGCACCAGCCGGACGGCACCGTGGTGGAGGTCCCCGCCAAGGACGTGCTGAGCGACACCAACGTGCGGGGCGAGAACGATCTGAACGCGCGCTTCTTCCGCTTCCCCGACGTGCGGTTGGGCAGCGTGCTCGAGTACGCGTACGTGATTCGGACGCCGTGGCTCGTGCCCGCGGACGACCAAGCGACCCTGGGCGCCTACCCCGTGCGGAGCTACGAGTTCGAGCTGACGGGCCTCAAGCCGCTGGTGCTGGAGGCGATCGAATACAACTCGAGGGAGCCGATCCGTGTGTCGACGTTGGCGGACGGCAAGCACTGGCTTCGCTTCTCGCTGCGCGACCTCCCCAAGCGCGACCCAGAGCGCTTCGCCCCTCACTGGACGTTCACCGAGCCGCGCTGGGCCTGGCGCGTGCTGGCCTGGCGGTGGAAGGGCTTCTCCACCGACTGGCGGCGCAGCTGGAGTGACGTCGCTGCGTCGCTCGGTCGCCGGCTCGTCTTCGACGCCGACACGATCAAGGACTTCTCGGTGACGGTGGACTTCGCCGGCTGCGGCGACGTCCGGTGCAAGGCTGAGCGCGCGTTCACGCTCCTCCAGGACAAGACGACCACCCTGGACGTGAGCCAAGGGCGCCGCAAACCCCTGGCGGCCGCCTTCGCCAGCGGCCTGGCCAGCTGCACCGAGCGCGCCGCCATGCTCCACCACCTGCTCACGCGCGCCGGCGTCGAGGTGCGCTTTGGCTGGGGCACCGACGCGCTCTCTCGCCAGACCACGGACACGTTCCCCGAAGAGGCGCAGCTCAACCACCTGGTCATCGTGCTGCCGGCGCAGGCAGGCCTGGACAAGCCGCTGGTGATCGACCCGGAGTGCGATCACTGCACCGTCGGACAGCTGGGCCCCGAGCTGTGGGGCCAGCCGCTGTTCGTCTTCGCCGTCACGGGGAACGAGGTCGAAGCGAAGGCCGAGGGCGCCTGGCAGCGTCTGGACGCGGAGCCGGGCCTGGGCTCGTCCTTCACGCTCGAGCACCGAGCGCGGCTCGAGGCCGATGGCACGCTGGTCGACGAGCTGACCTTCACGTCGACCGGTGCGGACGCGGCGTGGTGGCTGAGCACCAAGCTCAACGGCAAGCCCGGCAGCTTGGCGCGCGAGCTGCGGCGTCGGGCTCGCACGGTCTCGTCGCTGGCCGAGGTCAAACACGTGCGCTTCGGCGACTGCGAGCGACGGCGGGGGCGTTGCCAGGTCTTCGCCACGGCCACCTACCCGCGGCACGCGGCGGCCAACGAGGGGCAGTGGCTGGTCCCGCTCACGGCGCTGCACTGGCTGTGGGACGACCTCTTCGACGCGCCCAGCCGGAAGCTGCCGGTCCACATCCAACAGTGGCCCAAGGCGGTCGAGCGCTTCACGCTGCAGCTCCCCGCGGGCTTCCGCGCGGGCTCGCTGCCCCAGCCTGGGCAGAGCGCCGTCGACGGCGGCGGCGGCTTCGTGCGCGTCGAGCAGACCGCTTCGACGATCACCGTCGCCCGCGAGCTCGACTTTCCCAACGGGGCCTACCCCGTCGCGCGCTACGGCGAGCTGCGGGCGGCGGCCGGCCGCTTTCAGGGGCTGCGGCGCCGGATCCTGGTCCTCGACCGGTCACCCTGATCGCCGACACCTTCACAGCGGGACGACACGATCGATCGCCGCGTACCCGCCCTGCTCCTTGACCGTGCAGCACGCCACGTCGGGGTCGTGTTCGAAGAACAACAGCCAGCGCTCTTCGATCGCCTGGGCCAGCAGCTGCTTCTTCTCTTCGATCGCCGTCAGCGGGTACAGATCGTACGCCGCGACCCATGGGGTGCGCAGGTGCGCGGTCGTCGGGATCAGATCGCCCAAGAACACCAGCGTGCCGTCGTCCGTCTCGAGGCGGACCAGCTGCAAGCCGACGGTGTGCCCTTCGGCGCAGAACAGGTGCAGCCCCGGGTAGAGCTCGGTCGCGCCTTCGAGAAGATGGAGCCGGCCGCTCGACTCGAGCGCACGGAAGTCTTCGCTGCGGAAGCTGCCGGCGTCGCGATCCGACGGCTGGTGCGCCCATTTCCAGTGCCGTCGCTGCAGGTGGTACGTGGCGTTGGGGAAGCTCAGGCTGGGCTGCCCGTCGGCGTCCACGGTCGTCCCGCCGGCGTGATCGAAGTGCAGGTGCGTGAGGACCACGTCGGTGATGTCGCCGCGGGACAGCCCGAGCGCCTGGAGCTGCGAATCGAGCGCGCTGGGGGCGAGCAGCCCGAAGCGATCGCGCAGCTTGCCGTCCCAGCGCGTGCCGGCGCCGTCGTCGATCAGAATGCGCCGCGGGCCGTCGACGACGAGCAGGCAGCGCAGCGCCAGCCGCACGCGGTTGCGCTCGTCCGCCGGCAGGTACTGCTCCCAGAGCACCTTGGGCACGACGCCGAACATCGCCCCTCCGTCCAAGGCGATGGTGCCGTCCGACACCGCGTGCACCGTGAAGCGACCGAGCGTCAGCGGCATGGCGGCGGGCACTTTCGCATAGTCTGGGGCCGTCCATGCGCTACGAGCTGCTGTTTCAAGCGAAGGTCCCCGGCGCGCCGTACGACGATGCGGGCGTCACCAAAAGCCTCGGCGAGCGTGGGGTCGTGCCCGGGGCCTACGGCATGGGGGACTGGAAGTTGAGCCACGGAGTCGTCGAGGTCGGCCCCGTCAAAGAGAGCGGTCTGACCGTGGCCACCGTCATCAAGGTGCCCTTCTCCGAGAAGACCGAGCTGGTACGCGAGGTGGTGCGGGAAGCCCTCGCCATGGCCCAGGCCAACGAGCTGCAGCTGGTCGATCCCCAGCTCCAGGCCGGGCTGACGCTGGCGAGCGAGGCGAACGTGGCCGATTCCTTCCTGCGCGCCGCGGCCTACGCGGGCCAATACGGAGGCGTGGGCGAAGCGGTCGGCGTGGCGTTCGGCACCACTGAAGACGAAGGCATGCCGGCGTCCACCAAGCTGCTGCTCGGCATCGTCGCCTTCGTCGTCTCGCTCATGGTGGCGCTGCGGCTGTTCTGAAGCGCGCCAATTCCCGCCCAGGGTTCGAAAAGCGGACGGCCCGCACCGACGTTGGAAGTCGGGAGCGGGCCGCCGGACCTGCGAGAGGTCGAGGGAATGCTTGTCGCTTACAGCGGACGGACGTTGGCCGCCTGCAGGCCCTTCGGGCCGCGCTGCACGTCGAAGGTCACCTTCTGACCTTCTTGCAGGGTGCGGAACCCTTCCGTCTGAATCGCCGTGTGGTGGCAGAACACGTCATCTCCGCCGCCGTCCTGCGCGATGAACCCAAAGCCCTTCGCATCGTTGAACCACTTCACGCTACCAGTTGCCATTTCACTGACTTTCGCTTTGCACCTCGCCAGGAATTGACGAGGTCGCCCGCGTTCGTTTGCGGACGAGGAGCCATGTACGGGTTCTGCTCACAGAAAGCCAGCCCCCCTGCGTTTTCTTGGCTCAGCCTCCTGCCCGAAGGAAGCGGAAGGTCTGGTGCACCGCGCGCCGGAAGTCGTCGGGCAGCGTGTCCATTTCGTCGGAAGGCGGCAGCCCGGGCGAGAGCGAAAACCCCAGCAAGTTCGTGGAGAAGTAGAGCACTCCGCCGGGGTTCAGCAGCCGCAGGCACTGCTCGATGAGCTCGGGGTGATCGCGCTGCACGTCGAAGCTGCGGCCCATGCGCTTGGACACCGAGAACGATGGCGGATCGAGCACGATCACGTCGAACCGACCCTTCGCGCTGCCCAGCCAGTCGAGCACGTCCGCGCGGACGACCACGTGCGCCGGCCCAGGCGCCAGGCCGTTCTTCGCCAGGTTCCGCTCCGCCCAGGCGCAGTAGGTGTTGGACAGATCGACGGTCGTCGTGGCCCGGGCGCCTCCCGCGCGCGCGTGCACCGTGAAGGCGCCGGTGTACGCGAAGAGGTTCAGGACCGACTTGCCGGCCGCCTGGGCGCGCACGTGGGCCCGCAGCGGGCGGTGATCCAGAAAGAGCCCCGTGTCCAGGTAGTCGGACAGGTTGCATTCGAAGGTGAGCCCGTGTTCGCGCACGTCCACGAGCACGCTGGCTTGGCTCTGCCGCTCGTACTGCCCCTGCGCCTTCATCGGCTCGTGCCGCTTCCAATAGATGCGGCCGTCGTCCACGCCGAGCGCCTGGGCGATGGCCCCGCGAGCGGCGACTCGCTTCGCTTCGAACCCCGGATCCTGCCGCTGCCGGCGACTGGGGTACTCGCTGACATGCACGGAGCCGTCGTACCAGTCCACGCCGAGCGGCCACTCCGGCATGTCCAGGTCGTAGACCCGGAACGCGGTCACGTCTTCCCGCTCGGCCCAGCGCCGCCGGAGCTTCCAGGTCTTCGAAAGGCGGTTGGCGAGGTCCTGACCGCTCACCCGCCGTCGCTCCCGCCGTCCACCGTGCCTCCGTCAGCAGCGCCGCCGTCGGGGGCCACGCCCGCGTCCATGGCGCTGCCCGCGTCCATGGCGCTGCCCGCGTCCATGGTCGGGATCGATCCGACGTTCGTGAAGCCCGCGCCGCCCTGGACGAACTGCTCGAGCCAGTCGCGCAGCACCACGCCCTGGCTCGTCACGCTCGTGGGGTTGTCCAACATGACGTGGTCCGACTGGTTGACCAGGTAGTACTTCGTGTTGGCGCGCGGCTCGTACTTCGTGCGCAACAGCTCACCCGTCGCTGCCACGAAGCCCGGAGAGTTCTGCACGAAGCCGAAGAACTGCCGCAGCACGTTGTCGTCGTCGTAGGCGAGCAGCCCGAAGCGCCGCTGCGGGTAGGTGGTGGCGAGGAAGTCGACGTAGCTGGGGAAGTTCATGAGGCAGCCGGTGCAGCCTGGCGGCTCCGCGAGGCTCCAGGCGTCGTTCCATTCCGCCAGCAGGCCGCCGGTGGGCTGGATCAGCTGGGCGCAGTCCGCCAACAGGTGCACCTGCGCGGACGGGAAGGCCTGGGCGAAGCGCGGGTAGTTGAGCTGCACGCCGTAGCCGCCGGCCGACGACCCGGCGATGAAGACGCGCTGGGCCCCCGAGAACGTCGCGCCCAGCCGCCGGGCGATGGCGTCGATGTTGGGCCGGCCTTTGTGCGCCACCGTGACGCTGCGGCCGAAGCCCGAGTACGTCTTCACCGCGTCGCCACCGAAGACGTCGCCCGTGCAGTACGGCACGAAGACGAAGGACGCCTCGCGCAGCGGGTTGGTGGTCGCGGTGCGGTTGAACAGGAGCGTGCGCACCGCCGCCTCGCGTTCGAACTGCGCGCGCTGGTAGCCGCTGGTGATGTTCGTCGCCGCGCCGCCCAGGCAGGTGAGGAGGTTCCAGCAGGCCCCGCCGCCCATGAGGTACACGAAGACGTCCTGGGCGCCGGGCACCAGGTTCACGCCGATGCCGCTGGGCTGTTCGTTCCCGCAGCGCGTCTCGGGAATGTCGAGCCAGGCCCAGGTGCGTGCCGGCGCGGTGATGACGCCCGCGTCGTTCGCCGTCGCCAGCGCCACGCCCCCATCGGAGCCGGTCCCCGCGTCGAGGCCGCCTGCGTCTTGACCGCCGCCGTCGAGCCCCGCGTCCTGCGGGCCCGCCATGGACCCCGCATCGGCCGCGCCCGCGTCCTGCACCAGCCCCACACCCGCGTCGAAGTCGGTCGCGGGGACCGGGCCACAAGACAGGCTGAGCACGCCCAGCGCGCCGACGACGGGAATCAGACGGACCATGCCCGGCTTCGTCGCGCACCGGCCTGGGCCAAGTCAACGCGATCCCCTTCGTTGACGGACGCGCGGCGCGCGGTGTAGCCGCCCGCGCCCATGCCGAAACCCATCGTCCTGTTGTCCTTCGTCCTCGCCGCCGCGCCGTCCTTCGCAGGAGAGGGGAAGTGGACCCCCGAGCAGGTGCTCCTTCAAGGCCCCGCGTGGGTCAAGGCGCAGGGCTTCACCTTGCCGCTCGAGCGCCTCTGGAACGCCAAGACCAAGACGGGCCTGCTCGCCAACGCCGTGCAACTGCCTGGCTGCTCCGGCAGCTTCATCTCCAAGACGGGCCTGCTCATCACCAACCACCACTGCGTCGTGGGCGTGCTTCAGGAACACTCGAGCCCCGAGAAGAACCTGGTGGCCGTCGGCTTCCTCGCCCGCACGCAGGCCGACGAGAAGCGGGCCGCTGCCTTCCGCGTGCAGGTGCCGGTGGCCTTCCGTGACGTCACCAAAGAAGTGCAGGCCGCCGTGCCCGCCGGCGCCGACGATCTGACGCGCTTTCGGGCCGTCGAGGCCACGCAGAAGCAGCTCGTCGCCGACTGCGAGAAGAAGCCACGCACGCGTTGCCAGTTCGCCGCCTTCGACGGCGGCCTCTTCTTCACGCTCACCGAGTTCCACGAGCTGACGGATCTGCGCTTGGTCTGGGCGCCGCCCACCATGGTCGGCGACTACGGCGGCGAGACCGACAACTGGAGCTGGCCTCGGCACACCGGGGACTTCTCGATGCTGCGCGCCTACGAGGACGGCAAGCCGTACACGCCGCCGGTCTACTTCCCGGTGTCGACCGAAGGGGTGAAGCCCGGCTCGCCGGTCGCGGTGCTGGGCTACCCCGGGGTGTCCTACCGCGCGTGGCTCGCCGCGGAGATGGCCGAGCGCCGGGAGCGCTACTTCCCGGCGATCGAAGCGCTGACGACGGAGTGGATCCGCATCGTCGAGGACGAAGGGGCCAAGGACCCCAAGGCCCTCATCGCCGCGGCGGACGATCTGCGCACGCTGCTCAACCGCCGCAAGAACGCGCAGGGCCAGGTCGCCGGGTTGGAGCGCGGGAAGATCCTCGACAAGCAGCGCGCTGCCGAAGCCGACGTGCTCGCGTTCGCGCAGAAGCGAGAGCTGGCCGCGGCGATCGGCGCGCACGCGGAGTTGACGAAGCTGGTGCAGGAGAAGCTCGCTACCTGGGATCGCGACTTCCTGCTCGACGTGGTCGCCTGGGGCCCGCTGCCGCTGTCGTGGGCCACCACGCTGGCGCGCCGGGCCACCGAAGCGCAGAAGCCGGACCTCGAGCGGGAGCCGGGGTTCATGGAGCGCGACCTGGGGCGGCTGCGCGATCGGCTCGACCGAGAGCAGAAGAGCCTGCACGTCGGGCTGGAGCGGCGCCTCATCACGTCGTGGGTCATCAGGGCCCTCGCGCTGCCCAAGGACCAGCGGCTGGCGCCGGTGGACGCGCTCTTCGCGGGGCTCAAGGACGACGCGGCGATCGCCGCCAAGGTCGACGGTCTGCTCAAGGCCTCGCCGGTGCTCGAGCTCGAGGCTCGACGCGCGCTGTTCGACGCCACGCCGGAGGCGCACCGGGCGCGCAAGGACCCGCTGTTGGATCTGGGCGCGGCGCTCGACGCAGAGCGCAAGGCGCTCAAGGACCGGCGCGACCGCTGGAACGGGGCGTTCTATCGGCTGCGGCCGGAGTGGCGGCGCGCCGTCATCGCCCACGCAGGCAAGCCCGTGGCGCCCGACGCGAACTCCACGCTGCGCGTCACCTTCGGCAAGGTGAGCGGCTACGCGCCGAAGGACGGCGTCACCTTCCTTCCGCAGACGACGCTGGCCGGCATGGTCGCCAAGCACACCGGGAAGGACCCGTTCGACGCCCCCGCCGCGGTGCTGGCCGCCGCGCAGAAGCGAGCCACGACGCGCTTCGCGGACAAGGCGCTGGGCGACGTGCCGATCGACTTCTTGTCGGACTGCGACACGACCGGCGGGAACTCCGGCAGCCCGACGATCGACGGCCAGGGCCGGCTGGTGGGCGTCAACTTCGACCGCGTCTGGGAGAACGTGGCCAACGACTTTGGGTACAACCCGGCGGTCGCGCGGAACGTCAACGCCGACGTGCGCTATGCGCTGTGGCTGCTCGAGCAGGTCGAAGGTGCGAATGATCTCTTGAAGGAACTGGGCGCCTCGCAGTAACCGGCCCCCTCCAATGCGCTTCGACACCCTCGCGATTCACGCGGGCCAGTCACCCGATCCGACGACCGGGGCGATCATGACGCCGGTCTACTTCACCAGCACCTACGTGCAGGACGGCCCGGGCGAGCACAAAGGCTACGAGTACTCGCGCACGAAGAACCCCACGCGCGTCGCGCTCGAAGGCTGTTTGGCGGCGCTCGAGGGCGCGAAGTACGGCGCGGCGTTCGGGTCGGGCTGCGCGGCGACCGACATGCTCTTGCACCTGCTCGACGCGGGTGACCACGTGGTGTGCAGCGACGACGTGTACGGCGGCACGTTCCGGCTGTTCGACAAGGTGTTCAAGCGCCATGGCCTGGCGTTCAGCTTCGTGGACCTGACGAAGCCCGAGCTCCTCGCCGCGGCGATCACGCCGAAGACGAAGATGATCTGGGTCGAGACGCCCACCAACCCCATGCTCAAGCTGATCGACCTCGAGCAGGTGGCGGCGATCGCCAAGAAGCACAAGGTCATCAGCGTCTGCGACAACACGTTCATGACCCCGTACTTCCAGCGGCCGCTGGAGCTGGGGATCGACGTCGTGACCCACTCGACGACGAAGTACCTCAACGGTCACAGCGACGTCGTCGGCGGCTTCACCTGCACGAACGACAAGGCGCTGGCCGACCGCATCTTCTTCCTCCAGAACGCGGTCGGTGGCGTGCCCGGCCCGATGGACAGCTTCCTCGTGCTGCGCGGCGTGAAGACGCTGGCTGTGCGCATGGAGCGGCACGCGCAGAACGCCGCCAAGATCGCCGAGTTCCTCTCGAGTCACCCCAAGGTTTCGAAGGTGAACTGGCCGGGGCTGCCCAGCCACCCGCAGCACGCGCTGGCGAAGAAGCAGATGAAGGGCTTCGGCGGGATGATGACGTTCGAGCTCAAGGGCGGGCTGGAGCCGGCGCGACGCTTCCTCAAGCAGGTCAAGGTGTTCGCCTGCGCCGAGTCGCTGGGCGGCGTCGAGTCGTTGGTCGAACACCCGGCGATCATGACGCACGCGTCGATCCCCAAGGAGAACCGCGAGAAGCTCGGCATCACCGACGGCTTCATTCGCCTGTCGGTCGGCATCGAAGACGCCGCGGACCTCATCGACGATCTCAAGCAGGCGTTCGAAGCGGCCTAAATGCTGACGGTCCTCGTTCTGACCCAACTGGCGACGTCGCCGCTCCCGTCGGAATGTGAGCAGCCCGCGCCGAAGGACACGGTGCAGCTGCAGCGCTTCGCGCAGCAGTCCGGCAGTCTGTCCGCCGGGCTCGACTCGGTGGCGACGTGGTGCTTCTCGAGCGAAGGGCAGTGGAACGGGGGACAGCCCGGGGCGAAGAAGCCGCCCAAGGAGCCGCTGGGCGACTGCGCGCGCGCCATTCAAGGGTGTGAGGCCGCGAAAGCGCAGCTGTCTCAGGACAGCCGCGCGTTGTTGTACTCGGTGCTCGACGAGCTGGGTCGCCCGTACTTGGGGCAGGTGTACGCGCCCAAGCGCAGCGGGCTGGGAGAGCGGCCGACGGAGGTGGCGGACTGTTGGTCGCGTTCGCGCCCGGAGCTGTTCGCGCAGGCGCAGGCGCGCATGGACCTGGCGCGGCTCGCGTCACAGGCGCACGCCGAGTACCAGCAGTACCGCACGTGGCTGTATTCCGAGGGGCTGCGCTGCGCGCGTCAGGCGCATCACAACCGCGCCGATGCGTCGTTTCGGGTGACGGTGTCCAAGGACGAGGCGCGCCTGCCGAGTGGGGTGGCCAGCGCTGGGGTCGTCGATGCGGGTGCGCCGGAGCCGGTTCGCGTGGTTCAGGTGTCGCTCGCGCCTCGGCCTGTGGGGATGTTCGTGGTGGGGGCGTCGGGCGCGACGCAGCCGGCCGGGCAAGGTTCTGCGCCGTCGTCCGGTGGGGCCGCGCTCGGGAGCACTCCGTCGAGTGGCGCTGTGGTGACGGGCGGGGCCTCGACAAGTCGGGTGGCGGGCGGTGTTTCGCCGAGCGGCGTGTCGCCGAGCGGCGTGTCGCCGAGCGGCGTGTCGCCGAGCGGTGTTTCGCCGAGTGGTGTCTCGCCGAGCGGTGTCTCGCCGAGCGGTGTCTCGCCCAGTCGCGCGCCGACTGTTGCCTCGCCGAGCGGTGCCTCGCCGAGCGGTGTTTCGCCGAGCGGTGTTTCGCCGAGCGGTGTCTCGCCGAGCGGTGTCTCGCCGAGCGGTGTCTCTCCGAGTGGTGCCTCGCCGAGCGGTGTCTCGCCGAGCGGTGTTTCGCCGAGCGGTGTTTCTCCGACCGGTGCCTCGCCGACCGGTGCCTCGACGACCAGTGTCTCGCCGACTGGTGTCTCGCCGACTGGTGTCTCGCCGACTGGTGTCTCGCCGACTGGTGTCTCGCCGACTGGTGTCTCGCCGAC
>JALHOS010000043.1 GCA_022842905.1 Myxococcaceae bacterium | reverse complement strand
GGTGGGCGTGGTGTTCGGCGCAGCGCTGCCTGCGCGCGCGGCGATCGGCGGCAGGTTCTGCATGGAGCCCCGCGTGCCAGCCGGCGGCGGAGGCGCGGCGGCGGGCGCCTGCTGCTGCGCGGCCTGCACGTAGGCCTGGCTGCCGGGCACCGGGCGCTCGTCGCCGGGCTTCGAATCGAAGTCGTCCCACTTCGCGTCGGACGTGGAGCTGACGCCCTGGTAGCGCAGCGCGAAGTCGTCGGGGTTGCTCGCCTGCCTCAGCGCCTCTTGGTACGTGACCAGGCCCTGCCGGACGAGGGACATGAGCGACTGATCGAAGGTCTGCATGCCGTAGGACACGTGGCCTTGGGCGATCGCGTCGGGGATCTCCTTGGTGCGGTCCTTGTCTTCGATGAGCTCGCGCATGCGCGCCGTCATCTTCATGATCTCCACGGCGGCGACGCGGCCTTTCCCGTCGGCGCGGGGCACCAGGCGCTGAGACACGACGGCCTTGAGCACCGCGGCCAGCTGCAGGCGGATCTGCTTCTGCTGGTGCGGCGGGAACACCGAGATGATGCGGTTGATCGTCTCCGCCGCGTCGAGCGTGTGGAGCGTGGAGAACACCAAGTGGCCGGTCTCCGCTGCCAGCATGGCCGTCTCGATCGTCTCGAGGTCACGCATTTCGCCCACGAGGATCACGTCGGGGTCCTGCCGCAGCGCGCTCTTGAGCGCCTGGCCGAAGCCCATGGTGTCCACGCCGACCTCGCGCTGGTTGACGATCGACCGCTTGTCGCGAATGAGGAACTCGATCGGGTCTTCGACGGTGATGATGTGGTTCGTCTCGTTCCCGTTGATGTGATCGATCATCGCCGCGAGCGTGGTCGACTTGCCGGACCCCGTCGTCCCCGTGACCAAGATGAGGCCGCGCTCTTCCAGGGAGATCTTCTCGAGCGTCTGCGGCAGCGACAGCTCCTTGATCGACATGATCTTGAACGGGATCACGCGGAGCACGGCGCCGATCGTCCCGCGCTGCTGGAACACGTTCACGCGGAAACGGCCCAGGCCCGGCACCCCGTACGCCAGGTCGACCTCGTTCGACGCCTTGAACTTCTCCTTCTGGTGCTCGTTCATGATCCCGAAGGCCATGCGAGCGACCTCTTCGGGCGGCAGCCGCTTCCCGTCCTTGAGCGGGACCAGCGCCCCGTCCACACGGAACATCGGCGGCAGACCCGCCTTGAGGTGAATGTCCGACGCTCCGCCGCGCAGAGCGATCTGCAGGATCTCGTTCAGTTCCATGGGGTGCGCCGCACGTTACACCCAAACTGTAGCGGGCCAACACGACAACGCCCCACCGCTCGACGAAGGAGCAGTGAGGCGTCGAAGACCCCGCGAAGGAGGGCTCTGCGTTAGCGCTTGGAGAACTGGAAGCGCTTGCGGGCGCCGGGCTGGCCGGACTTCTTGCGCTCGACCGCGCGGGCGTCACGCGTGAGGAAGCCACCCTTCTTCAGCGGCGGGCGGAACTCGGCGTTCATGCGGCACAGCGCGCGGGACAGGCCGTGGCGGATCGCGCCGGCCTGGCCAGACAGCCCACCGCCGCGCACGTTCACCGTCATGTCGACCTTGCCCATCTGCTCCAGCACCTGGAGGGGCTGGTTGATGATCATGATCGACGTCTCACGGCCGAAGTACTCGTTCATCGGCCGGCCGTTGACCATCATCGTCCCTGCGCCGGGCTTGACCCACACGCGCGCCGTCGACTCCTTGCGGCGGCCCGTCGCGTAGAAACCGTCAGTTCCAGACTTCGCCATGGTGGCCTCGTGTCCTTGTGGTTCGAAAAATCGAGAGGGTTCAGACGGCCTTGGCGGCCGGCTTCTGCGCGACGTGCGGGTGCTTGTCGCCCGCGTACACGCGCAGCTTCGTCATCATCTGCCGGCCCAGCGCGTTGCGGGGCAGCATGCGCTTGACCGCCGCGATCACGATGTCTTCGGGGTGCCGCTTCTGCAGCGTCTCGAAGTTGGTGGTCTTCAGCGCGCCGGGGAAGCCCGCGTGCGGGTGCCGGTGGTACAGCTTCTTGGTGGCCTTCGTTCCCGTCACCACCACCTTCTCGGCGTTGATGACGATGACGTGGTCGCCCGTGTCCATGGACGGCGTGTACATGGGCTTGTGCTTGCCCTTGAGCAGCGTCGCGATCTGCGTCGCCGCGCGCCCGAGCACCTTGCCGTTGATGTCGACGAGGTGCCAGTCACGCTTGATGTCGCCGGCTTTGGCGCTGTAGGTCCGTTGGTGCGGCATGGTCGTGCTCCGAATCCAGTCGTGCTGCAGGGACGGCCTTGTGTTGCGACTCGTGAACGACCGAGTCAGACCGCGAAAGGGCCGCCCTGCTACTCCCAACGGGAAGGCCCTGTCAACCATTCAGGTGGGCTTGGGCGGCTCACTGTCCTTCCCGGCCTTCAGCTTGGCGCGCAAGGCGTCGAAGAAGTTCAGCTCCTTGGCTGACGGGGGCCCCACCGGCACCGCGCCCAGATCGAGCACGTCGACCAGGTCCTCCGGCAGATCGGCCAAGAACCGGCTCGGGGTGCGAGGCAGCTCCTTGCCCCGCTTGATGCGCGTGGCTGAGCGGGTCAACACCAGGCGCTCCCGGGCCCGCGTCATGCCCACGTAGCAGAGGCGGCGCTCCTCGGGCGGGTTGGCCGGCTCGCCCTGCATGCCGGAGTGCGGCAGCAGGTCTTCTTCGAGCCCCATCATGAACACCACGCGCCACTCGAGCCCCTTCGAGCCGTGCAGCGACATGAGCGTCACCCGGCCGCGCTGGTGCTCGGGCTCGTCCTCTTCGCTCTTCATGTCCAGGGCCAGGCGGTTCAAGTAGGTCAGCAGGCTCGCCTTGGGGCCTTCCTTCTTCTCGTACGCCTCGAGGGACTCGATCACCTGGCTGACGGCCTTCACCTTGCGATCGCCCGAAGCGATCGACGGCGCGTTGGCCCGGGCCACCTGGGCGAAGTCGATCTCCGCCAGCAGCTCTCGCGTCACCTCGGCGAGCTTCCCCTTCGTGAAGCGCTTGCGGTACCGCTCGACGAGCGCGACGAACTCACCGACCTTCTCGGCGGCGCCCTGCGGCAGCTCTTCGATCTCGCTGGCCCGGGTGAGCCCTTCCCACAGCGGCACCTCGTGCTTGAGCGCCCAGGCCGTCAGCCGTTCCATGGTGACGTCGCCGATGCCGCGCGAAGGCACGTTCACGATCCGCAGCAGGGAGATCTCGTCCTTCGGGTTGGCGATCACCCGGAAGTAGGCGATGACGTCCTTCACCTCGCGCCGGTCGAAGAACTCCGAGCCGCCGATCACCTCGTAGTACACGCCCAGCTCGCGGAGGTTCTCCTCGACGGCGCGGGACAGCCCGTTGACCCGGTAGAGCACCGCGATCTCGTCGGGGGGAAAGCCCTCGGCGATCGCCTTCTTGATCTCCTGCGCGACGAAGCGTGCTTCTTCTTCTTCGCTGGGCGCGCAGACCGACCGGATCCGCGCACCGCCGAGCGTGTCCGTCCACATGCGCTTGGCGCGCCGCTCGGGGTTCTTCTCGATCACCGCGTTGGCCGCGTCGAGGATCACCGGCGTGGACCGGTAGTTCTGCTCGAGCCGAATCTCCTTCCCGCCGGGGAAGTGCCGCTCGAAGTCGAGGATGTTGCGCACCTCCGCGCCGCGCCAGGAGTAGATGCACTGGTCGTCGTCGCCCACCACGCACACGTTCTGGTGTTCGCCCGCCAGGTGCACGAGCAGGTCGAGCTGCGCGCGGTTGGTGTCCTGGTACTCGTCGACCATGACGTAGCGAAACCGGGCCGCGTAGGCTTGCTTGACCTTGGGGAACTCGGTGAACAGCCGCGACGGGAAGACGAGGAGATCGTCGAAGTCCACCGCCCCCTGCGCCTTGAGCGCGAGCTGGTAGAGCGGGAAGACGAGGTGCGCGACCAGATCGTAGTCGTCGCCCTGCCCTTCGGGCTTGGGCTGCGGGTCCACGCCGGAGTTCTTCGCCCGGCTGATGATCGTGAGCACCTTGCGGGCGTCGAACGCGCGGTCGTCGATCTTCCGGTCCTTCATGGCCCGACGAATGAGCGCGAGCTGATCGCCGGTGTCGACGATCGCGAACTTCTTGGGCCAGCCGAGCTTCGACAGGTGCTCGCGCAGCACCTCGGCCCCGAACGCGTGGAACGTGCACAGCGTGACGCCCAGGGCCTTCTGCCCGGCCAGCTGGAGCACGCGCTCCTTCATTTCGGACGCGGCCTTGTTGGTGAACGTCACCGCGAGAATGCTGCGCGCCTGGACCTTCTTCTCGAGCAGGTGGGCGATACGGTGGGTGATGACGCGCGTCTTGCCGCTGCCCGCGCCAGCCAGCACCAACAGCGGCCCGTCCGTGGTGAGCACGGCCTCACGCTGCGGCGGGTTCAGGTGGCTGAGCTTCACGGGCGGCGGCTCGTCGGGCGGCGGGTCGGCCCCGCTCGCCTAGCCCACCTCTGCCGCCAAAGACACCGGCAGACAAGTCGACTCCCCGGGCCCAGGCGCTATCGTGCGCGGACCGTGGCGGCGACCAAGGACAATTCCAAGAAGGGCAGCATCGACCCCGACCAGGCCAAGGAGATCATCGGCCAGCTCGACAAGCGCCGGTTCATCGAAGAGCTCAACAAGCTGGGGCACCTCTTCGCCGCCGACCCGGGCAACCCTGGGAGCTACGCGTGCACCGACTGCCTGCGCTGCGCGAACTGCATGTTCTGCGAGGGCTGCGAGAGCTGCTACGCGTCGACCCACTGCATTCGCTGTGAGCTGTGCAACAACTGCTCGCACTGCGTCGACAGCAAGTCGCTCCACGGCTGCGCGTACTGCGTGCAGTCCGAGAACTGCACCAACAGCGCGTACCTGGCCTTCTGCCGCAACCTGTCCGACTGCACGTACTGCTTCGGCTGCGTCGGGCTATCGAAGAAGGACTTCTACATTCTCAACGTGGCCTTCAACCGGCAGGAGTACTTCGAGCTGACCAACCGGCTGCGCAAGGAGCTGGGCCTGCCGGTGCGGGCCAAGTAGCGCCACACGGCTTCGCTTCGTCTTCGGCTTTCAGCCGATCACGCGGACGAACCAGGCCTTGAGGTATTCGCTCTCGGGCAGCCCCGGCAGCACCGGGTGGTCGATGCCGGCGCCGCGGCGCTCGAGGATCTGCACCGTGCGCTTGGCGTCCTTCGCCGCGTCGTGCACCACCTCGTCGAACAGCGCGCGGGACACCTTGCCGGAGCACGAGCAGCTCACCAGCAGGCCTTCGGGCCGCAAGAGCTTGAGCGCCCGCACGTTCAGCTCGTGGTACGCGCGGCGGGCCACCGCGAGCCCTTGCTTACGCTTGGCAAGCCCAGGGGGGTCGACGACGACGGTGTCGAAGCGCCGGCCTTCGTCGGCGAAGCCGCGGAGCACGTCGAACGCGTTGGCGTGCTGGACCGTGACATTGCGCAGCCCGTTCGCCTCCACGTTGGCCCGCGCCCGCGCCGCCGCCTGCTCGTCTTGTTCGACGGCGATCACCTGCTCGCAGGACCGGGCCAGGCTCAGCGCGAAGCCGCCGTGGTAGCTGAACGTGTCCAGCGCCTCCCCGCGCGCGAGCCGCCCGGCGACGAGATGGTTGTCGAGCTGATCGAGGAAGCCGCCGGTCTTCGCGTCGGCCAGTAGGTCGATCGACAAGACGTTCGGCCCTTCGTGGTAGCGCGCGTGGTCGCCCTCGCCGAGCAGGTGCCGCTTCTCGCGCGGCAGCCCTTCGAAGTCGCGCCCCGACCCGTCGTCGCGGCAGACGATGCGGCGCAGGCCGGTCACCTTCGCCAGGCTGCGCGCCAGGCGCTCCTTGCGCACGTCGGCGCCCTCGGACAGCGCCTGCATGACGAGCGCGTCGCCGTACCGGTCGACGAAGAGCCCCGGCAGCAGATCGGCCTCGCCGTGCACGACGCGGAAGGCGTCTCGGTCGAACAGCGCGGCCCTCCGCCGCCACGCCGCCTCGAGGCGCGCTTCGAAGAGCGCGTCGTCCACCACCTGCTCGGTCACGGGCTTGCGGGTGAGCAGCCTCAGCGCGATTGGGGACGTGCTCGCCCAGAACGCCTGCCCAACGGGGTTGCGCTGCGCGTCGACGACGGCCACGACCGCGCCGCCGGGCAGGCCTTTGGGCGCGCCCACCAGCTCCTGCCGGTACACCCACGGGAAGCCCTGGCGCACAGACGTGGCGGCCTTCGCGCTGACCTGTAGCACCGGCTGACTCATTGGAGACCTCTGGCCGCGAGCTCGTCGTCGTCCTCACCGCGCAGGTGCCCCAGCTCGTGCCACAGCGTGATGCGCAGCTGCTCTTCGAGCTCCGCGCGCGTCTTCACCGCGCGCGCCAGGTTGAGCCGGTACACGACGATGGAGCGGCACGGCGTCGCGCCGGCGTCCCCCTCGCAGCGCTCGCCCAGCGGAGGGCCGCGAAAGAGCCCCAAGATCGTCGGGGACAGCGGCGGCTCGTCGCCGGTCAAGTCCAGGAGCGCGGGGAAGTCTTCCACCTCGAGCGGCACGCCCTTGAGGTCCTTCTTCAGCTCCGCGGGCAGCTCGGCCACGACCTTCGCCAGCAGCGCGCGAAACTCGCCGACGTCGAGGACGACGGGCGGCGGAAACTCCTTGGGCGCCGCCAGGCGCGCCTGGGCGAAGTGATGCTTGGCGAGCCCGGCCTCCCCTTCCCGCTCCGCCAACACACCCAGGTGTTGGTGCGCGGGGCCGGCGAACCGCTCGACCGACGTCAGCGCCGTCAGCGCCGGCTTGGCTTCGTCGAACCGGCACAGCTCGAACAGCGCCAAGGCCTCTTCGTAGCGAGCGTCTTCGTCCTTCGGGTCGGTGGCGAGCACGTCTCTGGCGCGCTCGAGCGCCTCGGCGGATCGACCCAGATCGTTGAGCGCCACCGCTTCCATGCGCGCGAAGCGGCGCCGCTCCTCGCGCAGGTCTGCCTGGTGCGCGAGCTCGAACCCGCGCGCCGCGTAGAGCCGCCCCAGCCCGTCGTTCTCGTGGCCGGACGGCAGCGCCAACGCGTAGAGGTGGGCGGCGCCGGCGAGCGCGTCGAGGCTGTCGGGATCGACGGCGAGGGCGTGCGCGAAGGCCTGCTTGGCCTCGTCGAGCTGCCCCAGCTCGGTCAGCGCGCGGCCCCGCTCGGTGTGCGCGAGCACGTCGTCCGGGCTCTGAGCGCAAGCCCGCGCGGCGCAGGCGAGCGCGGTCGGGTAGTCGCCTTTGTCGAACGCGGCGGCCGCGGCGTCGAGCGGCAACTTCCCTTTGACGTCACACACGCCGAGCTGTCGGGGGACGGTGGCGCTCGACGGACCGCCGTCGACGGCCGAAGTCGCGAGCCCCGCGTCGACCCCAGGAGCGCTCCCAGCGTCCGAAGGGCACCCACAGGCCGGCGGCGGCTCCACGGGCTTGGGACACGCCGCGACCAGGAGCAACACGCTCGGCCACACGGCGAATCTGCTGGAGCAGGTCGACACCGAAGAACGCCGCGTCTAGCGCAGGTCAGGCCGACTTCTTTTCTTTCTCGAACACCAGCTGCGGCTGGTCCTTCTTGAGCACGACCCCTTCGGTGATCCGGCACTCCTTGATCCCTTCGCGGAACGGCACGTCGTACATGATCTCCAACATGGCGTCCTCCATGATGGCCCGCAGCCCGCGCGCCCCGGAGTGTCGCCGCAGCGCTTCCTTCGCCACCGCGCGCATCGCTTCCTTGGTGAAGGACAGCTTCACCTTCTCCATTTCGAACAGCTTCTGGTACTGCTTGGTCAGCGCGTTCTTCGGCTCGGTGAGGATCGTGACCAGGTCGTCTTCCTTCAGGTCGTTCAGCGTGGCGACCATGGGGAGCCGGCCGATGAACTCGGGGATCATGCCGAACTTCATCAAGTCGTCCGGCTCGACGAGCTTGAGCAGCTGCCCGACCGAGCGCTCTTCCTTCGAGTCCACCTTCGCGCCGAAGCCCAGGCCCTTCTCGCCCACGCGCCGCCGAATCACCTGCTCGAGCCCGTGGAACGCGCCACCGCAGATGAAGAGGATGTTGGTGGTGTCGACCTGAATGTATTCCTGCTGGTTGTACTTCTTGCCGCCGCGGGGGGTGACGTTCGCGCGCGTGCCTTCGACGATCTTCAGCAGCGCCTGCTGCACGCCTTCGCCGCCGACATCGCGGGTGGCCGACGGGGTGTCGCCGTTCTTCCGGGCGATCTTGTCGATCTCGTCGACGTAGACGATGCCGCGGGCGGCCTTCTCGACGTCGTACTCCGCCGCGTGGAGCAGGTTCTGAATGATGTTCTCGACGTCCTCGCCGACGTAGCCGGCTTCAGTCAGGCTCGTCGCGTCGGCGATCGTGAACGGCACGTTGAGGAACTTCGCCAGCGACTGCGCCAGCAGCGTCTTGCCCGAGCCGGTGGGTCCGATCAGCAAGATGTTCGACTTGGACAGCTCGACGTCTTCGGGGCCGGTCGGCTTGGCGCCGGGCCGCGGCCGGAGCGGGGACTTCTTTT
Source organism: Myxococcaceae bacterium (assembly GCA_022842905.1). Classification (GTDB taxonomy): domain Bacteria; phylum Myxococcota; class Myxococcia; order Myxococcales; family Myxococcaceae; genus JALHOS01. Next base: position 20,439 of record JALHOS010000043.1, on the reverse strand, counting down.
GGTAGACGCGCTTGTAGTGGTTGTAGACGGCCACCGAGAGCACGCGCTTGGCGTCGTCCTGCCCCACCACGTAGTCGTCGAGGAAGGCCTTGATCTCGTGCGGCGTCGGCAGGCTCAGCTGGGGCCGCGCGTCGTCCTTGCTGTTCTCTTCCGCGATGATGTCGTTGCACAGCCGAATGCACTCGTCGCAGATGTAGACGGTGGGCCCGGCGATCAGCTTGCGGACCTCGCGCTGCGACTTGCCGCAGAAGCTGCAGGCCAGGTTGACGTGGTGCTCGCCCTTCTTCACGGCATGCCTTTCGTGGACAGCGGTGCGGCCTTGAGGACTCGAACAGAACACTAGCAAGCGAGTTTGGCTACTTCACGCTCGCGTCGAGCGGTCAGGCTGTCAGTTCGGTGACGCCGAGCCCTCGAGCCCTTCGAGGTCTTCGACCAGCGCCAGCGCGCGCTCGACGATCGCCCGGGGCACCTTCTTGTTGCCCTGCAGCTCCAGCGCCAGCTTCTTGGCGAGGCTGACGTGCCGTTTGACCAGCTGATCGCCGGTCGGCGCTTCGGGCGCCGGCGGCGGGAAGCGCTCGGTCAGCTCGCGGCGCATCTCCGACGGCGGGCGCTCCTGGTTCCAAATGGAGTCGCGGATCGACTTGTACTCCTGCGCCGACAGCTGGCCACGCTCTTCGGCCTGCGCGAGCACTTCGACCACCTCGAACGGCGGGGCCACCTCGGTGATGTCCGGCTGGCGCACCGCGTCCTGCTCGTGGCGATCCAGAAAGCCGAAGCTGCGCGTCAGCTTGTAGGCCGTCTGCTTGCGGATCTTCAGCTCCGCCAGGCAGTAGCTCTCGAACGACGGGTAGCCCCACTCTTCGAACAGGGCCTGGTCGCGGACCTGCACGAGCATCTTGCCCAGCTCGACCCACGACGACTTGAAGCGCTTGGCGGTCAAGATGACCGTGTGCCGCAGCGAGCCGGGGGGGACTTCTTTCGAAGGAGCGCGAGCGTGGGTTTCGACGGTAGCCATGGGCGAACGGCCGCGCTTCTGCCCGGCCTAGCCCCGTTTGCCAACGTTGAAACTGAGCTGCACCGACGCGCCGCCCGCGGGCGACGCCTTGAACGGCCACTTCTGCAGCTCCTTGAGCAGGCAGGCCGGCAGCGCCCCGTCCTTGAAGTCCGGGTTGTCGACCCACACCTTCGACACCTTGCCCGTCTCGGCGATCGTGAACTCGATGGGGATCCGCGCCACCACACCCGGCTGCGCCACCTCTTTGATGCAGGGAATCAGCGTGGGCTTGTACTGGGCCACCACCGCGTTGATCGCGGCTTGATCGACCTCGCCCATTTGCAGCCCTTCGTCGTCGGCCGCGCCCATCTTCACGCCCTTGCCGGGCTTGGCGGCAGCGGCGGGCGTCCCGGTGGTGCCCGTCGCGCCGGGCACCGCGCCGGTCGGCTTGGTCGTCGGTGTCGACGGCTTCTTGCCGGCCGGGCCGTTGTACTCGACCAGCTCGTCGCCGCCGGTGCGCGTGGCGGCGCTGATCATCGGCGGGTCGATGCTGATCTCGAGCTCGCCGCCGCCCGCGTGTACCGCCAGGTAGCTGCCGACGATCGCGAGGACGATGCCGAGCACCAGCAGCACCCCGCCGATGACGGACACCTTGGTGAGCGTCTTCTTCTTGGCGACCTTGCTCTGTTCCACCGCCTCGAGCTCGACGCGGCTCTTCGCGGCGGCCTTCGCCAGGTGCACGCGGAAGGCGTCGAGGCTGCCGGCCGGCTGGAAGCTGCCGCTGCCCAGGATCTGCACTTCGGTCTTGGCGTCGACGAGGCCCGCGTAGATCTTGTTGACGAGCTCGTTCGTCGGTACGGGCCCCAAGATCAGATCGCCCTGGCGGTACAACCAGCTCTCAGTCGACATGTCCGCCCGGCCCTCCAAAGTCCTCGCGTTGTGGTGTTGGTACCACGGCGGCGCATTCTACGGGTATCAGTCTCAACCGGGGCGTTCGACGGTGCAGGACACGCTCATGGCAGGCTTGCGGGCCGCCGGCTTCGAACGCAACCCCGTCCCGGCGGGGCGCACCGACCGAGGCGTACACGCACGCATGCAGGTGCTGTCGATGCGGCTGGTCGAAGACGTGCCGCCGGAGGCCGTGGCCGCGCGCCTGTCAGCCGTCTTGCCGCCGACGGTGGGCATCGCGCTCTCGAGGCCGGTGCAGCCCAAGTTCCACGCGAGCTGGGCGGCCACGCACAAGGAGTACCGGTACCGCCTGGCGATCGCCCCGGCCCCAGGCTGGGACACGTGTGCGTGGCAGACCTCCGTCGACGAGGGGCTGCTCGAGCGCGCGCTGGAGCGGGTGCCCGGCACGCGCGACTTCACCGCCTTCGTCGACTCGTCGAGCCCCCAGAAGCCCAGGCGCGTGGACGAGGCGACGCTCCGGCGCGCGGGCCCGGTGCTCGAGCTGCGCTTCGTCGGAGAAGGCTTCGGCCGCTACATGGTGCGCTACCTGGCGGCCAGCTGCGTCGCCGTGGCCCGCCAAGAGCTGTCGATCGAGGCGTTCGAGCGGGCGCTGCAACACGGAGGCGCACCACTGGTGCACCGCGCGCCCGCGCAGGGCCTGGTGCTGTGGGAGGTCGGCTATGCGGCCGACGTCGATCCCTTCACCGCGGCCGAGCGCGCCCTGGCGCCCGGCGTGCCCACCACCCCGCCGTTCGTGCGGCCTTGAAGGCGACGAGCGCGGCGCAGCGTGGTGCCGTCAGTCGACGATGCGGTCCTGGTACTTCTCGAGCAGATCGCCGATCGCCTCCCGCAGGTACTCGCTCTGCCGAATCCGCGTCTCCTTCGACAGCTCCTTGAGCATGTCGAGGCGATCGCGGTTGAGCCGGAAAACCACTGAGGTCAGGCGTGCGTTTTCGTTCATGAGTGCGTGTGCCCTCCTTACAGGCACACACATGGTCGCACAGAGTCGCAGCGGATCAAGAAAACGCCCGACGTTCAGCGTTCGAAGACGTAGCTGCGCAGCTGCACGCCGATGAGGAGCTCGCCCTGGAGCATGAGCGTCGCGCCGAAGCCGAGCTGGCCGGCGAGCGCGGCGTAGACCCCAGCCAAGGGTCCAAAGTCGTACTGCACGCCGACGCCGATGCGCGGGCCGACGGTGACGAGGGGCGCGACGTGGACGGCGACCATCAGGTCCGCGAACGTCTTCCACCGCGCGGCGCCGAAGTACGGGCGCAGACCGCCCATGATCGCACCGCCCAGGCTCGCGCCCGCGGTCAGCCGACCGAGGAGCACCAGCTCCGTCGCCTCACCGATCACCCCGGCCGTCAGCCCGACATCGGCGAGGAAGCGAACGCCCTGCTCCATTAGCGTGGTGCTGCGGAGCAGGCCGCCGACCGCGGCCGTCACGCCGAGCGAGCCTCGGTGATCGGTGATCTCCGCCGGGCTGGCTTCGACCGGAGGCGAAGGCGTGTTGGCCGGCTCGGCCGCGAGCAGCAGCGCGGCCACGAACGACGCCGCGATCATGATCGTCGACGACGTCGCGCGCCGAGGAGCGAAGCGAGCGCCAACACGACGGCACCGGGCGCGCTGGTGCAGCCCGCGCCGGTCGACTTGGGCTCCCCGTCGGCCGCGGTGTGGAAGGGCTCGTGTTCGATCGTCACCGGGGCGCTCCAGCGGGCTTCAGCCACGTTCCCGCTGCGATCCTTCACCTGAACCCGCAGCGCCCCCGCGCGCTCGGCGGCGCTGAACGAGACTTCCTGCGCCGGCCCGAACGAAGAGAGCGCCTGGTCCCCCAGCGCGTACGCGTACTCGAGGTCGTTGCCGTCGACGACGTCCCGCGCGGCAAGCTCGAAGCGGTTGCTTCGCGGATCCGGCCGCAGCGTCAGCTCCGGCGCGTCCCAGTCGATGGTGACCGGCAGCTCGACCGGGCTCGACACGCCGTGCGGCTGCTCTTCGAGCCGCGCGCGCACCGCCACCACGTGCCGGCCCTGGAGCAGCAGCGCGGGGTGAGCGACCTCCAACGTGCCGTCCGCGGCCGCCGGCTGGAACACGGACCACAGGCCTTGATCGATGCGGTAGCTGTACTCGACGGACCCCGGCAGCCCAGTGGCCTGCACGTCCAGCAGGACCTTGGGCAGCGGCAGCGGCTGGCCTACGAGCCTCATGGCCGGAGCTTGGGGCACCACCAGCGACTTGACCGCCGCCCTCAGGTTGGGCGCCGCCACCGCGCACGCCGAGCCCTGCGGCACGAGCGACGCGAACAGCCCCAGGTGCAGGTACGTCTGCGTGCCGGACAGGTTGCCGACGCCCTTGACCCCGTTCACCTTGAGCTTGAGCGGCCCCAGCGCGGGCAACGTGAACGGCTGCAGCGCGCCCGCGAGCGCGGGTTCAGCCAGGCCGATCACCGCGGGGATCAGGTCCGCCAGCACGCTCGGGTCCTCCGCCAGCAGCTCGGAGTTGGCGGTGCTGACGTTGGAGATCAACATGCGAATGTCGCCCAGCGCGGGCGTGACCTTGTCGCAGCCTTCGAAGATGAGCCCCAGCGGCAGCGCGAGGTCCATCTTCAGCGTGAACAGGCGGGCGTAGCGATCGTCGAGGAGCGCGTAGAAGTCGATCGACAGGTCAGGCAGCAGCAACGTCAGCAGCGGCTGGATCGGCTTCTTGGTGATGGGGTCGACGGTGCCCAGGCCGACGGTCACCTGCGGCGGTCGGGCGGGCCGCAGCGCCACGAGCATGGGCGCATCGAAGGTCGCCAGGTTCCCGCTCTCGTCCCGCGCGGTACGCGTGGCGAGCTTGCCGAGCGACGGGAGGAACGTCTTGAACAGCCCGGTGTTGATGAGCCCCACGTTGGCTGTCGACAGCTGCAGGCAGAAGCCGCCGGCCTGGTGCACGTGGTGGAACGCCTGGTTGAGGAACGAGCTGCTGACCCCGAGCCCCACGTGGTACGGCATGCCGGCCGGCGCTTCGCTGTCGAAGTTGGGCGGCGCGCTGGCGATCATCGCTGGCGCCGCGTGCACCGGGACACAGGCCGACTGGTTGACGGCGTTGAGCCCCGCGCGAATCCCCAGGTTGATGCCGGTGTCCACCGTGGGTCGCGGCGGCACGGGCTGGCCCGCGAGCGCGATCGACAGATCCAACGTGGCGTCCGGCGGCGCACCGAACCCGCCGAGCAGCGGCGAAAGTGGGAACCGACCTTCGACGCCCAAGAAGCGCGGCACACACTTGCTGGTCTGCTGATCGACGCACACGCCCTGCTGGCAGGCCGAGGTCGCCCCCGCGAGGTTCGGGCAGCCCGGCAGCCCCATTCCACAGGCCAGGCAGCCCTGCTTGCTGACCGCCGCCTGGACCTGCGCCTGCAACGGCCCGTTCACCAGCCGCAAGAGCCGATCTTTGATCCAGTCGATCTCCAACAGCGTCAGGTACACGCGCCCGCAGTTGTTCTCCCCGCTGAAGTCGACGTCCCCCGGCTGCAGACAGGCCGGAGCCGGCGGCACTCCGCTCGCGCCGCACACGCCCGCGCCCACGACGGAGGTGATGTCGAACGCCAGGAGCTGATCCCAGCGCGAGTCGATGCGGAACTTGAGCGTGGCGCGCAGCTGCAGCTCGCTCGGGCTGGCGGCCGCGGTGTTGAACCGCACCGAGGCCATGACGCCCGACAGGTACAGGCAGATGCCCAGGCTGTCGTCGGCGCTGGCGACGTAGACGCGGCCGGTGTCCACCGACAGATCGACCTGGAGCTCGAGCGCGTCGTCGGCCGGCTTGGGCGTCAGCCGAAAGCCCTGGACCTGAATGCGGACGTTGGCCGGCAGGTCGGTGGAGTTGCATTGGCCGTCCATGCGCCCGGCGCCGCTCCCGTTGCCCTGATCCGCGAAGGCCATGAGCCCGACCAGGTTCACCCCGGACGACGCGGTGTCGACCAGCGTGCACGGCACCGGCACGTTGATGACGCGGCCGGGGACGAAGGGCTCGACGAGGCGGTTGAAGTTGCTCGGGTCGTTCAGGTACGCGATGCCCGCCGCGGACAGCCGAAGATTGATCGCGTTGTCGTTGCGCGGGCCTTGGTAGCGCCCTCCCGGCAGCGGCCCCAGGCACGACAGGCCGGTCGAGCTCCCGGCGCAGCTCCAGACGACGCACGCGCCCAGCACCCACGCGGTGAGGGTCAAAGGGGTTCGACTGTTCGAGGACACTGCAGACCTCCAGGAGAACGGCGGCCCGACCGGGTGCGACTTCAAGGCGTCGGCAGCTTAGCCATTTCCGAGGACGGGCAGCGAGCGCCCCGGCAGCGCGTCGTTGAGGCGACCCGACCGAAACGGCTCCAGATCGACCGCGACGAAGGTGAAGCCCTGCGCTTTGAGCGCCGCGTCGACCTGCGCCCTCGTGGCCGGGTCGAACAGGCGGGGCAGCTCGTCGGCCGCCACCTCGAGCCGGGCCACCGCGTCGTGGTAGCGCACGCGGAACTCGCGAAAGCCCAGCGCGCGCAGCGCCTGCTCGCTCTTGCCGACGCGGTTGAGTCGCTCGACCGTCACCTGCGTGCCGTACGGGAGGCGTGAGGCCAGGCAGGCCAGCTGCGGCTTGTCCCAGGTCCCCAGGCCCAGCCGACGCGACCAGGCGCGGATCTCCTGCTTGGTCAGCCCCGCCTGCGCCAGCGGCGAGTGCACCTGGCGTTCGCGCGCGGCCTGGTGACCGGGTCGGTGATCTTTCGTGTCGTCGGCGTTGAAGCCGTCGAGCACGACGTTCAGCCCCAGCTCGACGCGCTGCTGCTCGGCCAGCGTGTACAGCTCGCTCTTGCAGAAGTAGCAGCGGTTGGTGGGGTTGGCCGCGTAGCGCGGATCGCTCAGCTCCTGCGAGGCCACACACACGTGCTTCGCGCCGAGCTTGGCGGCCAGCGCCCGCGCCGCGGCTGCTTCGTCCGCCGGTACCGACGCCGACAGCGCCGTCAGCGCGACCGCTCGTTCACCGAGCTGATCGACCGCGACCTTGAGGACGAACGCCGAGTCGACCCCGCCGGAGAACGCGACCAGCGCCGACCCGAAGCCTTGCACCTGTGAGACGAGCCGCGCGTACTTGTCCGCCGACGCAACGCACAGCGCGTCGACCTGCCCGTCCGTCAGCGCGATCGCCATGGCCGTTACTTCTTCTTGCCCTTCTTCGGCGCCTTGGCGGGCTTGGCCTTGGGCGCCTTCGCTGGCTTGCCCGGCTTGCCCTTCTTCGCCTTGGGGTTCGCCTTCATCTTGGTGCCGGTGATGACCTTGAGCTCTTCGCCGGTCATGTGCGCCAGATCGAGCAGGGCCTGGAAGATCTTGAGCGCGCCCGCCTCGGCCTGCTCGATGTTCGTCTGCACCGTGACTTCCGGGCTGCTCGGCGGCTCGTACGGCTCGGTGATGCCGACGAAGTTGGGGATCTCCCCCGCGAGCGCCTTCTTGTACTTGCCGGTGCTGTCTCGCTTGATGAGGTCGTCGGTGGGGCAGTTGACGTACACCTCGAGGTAGCGCTGGATGAGCCGCCGGTTCTCCTCGCGGGCCCCCTTGTACGGGCTGGTCGCGGCGACGAGCGTGCAGACGCCGTTGCGCGTCAGCATGTCGGCCACGACGCCCAGGCGCCGCGTCACCAGAATGCGGTCCTCTTTGGTGTCTTCGATCTCACCCCACAGCGCGTCCCCGACCTCGTCTTCGTCCAGCACTTCGACCTTCCGACCAACCTGGCGGAGGCGCGCGGCGATGTAGTCCGCCAGCGTCGTCTTCCCCGCTCCCAACATGCCCGTGAGCCAGACCGTGAAGCCCTCTTGCGCCATTTGGGTGCTCTCCCATCTCCCGCAGCCCGTCTGCAAAAAGCCGCGTCCACGAAAAAAGACGCGCACTTGTAGTCGAGAACGCCGACGGTGCACAGCACGAATCCCAGCGTTCTCGGGTGCGGCGCTCAAAACCCCAGGAGTTCCGGGCGATTCGGAAACCAAACAAGCTGAGAGAGCCGGCCCTCGTCGACACGCAGCACGACCAGGAATTGGCAGGGTAGCGCGCGCAAGCCCTGGTCCTCGGCCGACAGCGTGGCCGGTCGTCCGACGTGTGAATGGTACAGGGCGAGGAAGCTGGAGGGGTCGCGTTCGGCCCGTTCCAGCAGCCGAAGGACCTGCGGCGCTCCGACCTCGAAGGCCTCGTGCGGCGTGGCGTGCACGTTGTCGAGCGGCAGGTGCGTGAGCTCGTCGCCGGACACGAAGACGGCGCCGACACACTCAACCTCGCTGCGGCAAGACCGCGCGACGATCTCCGCCCACACCTCGCCCGGGCTCAGCCGTGTCCACAAGGAGGCGCGTCAAGGGAACGCCACCCCGCCTCGGTGAAGACCGCCGCGTCGAGCTTCGGTTCCAGCAGCTGCGCCAGGTGTTGGAGAGTGCGCAGCGCGGCGAACGCCCCGACGGTGACGGAAGCGCCGACGAGCGCGGGCGCGGCCCGGAGTGCATCGACGAGCGTGCTTGCACAGGGCGCACACCCGCTGGGAGGGACGAACACCCACCCGGCAGCGTGGAGCACGAGCTGGGCTGACGCGCCGACGACAGGCCGATCCGTCAGCAGCACGAGCGGAGCGCCGGGCGGTCGGGCCGCGTCTTCGTTGAAGGCCGCCAGCGGCGCGCCGGCCAGGAACGAGGTCTGCGCGAGGAGCACCGAGGAGCCCTCGCAGCAGACGCCGGCCGCTGCGAGGTAGCTCAGCGCGACCTGGGCTTCGGGCCCTTCGGCGTCGACGCGCACGGTGGCCTCCAGCAGGCGCTCCTGCCCGCGGCCGCCGACCTTCGGCAACAGCACATGCCGGGCGTAGCGTTGGATCTGCGCTTCGGTCAGCACCGGCGCCCTTCCCCCGCGTGGCCGTTGCGGCGCCACGGGCTGAACGAGGTGCGACGCGAGCGCGAGACGGTGGCCTCAGTCATCGGTCGCGCCCACCTTCAGAACGAGGGTCGTCACGCCATCGGCCCCGACGCTTCGCGCGAGGACGGTGTGGCCCTCGGCTTCGGCCGACGTGGGCACGTTCCGCTCGGGCTCCGCCCCCTTGAGCCGCACGACGAGCTCGGCGCCGACTTCGAGCGTCTCGAGCTTGAGCTTCACGCGCACGTACGTCATCGGACACACCTCGCCGGTGATGTCGAGGGTGGCGCGGGGCGGGCTCACGCGGCGCGCTCCTGTACGCAGACCCGGCAGTCCGCGCGCTGCCGCAGGCGCACCCGGCGCGGGCTCGCCCCGGCGTCCAGCACGTGCAGCCACGCTTCGGCGGGCCGCTCGTTCGGGGTCAACGCCAGCCGAGCCTGGAGCCCGCCGACGAGGCCCGCCATGGCGCCGAACACACCGGCCTGCGCACAGGACGGCGCGTCGACCGGAGGGGTTTCGAACAGGCACCGCAGACAGGGCCCGCCCGGCTCGATGCGAAAGGCCAACCCTTCGAAGCGGAGCACGCCGCCGTGGATCAGCGGGATCCCGAGTCGCTTGCACGTGTCCGACAGCAGAAACTTGGTGTCGGCGCCGTCCGTGCCATCGACCACGACGTCATGACCCGACAGCAGCGCGGCGGCGTTCAGCGCGGTCAGCGGCGTGGCGAGCGCGTCGACACCGAGCAGCGGGAACGTGCGCGCGAGCTTCTCGGCCGCGCTGGCGACCTTGAGTCGGCCGACGTCCGGCTCGTGGTGCCAGGGCTGGCGGTGGAGGTTCGAGCGCTCCACCACGTCGTAGTCGACGAGGGTCAGATGCGGGACGCCGGCGAGCGCGAGGCCGAGGCTCGCGGGGCAGCCGAGCCCGCCCATGCCGACGACACAGACGCGCTGAGGCAGAGCGAGGGCGGCCACGGCTTGCTGCTTTCATGCATGCTTGTGCCTAGAATCGCAACGTGCACGTCGTCGACGATCGTCGCGCTCGCGTGAAGGCCATTCTCGAGCGACGCGGGCTGACGGCGCACGTGTCCGCGGACGGCGCGCAGGAATCGTGGCTGGCGGAGCGCTTCGTCGCTCGCGCGAAGGCCCTCTTCTACGCGCGCATGATGTTCCTGACGCTGGGCCTGTGCATTCTCGCGGTGCCGGTCTGGCGGCGGTACTTCAGCTTCACCCCGCTCGCCTTCGCCGGCTACCTGGTCATGCTCATGTACAGCGTGGCCAATTACCTCGTGCTGGCCAACGCCAGAGCCGGGCGCATCGTCACGTACGTCACGCTCTGCTTGGACCTGATCGTCATGGTGGTCCTGGTGGCCAAGCCGCAGACCGGCGGTGGTCTGGCCAACCCCCTGCTCGGCACGCTGCTCGTCTTCACCACGCTCTTCGCGCTGCTGTACCCCAAGCCGCTGGCGATCGTTCCGCCGCTCTTGGCGCTGCCGATCACCACGCGGCTCGATCAGCTCCTGGACCGCAGCCCGACGGCGATCGAGGTGCTCACGCTGCTGTGGTACCTGGGGCTCTCGTTCATCGTCATCTACGTGCTCGTGTACCTCAATGAACGTGAGGTCGCCGCGCACCGGGACATCGTCGGGCTGCAGGGAGACCTCAAGGAGCTGGCGGTGGTCGAAGAGCGCAACCGCCTGGCACGGGAGATCCACGACGGGCTGGGCGCGAGCCTGTCGTCGCTGATCATCCAGTCGGAGTACCTGCTGCAGCTGGCCCGGGAAGACGACCTCAAGAAGGAGATCACCGAGCTCAAGGCCACCGCCGAAGAGTCGATCGAGGAGCTGCGGCGCAGCCTGCGCATGATGCGGGAGGACTTCGACCTGGCCAACGGGGTGAGCGACTACGTCAAGACCTTCTCCGAGCGGACTCAGTTGCCGGTCACCTTCGAGAAGAGCGGCGCCTTCGAAGGCCGGGTGGCGCCGGAGGCCGCGCTCGCGCTGTTCCGGGTGCTGCAGGAGACGCTGTCCAACGCGGTCAAGCACGCCAAGGCCACCCACGTCGAAGTGAAGCTGCGCTTCGCGCCCGAGCACGTCCACCTGTCGGTCAAGGACGACGGGCAGGGCTTCGACCCCAGCCTGGCCAAGCCCGGCCACTACGGCTTGCTCAACATGCGCGAGCGGGCGGGCAAGGTTGGCGGCGACGTGGTGATCGACGCCAAGCCCGGCGCCGGCGCGCAGATCACGTTCACCGTGCCGGTGCCGAGCTGACGCCGCCTTCGAGCGTTTCACGATTCAAAGGAGTCCCATGGAGAACCCTGCCCCACCGTCGTCGACGCCCGCCCCCGCTGAGGCGCCCGCGCCGGTGCGGGTCTACGTCGTCGAAGATCAGACGAAGATCTTGAAGCACCAGCTCAAGCTGCTCGAGGCCAGCAGCGCCATCACGATCGTCGGCACGGCGCTGTCCGGGGAAGCGGCGCTGGACGACGTCAAGCGGTTGGTCCCAGACGTGCTCCTGCTCGACTTGGGGCTGCCGCGCATGAGCGGCATCGACGTGACGCGCGCGGTGAAGGCCAGTACTCCGCAGGTGGAGATCCTGATCTTCACGATCTTCGACGAAGAGGAGAAGGTGCTCGAGGCCGTGCGCGCGGGGGCGTCGGGCTACCTGCTCAAGGGCACGCCCGCCGACAAGATGATCGAGGCCATTCACGAGGTGAAGGCCGGCGGCACCGTCATTCAACCCAACCTCGCTCGGCGCCTGCTCAAGCACTTCCGCGCCGACGAGCCCGCCGATCCGGCGTCACCGCAAGCCGCCGCGCCACCGACAGGGGCGCTCCAGGCCGAGCCCGAAGGGCGCAAGCTGTCCGCGCGAGAGACGGAGATCCTCCAGCTCATCGCCAAGGGCGTGTCCAACACTGAGGCCGCCGGCGTGCTGGGCCTGTCCAAGGCCACCATTCGCACACACCTCGAGCACATTTACCGCAAGCTCGAGGTCACCAACCGCGTCGAAGCCGTCACCGAAGGGCTCCGCAAGGGCCTCATCCAGATGTGAGCCGCTGGCCCCGGGCCCCCCGAGCAAGGCGCCGGAGACCGAAGGTGTGCGCATGGGTCTGAGTCGGAGGTGAACCGCTGGGCCCGGGACCCGCTCGCTTCAGCTCACGCGCCGAAGCACGCCGACCATGGCGCCGGAGGCCTCAGGACTGCGGCCCGCTCGACCTCAGGAGCGCGGCCCCAACGGCCGCCCCGCCCTCCTCCGCTCACGCCGGAGATCGCAGGCCGACGCCCGGGGCCTCACCCGCAGGTGAGCCGCTGCCCGCAAAGCGAAGGGGCCGAGCCTGGCACGACGCCAGGAACTCGGCCCCCACGGGCTTCGCGCCCTGTTCAGCTCACTCGCAGAAGCCGAGCGTGGCGCCGGACGTCGACGTACGCCGCACGCAGGACTTGCCCGTCGGGCAACGCGCGTTCGGCTGCGTCATGCAGCGGGCTGGCCCCGTGCCCCCGTCGGCCGGGTTGCAGCTGGTGTCGCAGACCTGCACGCAGGTGATGTTCTCTCCGCCGTTCGGCGACAGGCAGACCTGAGCGCTGCCACAGGCCGCGCCCTTGAAGCTGTCACGCTCGGCGCAGGCCGCCCCCGCCGCGGCGATCGACACCTGCTGCGGCATGCACATGCCCGAGCCGTTCGTCGAGACGATGAAGTCACCCGACGGCGGCGCCGGCACACAGCTGGTGGGCACGGTGCCGAAGTTCGTGCAGGTCGCGGACTGCGGATCGAACACGTTGCACTTCTTCATGCAGACGCCCTGGACCGCGTTGTCGTTGGGGTCGGTATACCGGTACAGGTTGACGCAGGCCTCGTCCGTGGCGCAGCCGGGCTTCGGATCGAAGCCGGGGCGCGGCGGGTTCGCGTTGCAGGACTTCATGCAGAGGCCGCGGTTCGCGCCGCGCACCAGCGCGCAGTGCAGGCCCGTCGCGCACTGCGTCGCGGTCGCGCCGAAGCTGTTGTCGTCGCGGCACTCCTGCCCCAGCTGCGCGGTGCCCGGAGCGCGGCACGAATCGAAGGGAATGTTGCCGTTCGAGAACGTGCGGACGAAGGTCCACTCGCAGCGGCCGGTGCCCTGGCCCGTGGGGTCCGTCGGGCGGCCGCTCGTGTCCTTGAGCAAACAGGTGTTGCTGATCGGCACCGCGGCCAGCTTGTACTCAGGCTGCCCCGCGTCGTTGATGCGCGAGATGATGAAGGGCGCCGCGCCGGGGACGAAGCCGCCGTCCTCGAGCATGCCGCCGTCGGTGATCCCCGAGTCCGCGGGCAGCGGAATGTGCTGGTGGCAGTCCGAGAAGAGAATGCCGTCGGGCAAGCAACCCACCCGGCTGCAGAACTCGCCGCGGTCGCAGTCCTGCGCCGCGTTGCAGTTCTTGTTGCAGAAGGCGATCGTCCGGAAGAGCTGCTCGTTGCAGGTGTGGCCCATGGGGCAGGACGCGCCGCCCACCTGGCACTCGTCGTAGCGCCCGGGGTTCTGGCAGGCGCCGGTGTTTCCACACCACTGGCCCGTCGTGTTGCAGCTGTCCTGCGAGCCCTGGGAGCTGGTCAAGCAGGAGCAGTTCCCGCCGAAGCAGGCGACCTGGCCCGCCGAGCACGTGGTGCCGTTGCACACCGTCGCGTACGGCCGGCAGGTGTACGTGTTCGGCGCGAGCCGCACGCACGTTCCACCGTCACAGCCGCCGCAGGCGTCCTTGCAAACGCGCTTGTCGGCGTCGCAGATCTGGTTCGACGCGCAGCCGCCAGAGCAGGCGTCGAGCGGCATCGCCGCACCGCCAGCGCCGCCAGCCCCCCCCGCCCCGCTGTCCGTTCCTCCGTCGGGCTTGATGTCCATGGGGCAGGCGAACAGCAGGCCCGCGCAGGCGACGGCAAGAGCGCCGACCCCGAACCGCGAAGTCATCGAATTCATGAACGTTGAGACCAACCCTTCCGAGAGAAACCGGCCGAAATCGCGCGGGGCTTCTACGGATGAAGGGTGTGAGCTGTCAACACACAGTCGCAGGCGCGTGACACACGTGGCGGATCAGAAGGCGACCATGAGCGCGGCGTTGACGCCGACGAAGGACTCTTCGCCCACGCCGCCGCACTGGTTCTCGTCGCAGATCGTCCACAGCTGGCCCTGGCCGAAGAACTTGTCCAGGAAGGACATGTACCGCACGCGCACCATGTAGCCGACGGGGCCCGCGATCATCCCCGAGACGCCGCCTTCGAGGCCAAAGCCGGACGAGATGAGGCCGCCGGTGACGTCGGCCTGGTTCCCGTAGCCGACGATCTGCTCGGCCGCGAGCCGGGGTGCGGCGAACCAGCTGCCTCCGAAGTCGAGCCGGAAGAACTTGATGATGGGAATGCTCACGTCTCCGCCGAGCACGGGAAAGCCGACACGCTGGCTGGACGGCAGCGGCACGACGGCCGACGGGTCGATCTCGAACATGCGCCCTTGAAACCCGCCGCGAATGCCGGCGTAGGCCCACGGCTGCGCGTCGCCCCTGTCCGCGACCGCGCCCATCTGCCACTGGAAGCGCCAGGCCACCTGCGCGGTCCAGCCCAGGTCCATGGACTTGACGGTCTTGGACGGGCCCGCCCCTTGGCTCGTCTCTTCGAGGATCTGCGTCTCGGACGCGCCGAAGTGAAACCCGCCGAGCACCCCGAAGCCCTGCAAGAAGACGTTGTCGCTGAAGAGCGCGCCCGGGAAGAACTCGACGTTGATCGCCAGGCCCCAGTACGGCGCGCCGGAGCTGAAGTCGATGGTGCGACCGCCGGGCTTGACCTGCGCCGTCTCGAAGTTCTTGCAGGCGATCACGCCCGGCCGCAGGCACTGGGACCGCCACGTCGCCGTCGGCCCGATCGTCGCGCGCAAGGCCGCCGGGCGGGTCTTCTTCGCCTTGCGCCGCGCGGCCTCTCGCTCGAGATCCTGATCGCGATCGTCGGTCACGGCGGCCGGCGAGGAGATGTCGACCTCCGGCATGGTGGAGTCGAGCGTCGGCTCGTCACGGCGAGGAGGCGGCGGCGGCGCGGTGGCCAGCGGATCACTCGCGCCGGGGTCGCCTTCATCGGGCGGAGGCGCGGCGGCTTGGTTCTTCTCGGCCCCCTGTTTGGCGGCGGCGGCGATCGCCCGAGCCAACTTCTGGGCGTGATCGTCGCTGAGCAGGCCCTTCTTCACCTTGAGGTCCTTGCTCCACAGCTCTTCTCCCTTGCGATCGACGATCACGACGTGGAACTGGCCGGAGTCGACCGTGCCTCCGACGGCCGCGTCGAGCTGCAGCTTCTTGCCCACCTTCGCCACCGCTGCCGGGGTGCTCGCCTGATCGTCGGCGATCTTCTTCTTGGCCACCGCGGCCTGGTACGAGCCGAGAGAGACGACTTCGATCACGGCGGAGTCGAGCACGGCCTGTTCGACCTGATCGCGGAGCTTCCCGCTGTCGCCGTCGATCGGCAGGATCACCACCCGCTGCGCCCAGGCCGGCGCGGCGAGCGCCACGAGGCCACCGAGCAGCGCGGCTCGAAGGAGCGGGGAAAGGAAGCGTTGCGGCAGAAGCGTCGACACGGAGCGCCGAAGGTTACGCCGCGTCGGGCGCCCTCGCCAAGGCAAGTTACACCCGGAGGATCGGCCAGCCTCGCCCCGGCGCGAGCCGCGCCAGCGGCGTCTCTTCGTCCCGCGGCGCGACGACGAGCGCGTGCTGGGCGCACGCGAGCAATTCGACGTCGATCGCGCCGTTCCCGAGCGCCAAATACGGCCGCACTCCGCGTCGCGCAAGCGCCGCCGCCTTGCCCGGCCCACACGGCACCGGCTGCTCGGCGACCGCGGTGAGCTTGCCGTCGACGACGGGCACCGACACCGCGAGCACGTGGTCCGCTGGAATCCCCAGCGCGCGCGCGCCGGCCTGCACCAGCCAGCGAGGGCTGGCCGAGACGATCCACGGCATCAGCCGGCCTCCCTTAAGCTGCGCGAGCAGCGGCCGCACGTACCGAAAGACGCGCCCTTCGAACCGGTCGGCGAAGAACTGCCGCGCCTGGGCTTCGAGCCAGGCCTCTTCCTTTCCGGCGAGCACCTCGGCGCAGTACGCGTAGGCGGTGGCCAGATCGACGGCCAGCAGCGCCTCATACTGGCGGTACGCATTCTTCGGCGCGTGCCCGGCGAACGCGGCGGCGCGCAAGAAGTCCTCGCCGACGTCGCCGCGCCACAACGTTCCATCGGCGTCGAAAGCGACCGCGGCGCCCGGCGGGGCCTGGCGGACGCGCGCCGCGAGCCAGCCTTCGACGCGCGCGGCGGGCGCTGGTTTCACCGTGGGCCTCGCGTAAGGTGGAGCGCCATGAGACTCGCCGCGCTGCTGCTGGTTGGCCTGCTGGAGACGGGCTGCGGGACCCAACCGTGCTCAGGAACGGCCTGCCCCGAGCTCGAAGGCGGCTACGTCGCGACCTGGGAACGCTCGGCGCTGAGCACCTGCCCGGGGAACGGGCCGCGCCCTGCCGTGCTGAACTTCAGCCGCACTGGGTCGTTGGGCCAGCTGTCGATCGACGACGCCCAGCTCAAGGGCAGCGTCTACGACACCTGGGACTTCTCACTTCACGGCTCGAGCGCCAGCGGAACCTACGCGCTGCGCGGCCGGGCGTCGCAGCCCAAGGCCGGCGGCAAGTACCGGCTGACCGGCACGCTGACGATCCAGAAGGACAGCTGCGAGCTGGTCGAGCGCTACACCGCCGACCAGACGTAGCCCGTCACTTCTTCTTGGGCTTGCTCGCCGCTTCCTTCGCGGCGGCCTTCGCGCGATCGCGGCGCTTCTTCCAGTGCTGCCGGATCTTGTTGCGAACGCGCATGTGCTTCGAACGGCTGCGGGCCATGGGAACTCCTCGTGAGTGATGAAAGCGGCGGGCTGCCTAGCACCCTCACCGTTCGGCGTCGACGTCCGCGGTGGGGGGGCCTTGGGGCACCGGCTTGGCGAACAGCCGCCGCGTCACCTCGGCGCAGCGGCGGACCTCGTCCAAGGGCAGCGCGGGCACGTGGTGATCGTTCACGCCGGTCATGGCGGTGGCCATGCACAGCGAGTTGAGGATCGCCTCTTCCGTCGCCTCCATCACCGCCTCGTAGAGCGGGTCCAAGCGCACGTCGAGCAGCAGCTTCATCTTCGTCACCATCTTCCGGGTGCGCCGCGGCACGACGTTGGCCGTGGAGAAGGCGACGACGATCTCGCCGGATCCATGCGCGGCGTAGCTGCCGACGCGGCCGATCCCCAGCGCGACGCGCTTGCACAGGCGGTGGAGCTGGTGCGGCAGCAACGGCGCGTCCGTCGCGACGACGGCGATGATGCTGCCGTAGTTCTGTCGGCGCTTGGGCGCGCCCTTGAACTGCTCGGCCAGCACTTCGCCCACCGGCAGCCCCGCCACCCGCAGGTTGTGGAGCTTGCCGAAGTTGCTCATCACCAACAGCCCCAGCGTGTAGCCGCCGAAGACCTGCGGCAGCTTGCGCGAGCTGGTGCCGATGCCCGCCTTGAAGTCGCAGGTGATCATCCCCGTGCCGCCGCCGACACACCCTTCGGCGACCGGGCCGCTCTGGGCGGCGGTGATCGCTTCGCGCACGTGGGCTTCCGTCACGTGCCCACCGGCGGAGTCGTTCAGGTAGCTGTCGTCACACTCACCGACGACGGGAATGATGACGTCGTGCTCGTGGCCGATGCCGGGGTGCCGATCGACCATGTACCGCACCACGCCGTCGCTCACCGCGCCGACGGCCATGGTGTTGGTCAGCAAAATCGGCGTCTCGAGCAACCCCCACTCGACGACCTGCGTGAGCCCGGCGACCTCGCCGGCCCCGTTCAAGACGAAGGCTCCCGCGGCCAGGCGCTGTTCGAACACGTCGTCGTTGGGGATGATGGCGGTGACGCCGGTGCGGACCGGCCCGCGCCCCGCCACCAGCGGCCCGTCCCCGCGAATGATCGTGGAGTGGCCGACGCGCACGCCTGCGACGTCGGTGATCGCGTTGTGCTTGCCGGGCTTGAAGCGCCCCAGCGGCAGCCCGAGCGCCCGGGCGCGGACTCGCTCTTCAGTGGTGGGCATGCCGGTGAGCCAGCGCGAAGCGGCGCTCGACTTCGGCGACGAAGACGTTGTCCGTGGCCCGGCCGCTGCGGACCTCGTCGGCCAGGGTGTGGGCCACCGCGTCGGCTAGCTCCCAGTCCTGAGCCTGGGCGGCGGCGTCGAAGACGCCGAGGCCCGTCTCGCGCAGCTGCGCGAAGGCCGACGCCTGCGCCAGGCAGTCGAGCGCGGCGTAGCGCCCGTACATGTCCCCCGCGGCGTCCGCGGCCTTGGCCTTGAGCTCGTCCAGGGCGGCGGCGTCTCCGCCGAGCGCGCGCAGGAGCGCCGTCACGCAGCCGGCCCGCTCGGTGAAGATCGCCTCGACCACCTTCGCGAAGCGCAGGCCCGCGTCCTTCTGGCCCGCGTCGAAGAGCGCCTTGGGCATGGCGTTGAACGGCCCGGCGACGGTGCGCAAGGTGCCGAGCAGCTCACGCAGGTACACCTCGCGGCGATCGTCGGCGGTCGGCAGCTGGGCGATGGCGGCTTCGGCCAGCTCGAACGCGCGGTCGAAGCCTTCGGGCGGCTTGCCCTGCGCCTGAGCCACGGCGCGCTCGGTCAGCGTGATGAGGGCGCTCGCCAAGGTCAGCGGCGTCGGCGTCTCGGGGAAGAGCCGCTTGAGCAGCTCGTCGGCGGCGGCGTACGGAAAGGCGGCGAACTGCCCCTTGCCGGTCCAGGTCGCCTGCCACGCCCGCGCGACCTCCATGGGGAACTTGCCGGCGAGGCTCTGCTTGGCGGTCGCCTCGTCCACCGCCGCGCCGTAGTGCTGGAGGGTGCCCAGCAGCGCCGACGTCGAGTACCCAGCCAGCCCCTTGTCCTTCCACGCCTTGTCCACGCGTTCCATGGGGTGGGCGAGATCGCAGCAAACCCAGGCGGCGTCAACGGCGGGAACGTTGCGTTTTCAGGGGGGCTATGCGAAGCGCGCGGCTCGTTTCGAAGAGCACAGCTATTCCAACAGACCCGAAGGGAGGTGGACGGGCCATGGCAGAGATTCGCGTGAAGGACGGTGAGCCCATCGAGGGCGTCATCAAGCGCATGAAGAAGATCGTCGAGAAGGCAGGCATCCTCGGCGAGGTGCGCAAGCGAGAGCACTACGAGAAGCCGTCAGTGAAGAAGAAGAAGAAGATGATGGCGGCGCGCAAGCGAGCGGTGAAGAAGTCCCGCACCCGCTTCTAAAGAGAACGCAGCACTCCACCGGCGCCCTCGCGCGGCTTCGATTCAGGCCGTGCGGGGGTTGCTCGTCGACAGGCGTCACCATGCCCACCCTCAAAGAACGAATCGACGCGGACATCAAAGACGCCATGCGCGCCAAGGAAGAGCTCAAGCTCTCGGTGCTCCGCATGGCGAAGAGCGCGATCAAGTACAAAGAAGTCGAAGGCGCGGCGAAGGTGCTGGACGACGCCGAAGTCGTGACCGTCCTCATCACGCTGGTCAAGCAGCGCCGCGACTCGGCTGAGGAATACAAGAAGGGCAACCGCCCCGATCTGGCGGACAAGGAAGAGAAGGAGATCACGATCCTCCAGGGCTACCTGCCGCAGCAGCTGTCGGCGCAGGAATTGGCCCAGGAGGTCGCGCAGGGCATCGCCGAGGCCGGCGCCAAGAGCGCCAAAGACATGGGCGCGGTGATGAAGGTGCTGTCCCCCAAGCTCAAGGGGCGGGCCGAAGGCAAGGCGATCAGCGAAGAGGTCAAAGCGCAGCTCTCGAAGCTGGGTTAGTCGCTGACCGGCGCATGCTGATCCCCGAGTCGAAGATCGACGAAGTCCGCGAACGCGCCGATCTGATCGCGCTGGTGCAGCGGCACGGGGTCGAGCTCAAGAAGTCGGGGCGCAGCTGGAAGGGCCTCTGCCCGTTCCACCAGGAGAAGAGCCCTTCCTTCTACGTCTGGCCGGACAACAACCGCTTCAAGTGCTTCGGCTGCCAGGCTGGCGGCGACGCGATCAGCTTCGTGCAGCGGCTGCTGGGCAAGTCCTTCGTCGACACCGTCAGCGATCTGGCCAAGGAGCTGGGGATCGATCTCGAAGCGTCGGTCGACCCGACGCTCAAGGAGAAGTCGCAGCTCAAGGCGGCCACGGACTTCGCCGCGCAGCACTTCGTCCAACGACTGTGGGATCCGGCGCAGGGACACCACGCGCGCGAGTACCTGCGCAGCCGTGGGCTGACCGACGAGGTGATCCGCGCGTTCGGCCTCGGCTGGGCGCCGCTGGCGTGGACGGACCTGGCCGATCGCCTGAGGGAGCAGGGGCTGCTCGCCTTCGCGGAGAAGGCGGGCCTGGTCGCGCCTCGGCAGCGCGGCGACGGGTACTACGACACGTTCCGCGGGCGGGTGATGATCCCCATTCGCTCGCCCGAAGGCCGGGCGATCGCCTTCGGCGGCCGGCTGCTCGAAGGGGAAGACGGGCCGAAGTACCTCAACTCCAAGGAGTCCAAGCTCTACCTCAAGTCCGAGACCCTCTACGGCACGGACCTGGCCAAGGACGACATTCGCAAGCGCAAGTCGGCAGATCGGAAAGCA
>JALHOS010000042.1 GCA_022842905.1 Myxococcaceae bacterium | reverse complement strand
GCCAAGGTCAGCGCGAGGCGGCCGCCCACCACCGCGGGCGCGTCGTGCTCCGCGCCGCGAGCCAGGGCCGAGAACCAGTCGATCGTCGAGCGCGTCGTGAAGGGCAGGGCGAGCGCGCACAGGCCGATGCCCGCCTCCAGCGCTGCGTACAGCCGCGCCGGCCGGGCCAGTCGATCGGCCAGCGGCCCGAACAGCACCGCGCCCAGCGCCAGCCCCGCCATGTACGCCGCCAACACGGTCGACGTCGCGAACGCCGACACGCCGAACGCCCGCGCGACGCTGCGCTGGAGCGCCACCTCGAAGATGAGGCCGGCGGCTCCCGAGAAGACGAAGATCGCCAGCGCGCGCCGTTGCATGGATCCGGCGCGCAGCTAGCTCCACTCGAGCATGCGCGCCAGCGGCGCCTTCGCCCGCTCGGCCAACGCGGGGGGCAGCTCGAGCGCCGGCGTTCGCTTCGCCATGCACGCGTGCAGCTTCTCCAGCGTGTTGAGCCGCATGTACGGGCACTCGTTGCACGCGCACTCGTTGTCCGGCGGCGCGGGGATGAAGACCTTGCCCGGGGAGCGCAGCTGCATTTGGTGCAGGATCCCCGCCTCGGTCACGACGATGAACTGCTGCTTGGGGCTGCTGACCGTGTAGTCGAGCAGCTGCTTGGTGCTGCCGATGAAGTCCGCCAGCGCCAGCACCGGCGCCTCACACTCGGGGTGAGCGATCACGAGCGCTTCGGGGTGCTGCACCTTGAGCTGAACGAGCTTCTTCTCGCTGAACAGCTCATGGACCTGGCAGCTGCCCGGCCAGAGCACCATGTCTCGCCCGGTCTGCTTGATGACGTAGCGGCCCAGGTGTTGATCCGGCGCGAAGATGATCGGTTTGTCCGCGGGGATCCGCTGCACGATCTTCACCGCGTTCGACGAGGTGACGATCACGTCGCTCATCGCCTTCACCTCTGCCGACGAGTTCACGTACGTCACCACGAAGTGCCCCGGGTGCTGCTGGCAGAAGAGCTTGAACTTGTCCGGGGGGCAGCGATCCGACAGCGAGCAGCCAGCGTCGAGATCCGGCAAGAGCACGAGCTTGCCTGGGTTCAGGATCTTCGCCGTCTCGGCCATGAAGTGGACGCCGCAGAAGACGATCACGTCCGCCGTCGTCTTCGCCGCGTGCTGAGCCAGGGCCAGCGAGTCGCCGACGACGTCCGCGAGGTCCTGGATCTCACTCTCTTGGTAGTAGTGCGCGAGGATGACGGCGTTGAGGTCCTTCTTCAGCCTGAGGATCTCCTGCTCCAAGTCCATGCCTGGCGTTGTAGTGAAAACACCCGGGCCGCGCACTGACGCAAGGCCAGCCAGCCCTCAGTCGCCTTCATCGAGGGTGAGCATGTAGCTGTCCTGGAAGTTCGCCTCGCGGTTCTTCAAGTCGCGCACCTCGAACACGTAGCGCCCTGGTTCGACGGACGTGCGCAGCGTCTCGGGCTTGTCGCCCTTGGCCGTGTCCGCCGTCTGCACCAGCGTCAGCTTCCCGTCGTCCTCGACGCGGTGGAGGAAGAGCGCCAGGTCGACCTTGAGGATCCCCGTCAGCTGCGCGCGCATCGGCGTCTTCACGGCGCGGTCGCGCAGATCGAGCACGAAGTAGTCGACGTCCTTCTTCGGGTAGACCAGCCCGCGCACCGGCGCGCCGAACACGACCGGCCCGGCCTTGTCCGCCTTGTCGTTGGGCTCCTGCTCGAGGCCGTCCTGTGGCCCGACCGTGGTCGACAGGCGGTACGGCTTGTCGCCGTTCCAGTCTTCGCGCACCCACTTGCCGTCGACCTTGCGCGCCGTCGCTTCGATCCGGAACAGGCAGACCTGCGCACAGGCGACGTTGACCAGCCGCTCCGGCTCCTTGGTGCCGCCCTCGTTCACCTTGAGGAGCACCTCGTCGGGCTTGGCCGGGTTCACCAAGGACAGCACCGTGTCCACCGCGTCGAGGCCGCCCAGCTCGATCGTCACCGCCGACGGGCTGTCCACCTCGAGTCGGTAGTGATCGACGTCGCCCTTCGGGGAGAGGAACCCCTCGCGGTACGCATTCCCGGGCAGCGGCGTGGCCTTGTCGGCGTCGTCGTTGGGCTCGAGCTCGGTGCCGTCTTGGGCGTCCTCCGGCGCGACCGTCAGCGTGTAGTACGTGCCGGTCGACGAGCCGCGCTTGGGCGGTTCCTTCGAGTCCTTCGGGAGCGGCAGCGGCGCGCTCTTCACCACGACGTACAGCACGCGATCGCGCTCACGGGCGCCCAGGTTCCGCAGCGACACGCCGACGCCCGCGGTGGACTTCGACGCCATGAGCACGGCCTCGGCTTCGGTGAGGATCTGAACGTCGAGCGCGACGCCGTCGAGGGCGGACAGGTCGACCCGAAGGGCGATGCGCTTCTCGATCGGCAGCCCCGCGTCGATCCCCGCGTCGGCCTCGCCCGCGTCCGCCGTGTCGCTGGCTGGCGCCGCCGCAGCAGGCTCCGCCGGCGGAAGGCCCGCGTCCTCTTCGGCCACCGGCAAGCTCGTCTCCGCTTGCGGCAGCTCGAACCGGTACCAGTCCGCGTCGCCGCCGTGTGCGAGGAACCCGGAGATCGCCGCGCCCAGCGGAACGGCCGTGGCGTCGACCTTGCGATCGTTCGGCTCCAGCTCGAACCCGGGCACGCGATCTTTGAGCGTCACCTTCACCGTGTACGCCCCGCCAGAGCCCTTCTTCGCGGTCACGACCCGGAAGTACGCCTTGCCGGACACGTCGAGGTTGGGGAACAGCTCGTTCTCACCAGGCCCCTTCGCGTCGACGTGCGCGAGCACCGTCTTCGTCTCGTCGACGAGCTCCAGCGCGATGTCACCCTGCGGCGGACAGGACACCTCCACCGTCGCGGTTCGCGGAACGGCGGCCTTGAGCACGTACCAGTCCTCGTCGGGCTTGGCCGGATCGGCGCCCACGTTGGCCTCGATGAAGGTCGTCTTGTCGACGACCAAGGCCTTCTCGGCGCCGTCGTTGGGCTCGACCTCGGCCAGCACCGGAGGGCCGGCGTCCACCGGCCCCGCATCTCGCTCGTCCGCCTTCTTCGGACAGCCGAGGAAGATCGCGACGACGGGCAGCAGCGTGAGGAGGCGAGCAGGGCGGTGCATGGCGGGCGTTCATGCCACAACCAGGCGAACTCGCGGCCCGCTTGAATTCTTCCGGCCCGCGCGCGTGCAAGTCATACTGACCGCCATGAAGAAAGCCTCGGCCCTTGCCCTGTCGTTGCTGTCCGCGCCAGCGCTCGCCGGAGGCGCTGGCACCATTGGCTACGCGCAGGCCAGCGGGTACTTCAAGCAAGACTCCCGGCCCACGCTCTACCAGCCGCTCAACCTGCTCGACGGCCGCAACGCGACGGCCTGGTGCAGCCCCAGCTCCGACCCGCTGAACGATCTGCTCACCGTCGGCTTCAACGGGCCGGTCACCTTGAGCGAGCTGAAGGTGTCGACCGGCAACAGCTTCGACCAACACACGTTCGAGCAGTACGGCAAGGCCAAGAAGCTCAAGCTGACGTACGGGAAGAAGACGCAGGTGGTGAACCTGGAAGACGTCGCCGAGCCGCAGACGATCACGCTGAGCCCGCCGATCACCGCCGCCCGCCTGCGGATCGAGGTCCTCGATCACTTCCCTGCGGAAGATCCCGAAGCGCCGGTGTGCATCACCGACGTCGTGTTCGTCGCCGACGGCAAGCCGCTCAACGGCGACTGGCTGACCACCAAGCTCAAGTACGACAAGTACATCGCCCAGCTCATGGGGACCTGGTTCGCCGGCTACGACAACACCCCGGACCGCTTCCTCCACTTCAACTTCGACGGCTCGTTCCGCTTCAGCTTCGAGCCCTACGACACCACGCGCGCGAAGGAGAAGGTGATCGAAGGCACGTACGACGTCGGCGCCGGCCGAGTGACGCTGAACGTCGGCGGCAAGAAGTACCCCGTGCGCTTCACGAAGGACCCCGCGAAGAAGCCGACCCACGGGCTCCAGCTGAGCTTCGACGGAGACGTGCCCGAAGACATGAAGGGGCCGTTCCGCAGCCAGCCCTGACCGAAGGCCGGCTCGTTCAGACGAAGGCGCTTCCGCCTCAGAACTCGCTTCAGAACTGCGCGGCCTTGCCCTTGGGGCTCGGGTTCGAGAAGCGCTTGAAGAAGGCGACGATCTCCTTCTTGGCGCTGACCGCGTCGGTCGCGTCCTTGAACTCGGACTCGAGCAACACCCCGCCGCAGCTCTCGCAGGTGTCGTACTCGACCGGGTGCTTTCGATCGCCCCCCTCGACCCGGACCAAGTCGACCAGGCACTCGGGGCACTGGCCGCACATTTCGTCGGGGTTCACTCTGCCGCCCAGGGTCTCGAGCCCGGGGAGGCCGGCGTGCAGCAGCATGCGGTTGAGGTCCGACACGTCGACCCACAACCCGCCGCACTCGCCGCACTTGCGAAGCGTCTCATCGGGCGACTCGAGGTCGACCATTTCGACGTCGCAGCTGGGGCAATTCATTGTGTGGATTCGCTCCTGAAGGGGGTTGGGGCGTGATGCTAACGAGCCTCAAAAGGGGCGCGCAAGGCAGGACTTCCCGACGGTGACGAATTTTCTTCAGCGCTCTTTGATCCGGCGCACGTTCGCCCCGAGGCCCTTGAGCTTTTTCTCGAGCTGCTCATAGCCGCGATCGAGGTGGTACACGCGGCTGACCGTCGTCTTCCCTTCGGCCCGCAACCCCGCGAGCACGAGTGACGCCGAGGCCCGCAGGTCCGTCGCCATGACCGGCGCGCCGGACAGCCCCGCTCCCCCGCGCACCACGGCCGTGTGCCCGTCGGTGGTGATGTCCGCGCCCATGCGGCGCAGCTCGGCGACGTGCATGAAGCGGTTCTCGAAGATGTTCTCGGTGATGACGCTCGTGCCCTGCGCGGTCGTCAGCAGCGCCATGAGCTGCGCCTGCATGTCGGTGGGGAAGCCGGGGTGCTCGTGGGTCTTGATGTCGACGGCCTGCACCCGCGCTGGCGCCTTGAGGCGAATGCCGTCGCCCTCGCTGGTGACGGTGCAGCCGGTCTGTCGCAGCTTCTGAATGACGGCCTCGAGGTGCTCGGGGACCGCGTGCCGCACCAGCACGTTGCCGCCGGTGATCGCCGCGGCGACGAGCAGGGTCCCGGTCTCGATCCGATCGGAGATGATCGCGTGATCCACCGGGTGCAGCGCGTCCACGCCGTCGACGGTGATGACGTCGCTCCCCGCGCCGGAGATCCGCGCGCCCATTTTGTTGAGCACCCGCGCCAGCTCTTCGACCTCGGGCTCCTTGGCCGCGTTCTCGATGAGCGTGCGGCCCTTGGCCAGCACCGCCGCCATGAGCACGTTCTCGGTGCCGGTGACCGTGACCAGATCGAAGGTGATCGTCGCGCCCTTGAGCCGCTTGGCCCGCGCCTCGACGTAGCCTTCGGTCAGCTCGATCTCCGCGCCCAGCGCCTTGAGGCCCTTCAGGTGCTGGTCGATCGGCCGGGCGCCGATCGCGCAGCCGCCGGGCATGGACACTCGCGCGCGGCCGTAGCGGGCGACCAGCGGCCCCAGCACGAGCACCGACGCGCGCATGGTCTTCACCAGATCGTACGGGGCTTCGGGCAGCACCTTGCCCGGGGCCGGCACGTGGATCTGCACCACGTTCTTGCTCTTGCCAGACAGGCGCTGGCTGTCGCAGCCGAGCGCGCCCAACACCTGCAGCATGGTGTGCACGTCGGCCAGGCCAGGCACGTTGCGGAACTGGTGCTCGCCCTGCGCCAAGAGCGCCGAGGCCAGGATCGGCAGCGCGGCGTTCTTCGCGCCGGAAGCGTAGGTCTCTCCTTCGAGCGGCCCGTTCCCCTTGACCACGATGGCGTCCATTCGCTGTGCGCTCCCTTCAAAGGTGCTGCGTGCGTCAGTTTCGCGCGAAGGCGAGGCGGTCCAGCCTCGCCAGGTCCTTCTCGACCGTCACGCCGTGGCTGAAGTGCCGCGTGAGCAGCTGGCGCACGGCCTCGCCCTGCTCGTCGCCGATCTCCAGTGCAAGCAGGCCGCCAGGCTTGAGGAAGGCCGTCGCTTGCTCGGCGATGCGCCGCAGCACGTCCAGCCCGTCAGCGCCGCCGTCGAGCGCCAGCTTCGGCTCGGCGCGCACCTCGCGCTGCAGCCCGAGCAGATCGTCTCGCTTGACGTACGGCGGGTTGCTGACGACGACGTCGAAGGTTGCCGGGCGGGGGAGCGGCGCGAAGAGATCACCTTCGAAGAACGTGACCCGGCCCTCGAGGCCCAGAGCGCCGGCGTTGGCCGCGGCTACGTCGAGCGCGTCGCGGGATAGGTCCGTCGCCCAGACCGAAGCGCTGGGCCGCTCGGCGGCGACGGTCAGCGCCACGCAGCCGGAGCCGGTGCAGAGATCGAGCACACGCTTCGGTTCGTCCTTGGGCAGCGCGCGGAGCACGGCCTCGACGAGCAATTCCGTCTCGGAGCGCGGGATCAGCACCCGGCGATCGACGAGGAACGGACGGCCGTAGAACTCTCGCTTGCCGACGATGTACTGGGTCGGCTCACCCAGCGAGCGCCGCTGAATGAGCGCGCGGTAGTGGGCCAGCTCTTCCTTGCCCAGCGGGCGGTCGAGATCGACGTACAGCTTCACGCGGGACGTGTTCAGCGCATGGGTCAGCAGCAGCTCCGCGGTCAGCCGTGGATCGTCCACCTGCTTCTGTTCGAAGTGCTTGCGGGTCCAGTCGAGGACGCGGCGAATCGTCCAGACTTCTTCGGTCACGACGCGACTCCGCTGTTCTTGAGCAGCTCGGCCTGGAAGTACGTGCGCAGGGCCGAGAAGACGTCTTCGACGTCGCCGGCCATGGCGGCGGGCAGGTTGTGCCGCGTGAAGCCGATGCGGTGATCGGTCAGCCGGTCCTGAGGGAAGTTGTATGTGCGGATCTTCTCGCTGCGATCGCCGGTGCCGACCTGGCCCTTGCGCAGGGCGTCGCGCTCGTTGCGGATCTTCTCCTGCTCCATCTCGTAGAGCTTGGCGCGCAGCATCTTCAGCGCCATCGCGCGGTTCTTGATCTGGCTCTTCTCCTGCTGGCACTTCACGACGATGCCGGTGGGCTTGTGCGTCAGCCGCACGGCGGAGTCCGTGGTGTTCACCGACTGGCCGCCGGCGCCGGTGGAGCGCATCACCTGCATGTCGATGTCGGCGTCCTTCACCTGGACGTCGGCCTCTTCGGCCTCGGGCATGACGGCGACGGTGACGGTGCTGGTGTGGATGCGGCCTTGGGCTTCGGTGGCCGGGACGCGCTGCACGCGGTGCACGCCGGACTCGTACTTGAGCGAGCTGTAGACGGGGCCTCCGGCCAGGGTGAGCGTCGCGTCCTTGATGCCGCCCTGGTTGCCCGGAGACAGGTCGACGATCGCCGCCGTCCAGCCGCGCTTGCCGGCGTAGCGCAGGTAGAGCTGCATGAGCTCTTCGGCGAAGAGGCTGGCCTCGTCACCGCCGGCGGCGGCGCGGATCTCCATGATGACGTTCTTCTCGTCGGCGGGATCCTTGGGGAGCAGCAGGAGCTTGAGCTCTTCTTCGAGCGCGGCCTTCTCGGTGCGCAGACGCGGCAGCTCTTCCTTGGCCAGCTCGCGCAGCTCGGCGTCACCCGCGGCGAGGATCTCCTCGTTGCCCTTGAGCTCGGCGACGAGCTTTCGGTACGTGCGGTACGTCTCGACGAGCTTCTCCAGGCCGCTGCGCTCGCGCGCGATCTTGAGCATGCGGGTCGAGTCGGCGATCACCGCGGGGCTGGACAGCTCGGCGGTGAGGCGTTCGAACGTGCGCTCGACTTCGTCCAGCTTCTCGATCAAAGCGCGCGGGTGACTACCACGTTGCGGCGAGGTTGCGCTTCAACTAGAGGCGCGCACTCTGAAGTTTCCACGCACGGAGGGGCCCATGCCCGTTGTGAAGTCGAACCGCAGCAAGAAGAAGCTCAAGACCCGCGCCAAGACGAAGAAGGCCGCGCTCAAGCGCCGCCGCGTGCGCGCCCGCAAGGCCAAGGGCAAGTACTGAAGGGCAAGTACTGAAGGGCAAGTACTGAAGGGCAACTGAAGCTGACCGCGCCCCGTTCAAAGGCCGAGAAATCGGCCTGCCGGGCCTGTCAGGGGTAGTGCCAAAAGCTGAACAAGGTCGCGAGGTTGACACCGCTCCGGGTGGGGCTAGGCTGTCGACCCATGACCAAAGCGGACATCATCGAGAGCGTCTACGAACGCGTCGGCTTCTCGAAGAAGGAGTCGGCGGAGTTGGTGGAGCTCGTGTTCGACACGCTCAAGGAGACGCTCGAGCGCGGCGACAAGGTGAAGGTGTCGGGGTTCGGGAACTTCCAGCCGCGGTACAAGAAGTCGCGACCGGGACGGAATCCTCAGAGCGGCCAGCCGATCGAGATCACCGCGCGGCGCGTGGTGAAGTTCGTGCCCAGCCAGGTGCTCAAGGCGGACTTGAACGACGGGTTCTTGTTCGAGAACGACGGGCCGACGGCAGAGGACGACAACGACGCCGACACCGGTGACGACGACGATGATGATGACGAGTGAGGTTGCTTGACGGGGTAGGGTCAGGCTGGCAGAAGGACCCCGTCGTCACTCCGCAGTTTTCGGGGCGTAGCGCAGCCTGGTAGCGCACTTGCTTGGGGTGCAAGTGGTCGCTGGTTCAAATCCAGTCGCCCCGACCATTTGAAGGCCCTGATTCCCAACGAGCGATCCGCGGGAGTCAGGGCCTTCGTGTTTGCGCCGAGGTCGCAGCGCAGGCCCGCGCAAGTGGTGGGCGGCTCGATGCCCGTGCGCTACCCTCCGCGCCTCCCGACATGAACGAGACCATCCGCAAGGCCAAGGACCACGGCACGGAGTTGCTCGCGAAGGGCAAGCTCAAGCCGGCACTCGAGCAGTTCCAGCAGGTGATCGCGAAGGCCCCGAACGAGCTTGGGGCGCGGCAGAAGGTCGCGGAGATCCTGGTCAAGCTCGGGCGCGGCGCCGAAGCCGTGCCGCACTACGAAGCGGTCAGCGACGCGTACGCCCGCGGTGGCCAGTTCTTCAAGGCGATCGCCATCTGCAAGGTGATCCTCCAACTCGATCCCTCGCACTCGTCCACCCAGGACAACCTGTCCAAGCTCTACGGCGCGACGCGGCAGCCGACCCGCGGCCTCCCGCCGCCGCGGGAGCCCATGCAGTCTCAGGCGATCGCCTCCTCGCTCCCGTCCATCACCCGGCCGCCGCGTGACGACAAGCCCGCGGGCCCGCCGGTGCTCAGCGCCGCCGCGCCGCAGCCCCCGCCGATGCTCGCGCCCGTCGCGCCGCAGCCACCTCCGCCTCCGCCGCCGGTCGAGGAGATCGGCGAAGAGGAGATCCTCGCCGTCGAAGCCGAGCCGGCGATCGAGCTGGAGGTCATCCCCGCCGACGCGCCGGAGCTGCCGCAGATCCCGCTCTTCTCGGATCTATCGCCGGTGGAGTTCAAGGCCGTGCTCGCCGGCGCGGTCGAAGCCCGTATCTTCGCGGACGGCGAGGCGATCGTGACCGAAGGGCAAATGGGCGACGCCATGTACGCCGTGTGCCAGGGCGAGGTGTCGGTGCGCCGGCAGCTCAAGGGCCAGCCGTCTCGCGAGGTCGCCGTCATCAGCGAGGGCGACATCTTCGGGGAGATCGGCCTGGTGTTGGGCGGACCGCGCCTGGCCACCGTCGTGGCCAAGGGAGAGGTGATCGCGCTCGAGTTCCACCGCTCGGCCATGGACATCGTCCTCAAGAACCACCCGGGCGTCGGCCAGGCGATCGACCGGTTTTATCGAGACCGGCTGCTGCAGAACCTCCTGCGCGCCTCGCCCGTGTTCCGCCCGCTCTCACAGGAGGCGAAGGACCTGCTCGCGCGCGAGTTCGAACCGCTCACGTTCGATCCCGGCGAGGTGCTGCTGACCCAAGGCTCGCAGGGCGACGGCCTGTATCTGCTGCTGCGCGGCTCCTGTGAAGTCATCGACATCAGCGGCGAGCGCTACCCGGACCTCCACGAGGGCGCGCACTTCGGGGAGATCTCCGTGATCCTCGAGAAGCCCGCGACCGCCACCGTGCGCGCGGCGTCGAAGGTCACCGTGCTCAAGTTGGCCGCCCGGATCTTCCGCGAGCAGGTGCTCAGCCACCCAGAGGTCAAGGCCCACGTCGTCGCCATGGCGCGCGAGCGCCTCGAGCGCACCAAGGAGCTCCAGACCCGAGGCCTCCAGGTCGATCTGGTCTGATCGGCCCTCCCCGTGAATCCTTGTCGGCGATCCAGCGCTCCAACGCCGCATGCGTGAACACGTGAAGACTGGATTTGCCGTGCTCGCCGTCGTCGGCGCCGTGGCGCTCTTCACCGGCGGCGCGCCCATGAAGTCGGAAGACGCGCACCGGCTCGTCAAGGAAGGCGCGGTCCTGCTCGACGTGCGCACGCCCGAAGAGTTCGCGGCCGGGCATGTGGAGGGCGCGCTCAACATTCCCGTCCAGGTGCTCGAGCAACAGCTCGCCAAGCTCCCTCAGAAGGACCGGCCGATCGTCATCTACTGTCGCAGCGGGCGCCGCAGCGCCGCCGCCAAGACCCTGCTCGAGCAGGCGGGGTACACCAAGACGTACGATCTCGGCGCGATGTCGAACTGGTGATCGTGAAGCAGGCGCTCTTCGTCGCGCTGTTCGTGGCCTCGCTGACGCCTTGGGTGTCGGCGCCGATCGCGCTGCTCGGCGGCGTGGCCTTCTCCCTGCTGGTCGGCAACCCCTTTCCCGAATTCACCAAGCGCTGGCAGCCGCGACTACTCCAGGCGTCCGTCGTCGGCCTGGGCGCAGCGATGAACCTCGGCGTGGTCGCGCGGGTCGGTCTGGCTGGCCTGGGGCAGACCGCGTTCGCTCTGAGCGCGACGCTCGGCCTGGCGTGGATCCTGGCCAAGGCGCTCAAGACCGAGCCGACTACCTCGCTGCTGGTCGGCGTCGGCACCGCGATCTGTGGAGGCAGCGCGATCGCGGCCGTCGCTCCGGCGATCGGCGCCAAGAGCCACCAGTCCCTCGTCGCGCTCGCCGTCGTGTTCCTCCTCAACGCCGCCGCGCTCGTCGTGTTTCCGCAGGTGGGCCACGCGCTGGAGCTGCTCCCTGCGCAGTTTGGCCTGTGGAGCGCGCTCGCCATTCACGACACCTCGTCCGTCGTCGGCGCCGGGCTCCAGTTCGGGGGAGGGGAGGCGCTCGCCGTCGGCACGACCGTCAAGCTGGCCCGCGCGCTGTGGATCCTCCCGCTGACGCTGGTTCTCGCGCGGGTGTGGCCTCGCGGCGAAGGCGCGTCGGTGCGGCCCAAGCGGCCGTGGTTCATCGCCGGCTTCCTCGCCGTCGCCGCGCTGGTGACGTGGCTTCCTGCGCTCGCGCCGCTTGGGCAGACCGTCGCCGCCGTCGCCCGGCAAGTCCTCGTCGCGACGCTGTTCTTGGTCGGGGCGGGCGTCACGCGGGAGGCGCTCAGGGTCGTCGGCGTTCGGCCGTTGGTCCTCGGGGTCGTGCTGTGGGCGGTCGTGTCGGTGACGACGCTCGTCGCCATTCGGGCCGGCGTGCTCGTCGCTCCGACGTTGTGACTAACTGCCCTGCGGGGCGGCGGGCAGGGCGTGCGAGGCGAGCTCTGGCGGTCGCCCACGAAGGAGTGGGCCTCTTCGGCTCCGCTGCGAACCATGGCGGCACGCGATCCGCACGGCCCCGCTCCAGTTCGTCCGTACGCGGGCAGGGCGAGGGGACGCGAGCGCGCGACGCACAGTTGGCTCGGTCAGCGCGCGTGCCGGACTCGCGGTCAGCGCGTCGGGGCCTGCAGATGGCATCTGCCAGGTCTGCCGGGAGGCGCCGGGGCGCTCGGCGCGGCGCACGCGCGAATCCTGCGCCCAGGCCGGTGCCTCCTAGCCCCTGTGAACCCAAGCCGCCTCGAGGAGCGCAGCCATGCACCGTCGTCCTGATCACCGCCAACTCGTCGCCCAAGGCGCGTTGCTGCTCGACGTGCGGTCTCCGGCCGAGTTCGACGAAGGCCACCTCCCCAACGCCCGGAACCTCCCCGTCTCGGACCTCCCGCGGCGTGTCCACGAGCTCGGCGAGCCCGGCCAGAAGGTCGTCGTGTACTGCCGGAGCGGCGGCCGCAGCGCCACCGCCGCTGCGCTCCTCTCGAGCTACGGCTTCGACTGCTGCGACGTCGGCCCCATCAGCGCATGGTGAGCCCCATGAAGACGACCCTTCGCGTGCAGCCGTTCTTCGACGAGCGCACGTCCACGCTCAGCTACGTCGTCTTCGAACCGTCGACGAAGGACGCCTTCGTCATCGACCCCGTGCTCGACTTCGAGCCGGCCAGCGGGCGCGTCTGGACGGAGTCGGTGGAGAAGCTCGCGGCCTTCCTCGACGCCGAGCACCTCGTCCCGCGCTTCATCCTCGAGACGCACGCGCACGCCGACCACCTCTCTGGCAGCCAGTGGCTCAAGCAGCGCTACGGCGCTCCGATCGCCGTCAGCGCGCGGATCCGAGAGGTGCAAGAGGTCTTCCAGGGCGTCTTCGCCTGGCCCGAGCTGCGCACCGACGGGAGCCAGTTCGATCGCCTCCTCGAAGACGACGACACGCTCTTCGCCGGGCCCCTGCGGCTGCGTGCGCTCGCCACGCCGGGTCACACGCCCGCCTGCATGAGCTTTCAGGTGGAGGACGCCGTCTTCACGGGTGACGCGCTGTTCCTCGATGACGTCGGTGTCGGTCGCTGCGACTTCCCCAAAGGTGACGCTGGCGCGCTGTACGAGTCCGTCACGCGCGCGCTCTTCACGCTGCCCGACGAGACGCGGCTGTTCGTCGGCCACGACTACCCGCCGCCGGGCCGCTCGTGGCAGGCCATGACGACGGTGGGCGCGGCGAAGAAGGCCAACGTCCAGCTCCGCGCCGACATGGCGAAGGCGGAGTTCGTCGAGAAACGCACCGCGCGAGATCGCACGCTGACCGCCCCACGGCTGCTCTACCCGAGCATTCAGGTGAACGTCGTGGCCGGACGCCTCCCGGACCCGCAGGCCGGCGGCCGTCGCTTCCTCAAGCTGCCGCTGACTGGCGCCTGAGCCGTCAGATCGCCTGCCCGCCGCGCTCGCCGGTCCGGATCCGCACCGCGTCCTCCAGCGCCACGACGAAGATCTTTCCGTCGCCGACCGCGCCGCCGCCCTCGGTGCGCGCGGCCTTCACGATCGCCTCCACCGCCTTGTCGACGTACGTGTCATTCACGCCGATGGTGATGCGCGTCTTCTGCACCATGCGGGAGCGAATGCGCCGGCCGCGGAAGATCTCGATCTCCCCCTCCTGGCGCCCGTGGCCCTCCACCGTGTCCACGGTGAGCCGGTAGTTGTCGCCTTCGTCCAGCACCTCGGCCAGCGCTTCGGCGACGGCTTCGAGCCGCTCCGGTCGAATGATTGCGGTGATCAGCTTCATGCCCGTTCCGCCCTTCACACCTGATCGAAGTGGTACCCACGCTCTCCGTGCACGGCGATGTCGAGGCCGTCGCGCTCGACTTGGTCCGTCGTCCGCAGCGAGCCCAGCGCCTTCTCGACGACCGTCGCGATGAGCCACGTCCCGAGCCCCGCGAACACCGTCGCCACCGCCGCGCCGAGCACCTGCTTGCCGAACTGCGAGACGTTGCCGTGCAGCAGGCCGGTCACCGGCGTGAAGCAGAAGACGCCCGTCAGCACCGCGCCGAGCAGCCCGCCCACGCCGTGTACGCCGAACGCGTCCAAGCTGTCGTCGTACCCGAGCCGGCTCTTGAGCTGCACCGCCCCGTAGCAGACCGCCGACGCGAGCACGCCCATCACGAGGGCCGCCCACGGCGCGACATGTCCCGCCGCCGGCGTGATCACGACCAGCCCAGCCACCAGGCCCGACGCGAGGCCCAGCGACGTCACCTTGCCGTGGTGCCAGCGCTCGACGAGCACCCAGGTCAGCCCCGCGGCCGCCGCCGCCGTCTGCGTCGTGGCGAAGGCCAGGCCGGCGACGAAGCCCGCCACCGGCGTCTCCACCGCGACCGCGCTGCCCGCGTTGAAGCCGAACCAGCCGAACCACAGCAGCCCCGCGCCCGTCAGCGTCAGCACCAGGTTGTTTGGCAACACCGGCGCGCCGCGCGCCACGTCTCGGCGAGGCCCGAGCTTGAGCGCGAGTACCAGCGCGGACACCCCCGCCGCCACGTGCACCACCGTGCCGCCCGCGAAGTCGAGCACGCCCAGCTTGAACAGCCAGCCGTCCGCGGCCCACACCCAGTGCGCCAGCGGGCAGTAGATCAGCGTCGCCCACGCGAGAATGAAGACCAGGTAGCTGCGGAAGCGCATGCGCTCGGCGATGGCGCCGGAGATCAGCGCGGGGGTGATGATCGCGAACTTCCCCTGGAACATGACGAAGACGAGCTCGGGCACGCCCTTGTCGGCGTACAGCTTCGTGTGGGGAATGCCGTTCAGGAAGAACCAGTCAGGCTCCCAGCCGATGAGACCGCCCACCGACTTCCCGAAAGCCAGCGCGTAGCCGAACGCGATCCACTGCACGCCGATCACGGCCATGGCCACGAAGCTCATGATCATCGTGTTGAGCACGTTCCGCTTGCGGACCATGCCGCCGTAGAAGAGCGCCAGGCCCGGCACCATGAGCAGCACCAGCGCCGAGCTGGCCAACATCCACGCGGTGCTGCCGGGGTCGATCGTCGTTGCCGCTGGAGCTTCCATTGCGGCGCGGGCGCTTACTCGTGCGTCAGGCGCCCAGCAAGGACAGCCAGTGCACCGGCTGCCCCTTCTTTGCCAGACGCTCCGAGCGCCGATGGTGTGCCTCGTCGAGCGCCTGCTTCTCCGCCGTGGTGCTCGCCGTCAGCGGCGGAACCGGGAGCCGCCGCCCGTCCTTGTCCAAGGCGACGAAGGTCAGCAGCGCGCTCGTGGTGAGAGTGCGCTCGCCGGTCAGCGGGTTCTCCGCGTACACGGTCACGCCCACCTCCATCGACGTGTTGAAGGCGGCCAGCACGCGCGCCTTGAGCTGCACCGTCCACCCGACGCGAATCGGCGCGTGAAAGTGGAGATCGTCCATGGACGCGGTGACGACGACCTGCCGGCAGTGCCGCTGCGCCGCGACCGCCCCGGCGATGTCGATCCACCCCATGACGCTGCCACCGAACGCCGCGCCGAGCGCGTTGGTGTCCGACGGCAGCACCATCTGCACCATGTCCACGTGTGAGGCCGCGGACGGCTTGGGAGTGAGCGGGTTGGTCATGGTGGGCAGCTCCGGTCTTCAGGCCGCGAGGAAGGTCGTCACTTCGTCCAGGAACTTGGCCCGGCCAGGCCCGGAGCGAATGTCGAGCGTCGTCACGTCGATCGTCATCACGTCGATGCCGTACTTCCCCGACAGCACCATGGGGAAGGTCGCGTAGTAGCCGTTGAGGCCGCGCAGGAAGTTCGACTGAATGCCGCTCTCTTCTTCGCGGCCGCGCTTCTTGATGCGCTCGAGCAGCACGTCGACCTTCGGCACGTCGAAGCAGATCACCTTGTTCGGGTGTTTGATCGCCTTGGTCAGCTTCTGGAAGTACTCGAAGTACAGATCGAGCTCGAAGTCCGTCATGTGCCCCAGGCCGTGGAGGTACTTGGCGAAGATCTCCGGGTCCTCGTAGAGCGTGCGGTCCTGAATGCAGCTCTTGGTCACTTTGTGAATGAGCTCGTGGTGCTCGACGCGCTTGATCAAGAACTCCAGCTGCAGCGTGAACGACCAGCGCCGCATGTCCTTGTAGTAGTCCTTGAGGAAGCGGTTATCGATCACCGGCTCGTCGAACAGCTCGAAGCCCAGCTTCTGCGACAAGAGCTTGGCTGCGGTGGTCTTGCCCGCGCCGATGTTGCCGGCCATGGCGACGAAGAGCTTCTTGGGGATCTTCTTCGCCTTGGGCGACGGCTTCAGGCGGTCCAATCGAGCACCACCTTGCCGGACTGGCCGGAGATCATGACTTCGAAGCCCTTGGCGAAGTCGGAGATCGGGTAGCGGTGGGTGAGCACCGGCTTCACGTCGAGCCCGCTCTGGAGCATGGCCGTCATCTTGTACCAGGTCTCGAACATCTCCCGGCCGTAGATGCCCTTGAGGAAGAGGCCCTTGAAGATCACGTCGGACCAGTCGATCGCGATCTCTCCGGGAGGAATGCCCAAGATCGCCACGCGCCCGCCGTGGTTCATGGTCTTGAACATCTGCTTGAACGCCGAGCCGTTGCCGCTCATCTCCAGGCCCACGTCGAAGCCTTCGGTCATGCCCAGCGCCTTCATGGTGTCCTCGAGGGACTCCTTGGCGACGTTGACCACTCGGGTGGCGCCCAGCTTCTTGGCCAGCTCCAGGCGGAACGGGTTCACGTCGGTCACCACGACGTGCCGCGCGCCCACGTGCCGGCAGACCGCCGCGGCCATGGCGCCGATGGGGCCCGCGCCGGTGATCAGCACGTCTTCGCCGACCAGATCGAAGGACAGGGCGGTGTGCACCGCGTTGCCGAGCGGATCGAAGAAGGCCGCGATCTCGTCGGGGATCTCCGGCGGCAAGCGGAAGACGTTGAACGCGGGGATCGCCACGTACTCGGCGAAGCTGCCCTGGCGGTTGACGCCGACCCCCACGGTGTTGCGGCACAGGTGGCGCTTGCCGGCGCGGCAGTTGCGGCAGGTCCCGCAGGTGATGTGGCCTTCACCCGACACGCGCTCGCCGATCTTGAAGCCGGTCACCTCACTGCCGACCTCGACGATCTCCCCCATGAACTCGTGGCCGACGGCCATGGGCACGGGGATCGTCTTCTGCGACCAGGCGTCCCAGTTCCAAATGTGGACGTCGGTGCCGCAGATCGCCGACTTCTTCACCTTGATGAGGACGTCGTTGTGCCCGACCTTGGGCATGGGCAGCTCTTCCATCCACAGGCCCGGTTCCCGCTTCGCCTTGACCAACGCTCTCATCGAATCACTCCCAGGGTGCGGCCGACGGTGATGAAGGCCGAGATCGCTCGATCCAAGTCTTGTTCGGTGTGGCTCGCGCACATCTGCGTGCGAATGCGCGCCTGGCCTTGCGGCACCACCGGGAAGCTGAAGCCGATGACGTAGATGCCCAGCTTCAGCATTTCGTCGGCGAAGGTCGCGGCGAGCTTCGCGTCGCCGAGCAGCACGGGGATGATCGGGTGCCCCTGGCCGAGCAGCGTGAAGCCCGCCTTCGCCATTTCGCTGCGGAAGCGCGCGGCGTTGGCGTGCAGCCGCTTGCGCCGCTCACCTGACGTCTCGAGCAGCTCGAACGCGGCGATGGACGCCTGGGCGATCGCCGGCATGAGCGAGTTGGAGAACAGGTACGGGCGCCCGCGCTGCCGCAGCAGCTGGACGATCTCCTTGCGGCCCGAGACGTACCCGCCAGACGCGCCGCCCAGCGCCTTGCCCAGCGTGCCGGTGATGACGTCGATCTGCCCCGCGACGCCGCAGTGCTCCGCGCTGCCGGTGCCCTTCTCGCCGATGAAGCCCACCGCGTGCGAGTCGTCCACCATGACGAGCGCGCCGTGCTGCTTGGCGAGCTTCACCAGCCCGCCCAGGTCGGCGATCACCCCGTCCATGCTGAACACGCCGTCGGTGGCGATCAGCTTGAAGCGCGCGTCCTTCGCCTCGTCGAGGCGCTTGGCGAGCTCGGCGTGGTCGTTCGACGCGTAGCGCAGCCGCTTGGCCTTGCAGAGCCGAATGCCGTCGATGATCGACGCGTGGTTGAGCGAGTCGCTGATCACCGCGTCTTCTTCGCCGAGCAGGATCTCGAAGAGCGCGCCGTTCGCGTCCCAGCAGCTCGAGAAGAGGATCGTGTCTTCGGTGCCGAGGAACTTGCTGATGCGCGCCTCGAGCTCCTTGTGGACGTCCTGCGTGCCGCAGATGAACCGGACCGACGCCATGCCGAAGCCGTGGGTGTCCAGGCCCTTCTTCGCGGCGGCGATCAGCTCCGGCGAGTCGGCCAGGCCCAGGTAGTTGTTGGCGCAGAAGTTGAGCACCTGCGCCCCCCCTTGGACCGTCAGGTTGGGGCGCTGCGGGCTCGTGATGACCCGCTCCTTCTTGAGCAGGCCTTGGGCGGTGATGTCGTCGAGCTGTTTCTGGAGGTGGGCGTAGAACGCGGTCGTCACGCCGCGCGTACCTAGCCTTAGCCCGACGCGCTGGCTACAGGCAGTCGAGGCCGACGGCGCGCGTGCAATGGCCGGTGGCCGTGCCCGTTGGTGGGGGCGTCTTTCACCGCTTCAAGGAAAGCCCCCATGCGCTTCGCTCTGCTCTGCGTCGCGGTGCTCTTCGTCGGCTCGAGCTGCACGTTGACCCGCGCCGTTCACTTGCCTCCGGCTCTTCCGTTGGAGCTCGGCCCGCCGTCCGGAGCGTCCTTCGCGCTCACCGACGTCAGCTGGAAGCCGCCCAGCTCCGACGCGCTGGCGCTCCATGACTTCTCGGGTGTCGCGGCAGCGGCGAAGGCGCACGTGAAGGACGTGCTCAGCCAGAGCGAGGCGGTCGGCGCGTCGCGGTCGATGGTGCAGGCGCCCCAGTACGCGGTGGAGGTGGCGATCGCCCACGGTGAGAACTTCGCGCCAAACGGGCTGACGCTGATCCCGCTGACGGCGTACGCGGGGCTCGCCGTCGGCGCGGGGGTGGCCGTCATGGCGTTTCCGCCCGCGGGC
This sequence comes from Myxococcaceae bacterium, assembly GCA_022842905.1. GTDB lineage: Bacteria > Myxococcota > Myxococcia > Myxococcales > Myxococcaceae > JALHOS01. The sequence continues at coordinate 10,549 of JALHOS010000042.1, read as the reverse complement.
ATCGCGCTTGGGTTAGGAGCCCTCGGCTCCCTCGCGGTCGGCGGCGTGCTCCCCATGACGACGTACGCCGGAACGCTCACCGCCGAGGTGCGGGTGCGTCGCGCGGCCGACGGCGTGGAGGTCGCCCAGCGCACGTGCACGGTCGCGTGGAAGGAGCCGCTGAGCAGCGTCGCCTGGAGGGAAGGGTGGGCGAGGTCCCTCGGCGCCCACGTCGGCGAACTTGAATCCGAGATCGGCAAGTCCCTGCGCGACGTCTTCATGCGCGACGGGCCGGCGGAGCTCCAGGCCGCGGCGCGCTGACGGCTACAGCGAGGGCGGTGGTGGCGGCGGGGGTGTCGTCGTCGTTGGTGTCGGCATGGGCGGCGGCGGAGGAGGCGGGGCTTCCGCGGCTGGCGGCGGCGGTGGAGGCAGATCGGTCCGTCGCGCGTTCACCGGCTGCGCGGCCTTGGGCTTCTCGTCCTCGACGACCTTCCTCACGCGCCCAATCTCGAAGCCCAGCTTGAACTGAACGACGGGGACGATCTGCTGGGCCACCGAGGCCGACGTCATGCCGGCGATTCCGACGCTGCCGAGCACAGGAATGGAAACGGTGATCTCGGGAAGCAGTGCGAAGTGCTCGCTCAGCTGCGCCGCGAAGCCCAACGACAGCCCCGCCAACAGGCCGCTGATGGCTGCGCTCGTGCCGGCGCCAGCGCCGAAGAGAAACTGCCCAGTCAGGCGCGGACCGAAGGTGAGCTCGTGGTCGCCGAGCTTGATGCCGATGAGCACGGGCAAGTTGAGCGCCGCGTAGTTCAACAGCCCGAAGAAGAAGCCGCCCGCCGTCGGCGCGATCGACACCGCGACGTGGCGGTCACCCGGCTTGGTGAGCAGGAACTTCCCCTGAAGTTCGAGGCCGGTCGTTCCGATGCGGCCACCGACGTCGACGCCCTCCGAGACGCCGTACCGCACTGAGACGTCGACCATGGGCGCGATCAGCGGGACCTGCACCGCGGCCTGCAGGCTGGGGAGCGCCAGAACGCCGGGCTCGATGCCCACTTGAAAGTTGTTTCGGCCCAAGGTGTCGGCGCGCTGCACGCCGCCCATCGAGAGGCAGCCGGCGGCGAAGGGGACACACAGGAGCGCCACGAGTCGGTTCATGCGCGGCGACAAAGCAGACCTCGCTGTGCTGCGCGATCGGAAAACGGCCCGCCACCGTCACAGCCCTTCGATCGTCGCACAGGCCCCCGGCTCGCCGCCCGTCGTCCCGCCAGCCCAGCCTTCCTTGAAGTAGGTGATCTTGAAGTCGTCGTTCCAACACTCGGCCTTCGCGGCGCCGGTGTAGCGGCCCTGTTTCACCTCGATGGCCGCCTTGCCCGCGCCGCCGGGGCTCCACACCGCGACGACGTCGGCCACCGACACGTCCGCGTTGGTCGACCGGAACTGGTACGCGATCGCGCCGGCCCCGCTGGCGAGCTCTCGGTACACGTAGCCCACGCCGGACAGCCCGCTCGACGCGCCGGGCACGAAGGTGAGCACCATGTCGACGCGCTTGGGGAAGTCCGCGGTGAAGTAGCCCACGTCGATGCGCTGGAGCTGATCGAGCGGGGCGCTGACCGCGATCACCGCCTTCGCCGCGGCGGGCAGCAGCACGAGCTGGCCGGCGCCCTTCGTCAGCTGGTCCGTCGCCACGAAGTTCCCCAGCAGAATGTCGACGAAGTCCGCCGGGGCTTTGCGCACGCGCACCACGTACGCGTAGGTCCGCGCGTCGGTCTGGGTCATGTCGAGGACGAACTCGGCGCCGGGGTTCTTCGAATCAGGGTACGGGCCCCAGCGGCGCGACGTCGCCGTGCGCTGTGACGGCGGGAGTTGGCGGATCGTGTCCACCACCGTCAGCAGCGAGTCGAGCAGCCCGTTGAAGTCACCGCTGGCCTTCTTGGCGTCGGCGTAGGCGATCGAAGCCTCGCCGACGGCCAGCTCGTCTTGCCGCGTGCCGAGCAGCGGGCGGGAAGTGCTCGAAAGCCCGGGCAGCTTGGACTGCAGCTCTGTGCGTGACGGCAGCGCACCCAGGAACTCGAGGTCCTTGTTCGACCACGATCCGCCGCAGGCGCTGGCCAAGGACAAAGCGAGGACGGCGAAGGTTCGGTTCATGGCGTTCATTCCCGGAACTCGTATTGAAAGAGCAGCCCCAGCTCGGCGTAACCAAGGCTCTTCGTCTCATCGACGTTGTAGAGCAGGTAGTGCAGCCGCCCGCGCGCCAGCAGGCCGAAGTTCCGCGCGAAGCGCCACTTGAGGCCCGCTACGAGCCCCGGGCTCATCACCGAGAAGGACTGCGCGGGCACCGGCAGGTCCGAGAACTCTCGACGCATCACGTTGTAGCCAATGCGCACGCCCACGAAGGGGATCCACGCGCGCTCCGCGTTGAACTCGTACAGCCCGGTCACGCCGAAGCTCAGCAGCGAGTAGCGGTAGGCCGCGGCCTGCACCAACCCGCTCGACACGCGCCCGTCCGCCCAGCCGAACGCGCCGTCCACGCCCAGCGAAACCGCCTTGGCGATGAGGTTGTGGAACGTGAGCTCCGCGCCGAAGAGCGGCGCTGAAGGGAAGTAGCCGCCCTGCGCCGTCGGGCGATCGAAGACCGCTTGGTATTGCCCGGTGGCCGACAGGCTGACGTGCCGCGTGAAGGTCGAGCGCAGCCTGGTGCCCTTGACAGGATCGTCCGAGAGCTTCGCGTCCTTGAGGCTCGTCTCGTCGAGCGTCAGCACCTGCCCCTGGGCGATGGTGAAGGTGCCGACTCGCAGCCGATCGTTCGCGCGGCGCTTGACGGTGTACGCCCCCGGCTTCAGCGCGATGAGGCGCTCGGTGTCCACCTTCGTCACCTCGGCGACGACGACGCCCTGGGGATCGACGAGGAAGTAGGTCCCCCGCGGCGCGCTGGCGGGCAGCTTGAGCCCTTCGTTCCGTTGCGCGACGTCGGTCAGCATCAGATCGCCGTTGCCCTTCAGATCGAAGGCGAAGGTCGGGTGCTGGGCGCCGGCGGCGGACTCGGCGGTGGACGCGACGGTCCGCTCGTACGCGTACGCGTAGGCCTCGGCGAGGGTCACCTTGCCGTCGCCGCTCTGATCTGCGCTGCCCAGCAGCCCAGTGGCGAGGTGGTACGAGAAGTAGCTCGCGCCGATGAGATCCGACTCCTGGCTGTCCTCGTCCGACGCGCTTGAGGTGAGGATCACCAGGCCGCTGGCGAGCGCCGGCCCGCCCGTGTCCACCTCGAACGCGGGTGCGCGGCGGACGCCCTTGGTGCGCGTGACGGTGCCGGAGCGGCAGGCGTCGAAGATCGCCACCCGGGTATCGAAGGCCGGGCCGCTGAGCCGGGCCTTGAGGCCGTCGAGCGAGAGCGTCGTTCCACCCAGGCGCAGCGCGCCGTCCTTGGCGTGGCCCGAGTAGTAGAAGAGCAGGGCGCTGCGCTCTCCGCGGACACGCGCGGCCTGGGCGTGGCGTTCGAGCTCGGCCAGCGCGGCCTCGAGGCGTAGCGCGGGCTCGTCGAGCAGCAGCAGCGTGTCCTCACCGCGTACGCCGCCGAGCCGGGTGAAGACGTCGTGCAAGCGCTTCGCGTCGTCCTTCGCGTACAGCAGCGCCTGGGTGTCGGCGCCGCCTTCGTTGTTGCCCACGAAGAGCGCGAAGCGCCGGGTCGGGACCTGGCCCCACGCCGCGACGGCGCCGAAGAGCGAGCAGAGCAGCAGCCAGCGGCTGGTGGCGCGGTGACTCACGGCTTGCGGAAGACGCGGTGGAACTGCGCGGCGTCGACGTGGACGGGGCCGAGCTTGAGCAGGTCGCGCCCGGCGCGCTCGAACTCGGTGCGCAGCTGCCCTTCGATCACGGCTGGGTCGATCGCGCGCTCGCTGACGATCACCACCAGCCGCTCGAGGCCAGCGCCGGTCAGCTCGAGGCTGTCGGACAGGTACTCCACCGCGCCGCTGCTCTTCACGGGCACGGCATAGACCTGGCTCGTCACGCCGTGTTCGTCGATCGCCACCACCGTGATGTAGCGCGGCTGCTTCACGCTGACGCCGACGCGCAGGCGGTCACCCGCGACGAGCGGCTCAGGCACCGTCGGGTCCGGGAAGATCGTGCGCTGCGCGCCGCTCGTCGAGCCGATGACGAACTCCACGTGCGCGCCACCGCTCCCCTTGATGCGTTCGGTCGGATCGGCCGGGTCGACGCGGCTCGCCGCCAGCCAACCCGCGGCGCCAACGACAGCGACGACGAGCGCGGCCAAGAGCAGACGCGCCTGACTGGGCGCGCGCGGTGAGCCGCCTTCTCGCTGGACGCGGGTCTTCGCGCGCTCGACGCCTTCGGCGAAGCGATCGAACGGCATGGCGCTCATGAAGGCCCGCTGTTCGTCGGCGAAGGTCGTCAGCTGGCTCTGGCAGTGTGCACAGCTCGCGGCGTGGGCCTGAAGCTCGGTGGCGACGGCTTCTCCCGACGCCAGGCGGCGGAGCGCGAGCTCACCGGGGTGTCCCTGAATCATGGGGCGGCTCCTTCGTCTCGCAGCGCGTTTCCGGTGGCCGTCGCGAAGCGCTCCAGCCGTTTGCGAATGGTCGGGACGGAGCGGCCGAGCAGGTCGGCCACTTCCTTCAGCGTCAGATCGTCCAGGTAGTAGTGCACCACGGCGCGCTGGGTCTCCACGTCGAACTGCGCGAGGGCCCGGCGCAGGGTGTCCCTCGCCTCGAGCGCCTCGACGCCGCCGTGGCCTTCCCCCGTCACCAGCGCGAGCTTCGTCTGCTCGTCTCTCCACTGGGCTTTGCCTGCGCGCAGCTGGTTGAGGCAGTGGTTGGTGGCGATGGTGAGCAGCCAGGTGAGCGCTGATGCGTGCTGCTTGAGCGTGTGCTCGTGCAGCAGCGCCTTGGCGAAGACGTCGTGCAGCGCGTCTTCAGCCAAGGCGCCTTCCTTGAGCAGGTAGCGGCACCGCCCGAACACCGCGCCGCCGTACGCTCGGTACAAGCGCTCGAGGTACGCCCGCCCAGACTCGCGCCCACCGTCGATGACCTGGAGCGCGGGCCTGGGGTTCATGGCGAGGCGGCGGACCTTACAGCGAGGTGTACTCCGCGGTAGCGAACGCGCACGCGGTGGCTTGGCCGTAGTTCTTGGTGGGGTCGAAGCTGGTGAGGAAGTAGCGCGAGAGGAAGCCCGCGTCCCAGCACTCGTTGATCGTCACCGGGGTCGTCAGATCGCCGCCGACGCCGCGCACGTCAGCCCGCCCGGTGCCCGACTGCGTCCAGCGGCTGCGAATGCTGAGCGCTTCGATCGCCGGGCCGCCGATCGCGTTCTTGTTCATCGTGAAGTCGAGGCTGCCGCCCTGGCCCGGCTGCTCCACGTACTTGTACGTCGCGTTCACACGCTGCCCCGAAGCGTCGTCGCGGACGCCGACGAAGGTCGCCGTGACGGAGGCTTCACTGGTGGAGGACACCCGCGAGTAGTCGATCATCGCGGTGCCGATCTCGTTGCCGTGCTCCGGCAGCGTCTGCGCTGCGTCAAAGTCGATCAGGAACGTGCCGCTGCCCAGGTCCACGCCCGTCGACAGGTGAGTGCCGGACAGCACGCCGCGAAACGCGCTGTCGGCTTCGGTCTTGCCTTTCCCTTCGAGGATGTAGCTGTGCTGGTTCGGCGCGGTGCGCTTGACGGTGAGCTTCCAGGTGACCGGCGACAGCGCGTCGGTGTGCGGACCCCAGATGGCCACGTTTTGATCCTGGACCGAGGTGGGCGGGTTGCGGACGATCTTCTCGACGAGCGTGAGCACGCTGGCCGTGGCGCCGTTGACGCCGAGCGACACGCCGCGGGTCAACGCGTAGTACTCGGCCTTCTGGCCTTCGAGCGGGTCGCTGCGCTGGCCGGCGGCCGTGAGCGCTTGGCCTTGGCCGGGGACGGCGAGCTTCACGGCGTTCTGAGAAGGCAGGCCCTGGCGGAAGCTGTCGGCGCGATCTGCGCCACAGGCGGCCAGGGTGAGGAAGCAGAGGGCGCTGACGAGGCGAAGCATGTGGCGGTTCCTTTCGTGCTGCGGGGTGTGCTGGCAAAGACACGGCGGGCCCCAAAAAGAGAAAGTGCCGCGCAACTGACGAGTGTTGCTGGGGTTTTGGGGCGCGCGGGCGGAGGAAAGTGCTACAGCTGGGCGCGCCGGACCGTCAAAACACCCTTTCCTTGGAGCCCGCCTGACCATGAAGCGCCTGATCGTCGCCGCCGTCGTCGCCTTGACCACCTTCGCCGCCGGGTGCTCCAGCCAGCAGCGCATCGCCTTCGAGAAAGGCCTCGCCGAGGCGACGATCTCCGATGAGCAGGAGTTCCAGCTCGGCTTCCAGGTGCACGAGGAGCTCAAGAAGCAGAACGTGAAGTTCCTCGATAAGCCGGAAGTCGGCCTCTACGTCGAGAAGCTCGCCAACAAGCTCATGCCGTCCGCGAACAAGGACCGCAAGCTGACCTGGCAGTGGTTCGTGATCGACGATTCGAAGACGGTCAACGCGTTCGCCACGCCGGGCGGCCGGGTGTACGTGTACACGGGCCTGCTCAAAGCGGCGCGGAGTGAGGCCGAGGTGATCGGCGTGCTCGGCCACGAGATGGGGCACGTCGTCGCGCGGCACTCGGCGCGGCAGCTCATTGGCCAGTACGGGCTGCAGACGGTGGTGAGCATGGCGCTGGGGAAGGACGCGGGCGACGTGGCGAAGGTGGCCGCGGCGCTGGGCGGGCAGGTGGGCATGATGGCGTACGGCCGGAGCATGGAGCTCGAGTCGGACGAGCTGGGCGCGCGCTACGCGAACACCGCCGGGTACGACCCCAACGGGTTGGTGCAGTTCTTCGAGAAGCTCAAGGAGCTGTCCGGGTCGACGCCGGAGGCGTTGGTGTGGCTGTCGACGCACCCGTCGAATGACGAGCGGATCCAGAAGCTGACGGAGCAGATCGCGCGGGAGCAGCTCAACGCCAAGGAGCGCGGCGAGGCCGAGCTGAAGGCGATTCAGGCGATGATCCCGTAAGCGAACGTCATGGCAGTCCAGCCCAGCGTCCCGACGATCGGGTGCGGAGAAGAAGCTCCCGACGTGCAGATGGGCTGGTGAACGTGAAACGCATCCGCGGTGCGGCGACGGCAGCGGTGATGTGACGACGGTGCGTCCCTACGGCTGCACCACACCACCGTCCGCACCCGCCGGCGGAGGTGTGTCCAGCACGTCCGCGAGCGTGAACGGCAGCTCCTTGAACGGCGTGGCGTCGACCTCGTACACCGCGCCCTTCGCGCCCTGCACGTACGCCGACCCAGGCTTCGTGACGATCTCCGCTCCGAACGTGATCCGCCCGAGCTCTTTCCCCGCCCGGTCCTTCAGCGCGATCCACTTCGCCTTGGGGCCCAGCCCGTACTTCCCGAGCTCCTTCGGCTGCTCCTCGGCGATGGCCGCGTAGCGCAGCGACGTCAGCGACCAGAGCGCCGCGGAGATCTTGAACGTCTTCGCCGGGCCCGCACTCGGCGCGACGACCTTCCACGCGCCAGACCCCGCGTCGACCTGCTCCTGTTCGAGCTTCAGCTCGTCACCCTCCGCCGGGTGAATCACCAACTGCGCGACGTCCTCGCGCTTGAGCCGCAAGATCGCCTTGTCCCGCAAGTCGAGCGCGTTGCGATCGAGCACACCCGCAGCGCTGACGGCGAACTCACCCAGCACCGTGCCGAACGAGTCTTCCCGCAGCGCAAAGCTCGAAGTGCCGGCATCCGTCGCCGGCCGAACGAAGCGCATTCGCACCGTCGAACCGTCGTCCATGGTCAGCGTGGCGTCGACGCTCGGCGTCTCGACCCCAGTGCGCTTGCGCTCTTCGGGCGTGTCCACCGGAAAGACGTTGGCGCGCTCGCTGCCCAGCCCCGACAGCATGCCCAGCACCGAGTTCTGGTCCGCCGGCTCCGCAATCGGCCGCGTCAGCGCCCAGAGCTGATCCGCCTGCTTCTCGAGTTCCCAGTCGTTGTACTTCGACTTCATCGACACCTTCTTCACCTTGGCGGCGTCGACCGCGAGCACGTCCTTCTGGCGCAGATCGAGGGTCGACTTCTGGAGCGCGTACCGAACGCCGCCCTCGGCCTGGTACACCGTCTTGTCGTCGTCCCGGCGCATGTAGATCGAGCCGTCGAAGGTGTTCTCTTCGCCGCCGACGAGCTTGACCGTCCGCTTGTCCTTCGCGGCGCCCACCAGCACCTCGGCCTCGACGGTGAACTGCGGCTCGAGCAACCCGTAGCGCTTGAGCGTCTCGTCGTCCGGGCTCTCTTCCAGCTTCCGCTTGAACTTCTGCGTCTGCAGCTGGCTGAGCACCGTGTCCATGATCAGCTTGTCCGCGCGCGCCTTCACCGGCGAGGTGACGAGCCAGTCGCCGCCGACCTCCCGCTCGACCACCGTCTTGTCGCCCTTGGCGGTGACCACCAGCTTCACGAACTCCGCGACCGGCGCGCCACCGTCTACGTCCTTTTCGCCGACCTTGTAGGGCGAGAACAGCCGCTCGGTGACGTCCTTGACGGCCTCCTCCTTCTTGTCCGCCTCGTGGACGCCGAAGTACGCGAACAGGCCCAAGCCCGTGGCGACCAGGGCCAGCACGAGCAGTTGCACCAACGTCTTGGTTCGCTGATTCATGGATCTTCGGGGGAGGCGAGGAGGGAAGGAGGCGTTCGCAGCTTCAGCGAGCGCGGCGCGTTCGGGCGATCGTCAGGCCCAGCGCCAGCAGGAGCGTGGGCATCAAGTCCATGACGATCAGGCGAATGTTGCTGAACTTGTCCTGGTCGATCTCCAGCGTCGACGTCTCGCGGTCCGGCGGGCGAATAGTGATCTTCTGCGTCTGCGCCGTCGTCCACGCGAACGCGTTGAGCACCATGTCTCGGTTGGGCGGCAGCCGGTAGCCGTTCATGAGCAGGTCCGTGTCGCCGAAGACCACCACGCGGGCTTCGTCGGCGCGCTTGTTCTCGGCGGCCTTGGTGTCCCGCGTGACGAAGGCGGCCAGCGCGATCTGTCCGGACCGCTCACCGGAGTCGAGCGTGGGCTCGTCCGTCAGCTGCGTCTCGATCCACGCGAACTGGCTGCTGAGCACCAGCGGGCTCGCGGTGACGCCGGCCAGGATCCCTTCCTTGAGCAGCGTGAGCCCCCGCGAGACGAGGAACAGCACGCCGGTCTTCGCGAGCTTCAGCGGGCGGACGATCTCACTGTCGCCGTAGGTGCCCGACACCAGCGCGTACGGCTGGCCGGCGTTCTGGCGCTCGTCCGCGACGATGCCCGCCTCGATCTGCACGCCGTACTTCGACAGCAGCGGGTCGAGCCCGGAGTCCTGCCCCTGATCGGTGAAGAAGATCAGCCGGCCGCCCCGCTCGAGGTAGCTCTCCAGCAGCTTCACCTCGCGCTCGGTGAACGCCGTGGTCGCGCCGACGATCGCCACGGCCGACGCGTCGACCGGCACCTCACCGCGCTCGGTCAAGTTGAACGACGAAGGGGCGTAGCCGTCGTCCTCCAGGTTCTTCTTGAGCAGCACCAGCGAGCGCACGTTCTGCTGCTGTCCCATCATCGGATCCTGCGTGGGGCCGTCGAGCGGGAGCTCACCGTGGCCTTCGACGAAGTACAGCTTCTGCTGACCGGCCTGATTCAGCTTCACCAGCGCGTTGGTCAGCGTCTGCTCGCCATCCGTGGGCGCCGCGAGTGAGCCCAGGTTCACCAGTTGGTGGGTCTCCGTCGGCCCGGGGTTCTTGATGATCACCGCGGCGAGCTGGCCCTGCCGCACGTCGTACTTCTTGGTGAGATCGTTCGCCCGGTTCGGGTCCCTGAACTCGAAGCTGAGCTTGTCCGTCTCGTTCTTGTAGCGGCTGAGGAGATCTTCGACGGTGGGGATCGGCTTCTCCGAGAAGCAGATCACCTTCACCGGGTCCTTGAGCTCCTTGAGCACGTTCACCGTCTGCGGCGAGAGCGAGTAGAGCTTCTTGTTCGTCAGGTCCCACGTGCGGCCGCGCTTGTTGACGATGAAGTTGGCCGCGACGAGCGAGGCGATCACGATCGCCGCGACGATCGCCGACGAGCCGTAGAAGAACAGGCTGTTCCCCAGGTTCGACGCTTCGTTCTTGTTGGTGGCGAACCACAACCCGAGCAGCGCCGCCCCGAGCACGACCTTGATGAGCCCGCCCGTCGTCGACTGGGTGAAGGTGATGATCGACGTGAGCACCAACAACAGCCCGACGCCGCCTGCGATCTTGCCGAACGTGTTCATGGCTTGCCTTAGCTCCAGCGCTGCGACTCGACCGCGCGGTGGGTCAGCATGAGGAAGAGGGTGATGGCGCTGCCGAAGAAGACCAGGGGCTTGAGGTCCAAGATCCCGCGCAGCAGGTTCTGCAAGTGGGTGTCGAGCATGAAGTACGAGACGAAGCCTCGCCACGGCTCGTCCTGCGGGACGACGGCGCGCGCCAGCATCCACAGGAGCACCAGGATCGCGCTGACCAACGCGGACACGATCACCGATTCCGTCAGCGACGAGACGAACATGCCCACCGCCAGGCTCGTCTCGCCGACCATGAGCACCG
>JALHOS010000041.1 GCA_022842905.1 Myxococcaceae bacterium | reverse complement strand
GCCTCCGGCCCCACCACCGCCGACCAGCAAGCATGCGCCCGTCGCCTGATCACACGCGAACCCGGCCTGACAGGTGACGTCCTTGCACTTGTCGGTCGGCACGGGCTTCTCGCCGCACGCCAAGACCAACAGGAGCGAACTGAGCAGCGCGAGTGGAAAGACTCTCTGGATTGGGCGCATGGCGGCGCATGAAAGCGCCATTGGCGCGACAATGCGAGCGCCCACCGCTTGACGCACGTCTTCTATTGACTGCCCACGCCCGCCCGGGCTTGTCAGCACCCCATGCCGCCCTTTCACCCCGTGTCCTCCGACGGCCAGTTCGCCCAGGAAGAGCAGAAGATCCTCGCGCTGTGGACGAAGCTGCGCGCCTTCGAGCGCTCCGTCAGCCAGCGGCAGGGCGCGCCGAACTTCATCTTCTACGACGGGCCTCCGTTCGCGACCGGCTTGCCGCACTACGGCCACCTCGTCGCGTCCACGCTCAAGGACATCGTCCCGCGCTACTGGACCATGCGCGGCTACCGCGTCGAGCGCCGCTTCGGCTGGGACACACACGGCCTGCCGATCGAAATGGACGTGGAGAAGAAGCTGGGCCTCTCCGGTCCGCAGTCCATTCGCGAGCTCGGTGTCGACAAGTTCAACGAGACCTGTCGCGCGAACGTCCTCAAGTACGTCGACGACTGGCGCAAGACCGTCGGCCGCATGGGCCGCTGGGTCGACTTCGACAACGACTACAAGACGATGGACCTCTCCTTCATGGAGAGCGTCTGGTGGGTCTTCGGTGAACTCTGGAAGAAGGGCCTCGTCTACCAAGGCCACCGCGTCATGCCGTACTCGTGGCGGCTCTCCACTGCGCTGTCGAACTTCGAGGCCGGTCTCGACTACCGCGACGTGGACGACCCGGCGCTCACGGTGCGCCTCAAGCTGACCAAGGAGCTCCTCGGCAAGCCGGCGAGCCTGCTCATCTGGACGACGACGCCGTGGACGCTGCCTTCCAACCTCGCGGTCGCGGTCGGTGAGGCGCTCAGCTACGTCGTGGCCGACGCCGAAGACGGGCAGCGCTACGTCGTCGCGCAGGCGCGGCTCAAGGAGACGCTCGGTGACAAGGCCACCGTCGTCGGCACGCTGACGGGAAAGGACCTCGTCGGCTCCACCTACACGCCGCTGTTCCCGTTCTTCGAAAAGCACCCGGGCGCGTTCGTCGTCATCGGCTCGAGCCACGTCACCACCGAAGACGGGACGGGCTTGGTCCACATGGCGCCGGCGTACGGCGAAGACGACTACGCCGCGTGCAAGAAGGCCGGCATCGCGCTGGTGGACCCGGTGGACGCCGCGGGCAACTTCACCGCCGAGGTGCCGCCGTACCAAGGCCTCAACGTGAAGGACGCGGACAAGAAGATCATCGCGGACCTCAAGCACCAGGGCGCCGTCTACAAACACGGGCAGATCCGCCACCCGTACCCCTACTGCTACCGGTCGGGGACGCCGCTCATCTACAAGTCGACGCCGTCTTGGTACGTGAAGGTCGAGCCGTTGCGCGACCGCATGGTGGCCAACAACCGGCAAGTGCACTGGGTGCCGGACTTCGTCGGCGAGAAGCGCTTCGAGAACTGGCTCAAGGAAGCGCGGGACTGGTCGATCTCACGTTCGCGCTTCTGGGGCACGCCGATCCCCGTGTGGACGAGCGAAGACGGCAGCGAAGTGCACTGCGTGTCGAGCGTCGCCGAGCTCGAGCAGCTGACCGGGCAGCAGGTGACGGACCTGCACCCGCACCGCATCGACCACCTCACGTTCCAGAAGAACGGCAAGACGCTCAAGCGCATCCCCGACGTGTTCGACTGCTGGTTCGAATCCGGCTCCATGCCGTACGCGCAGCTGCACTACCCGTTCGAGAACAAGGCCGTCTTCGAAGGCGCGTTCCCGGCGCAGTTCATCGCCGAGGGGCTCGATCAGACGCGCGGCTGGTTCTACACGCTGCTCGTGCTGTCCACGGCGCTCTTCGACAAGCCGCCGTTCAAGAACGTCATCGTCAACGGCATGGTGCTCGCCGAAGACGGCTCGAAGATGTCGAAGAGCAAGCAGAACTACCCGCCGCCGGAGAAGGTGCTCGAGACGTACGGCGCCGACGCGCTGCGCGCCTACCTCATCTCGTCACCGGTGGTTCGCGGCGAGCCGTTGCGCTTCTTGGACGAGCCCAACGAGAAGTCGCACGGCGCGTCGGTGAAGGAGGTCGTCCGCACGGTGCTCCTGCCGCTGCAGAACGCGTGGAGCTTCTTCACGACGTACGCGAACGTCGACGGGTGGGAGCCGAAGACGGGGCTCGCCAAGGCCCCGCCGGTCGCGCAGCGCCCGGAGCTCGACCGGTGGATCGTCTCCACGCTGCAGACGCTCATCCGCGACGTGAACACGCAGATGGAAGGCTACTACCTGGACAAGGTCGTCCCGCCGATGCTCGCGTTCATCGACCACCTGACGAACTGGTACATCCGCCGGTCGCGGCGCCGCTTCTGGAAGAGCGAGGACGATCAAGACAAGGCGTCGGCCTACGCCACGCTGTACGAGGTGCTGGTCGAGTTCAGCAAGGTGCTCGCCCCGGTGCTGCCGTTCGTGTCCGAAGGGCTGTACCAACACCTGGTCGTCGCGCCGGGCGTCGCCAAGCCCGGTGAGGACAGCGTGCACCTGTGCAGCTACCCGCAGCCGGACGCGGCGAAGACGGACCTCCACGTCGAAGCGCAGATGGACGCCGTGCGACGGGTGGTGGGGCTGGGTCGGGTGCTTCGCGAGAAGCACAAGCTCAAGACGCGGCAGCCGCTGCAGACGTTGACGGTGGTGTCGACGAGCGACGCCATTCGCGCGGCGCTGGCCGAGCACCACGACCTGCTCGCCGACGAGCTCAACGTGAAGCAGGTGGTGACGCTCAAGGACGACGCGGCGCTCGCCACGCTGTCCTTCAAGGCGAACTTCAAGACGCTCGGCAAGCGCATGGGCGGGAAGATGAAGGACGCCGCGAACGAGGTGGCTGCGTTCACCCGAGAGCAGTGGGCGGCGCTCGAGCGCGGCGAGGCGCTCACGGTGCAAGGCCAACCGGTGACGAAGGACGACGTGCTGGTGACGCGCACCGCGAAGGGGGAGGTCGTCGTCGAGAGTGAAGGGGACTTGACCGTCGCGCTCGATACGCACGTCACGCCGCAGCTCGCCCGCGAAGGGCTCATGCGTGAGCTGGTGTCGAGGCTGCAGAAGCTGCGCAAGGACCTGGGCTTCGAGGTGAGCGACCGCATTCAGGTGGAGCTGGCGACCGCGGATGAAGAGCTCAAGGCCTGCGTGGCGGAGCACGACGGGAAGATCCGCGAAGAGGTGCTCGCGGTGTCGCTCAACGTGGTCGGTGCAGTGGAGGGTGAGGCGGTGGACCTGGACGGTCACGCCGCGACGGTGCGCGCCGTGAAGGTGTGAGGCGTTGGCGCGTGATGCGCGACGTGGGCCGAGGCGCGCGTGCCCGTGCGGGACCGGGAGACCCGCGTCACTCGATCTGAATGACCGTCGCCTTCGTCGCCTGCTGCCACGCGGCGATCGCTTCGATCTCCGCGTCCGTCGCCACCGCGATGCAGCCCAGCGTCCAGTCCGTCGCCACGTTGCTCGGCCCGTCGTGCTTGTTCGCGCGCGGCGGACCGTGCACGCCGATCGCCCACTGGCTGAACCGCTTCGCGTCGGGGTTCTTCAGCGGAATGAAGAGGTGGTACTGCGACGGGCGCGCAGCGAGCAGCGTGAAGGTGCCCCGGGGAGTCTGCGCCCAGCCGACGCGCTTGCCGGCCGCGCCGCCTGAGCCAATCGCCACCGCGTAGCGCCCGGTGACCTGGCCGGACTCGCACAGCTCGAGCGCATGGGCCTGCGTGTCGACCCGCAGCGCGGCGCCCGTCGGTGGACACGCGCTCAACGACAGCAGGAGGAGCGTGCTGAACATGCCCGCGTTGACGCCCCTGGCCCTGTGGAGGTTCCCGGAAGGGACGTGCGAGGACCCTCCTTCGCGACAGGCGCGACGTGCGTCGGGGGTTGGCGTATTTGAGCCGGCGCCATGGCCCTGCCCTCGTTTCCCCCCGACTCACCCCTCTATCTCTTCACCGAGGAAGAGCTCCGAGCGGTGCTGGCCAACGGCACCGAGCGGATCTGCGCGGTGGACGAAATCATCCTGCGAGAGGGCGACGCGGGCGACTCCATGTTCATCGTCCTCGAAGGCTTCGCGGGCGCGCGGCTCGAGAGCGGGCCCATGGCGCGCAGCTACGGGCCGGGCTCGTACTTTGGCGAGCTCTCCTTCATCAACCCGGGACACCGGCGCAGCGCCACCATCTTCGCCATCACCCCGGTGAAGCTGTGTGTCGTCGACCAGGCCAGCATCGCGTCGCTCCAGGTCAGCCACCCCCGCATCATCTTCACGTTGCTGCGCAGGGCCTGCGCCTTCTTGGTGGACGCCGAGCGGCAGCTCATCTCCGACCTGCGGCGACGCAACTCCGAGCTCCGCGACGCGCTCGACGCGCTGGCCGTCACCCGGGCCAAGCTGACCGACGAAGAGGAGCGCGCGCGCACCGACGCCGTCACGGGCCTGTCCAACCGCCGCGCGTTCGACGAAGCCTGGCCGCGCTTCGTGGAGCGCTCCACGCGGCAAGGGACCGGCGTCGCGTTGTTGGCCATGGACCTCGATTCGTTCAAGGAGCTCAACGACACGCTCGGGCACGCGGCCGGCGACGCGCTGCTGCAAGGTGTGGGTCGCGCGCTGGCCCAGGGCGTTCGCCGCACGGACCTGCCGTGCCGCTTCGGCGGTGACGAGTTCGTCGTGCTGCTCGCGGACCTCGACGTCGGCGCGGCGCGGGCTCGGGCAGACGCGCTGCGGGTAGCGGTCGGGGCCGTCTCGCACCCGGGCACGGAGCGCGGCCTGCGCGTCACCGCGACGGTCGGCGGCACGCTGTACCGCCCAGGCGAAGGCATGGAGGCGGTCCTGCGCCGCGCCGACGAGGCGCTCTACGAGGCCAAGCGGGACGGCAAGAATCGGGTGGGGTGGAAGTAAGTGGGCGGAGCGCCTGAGGTCTGCCGGTGCCCGCGCGGCCCGACGCGGGCCAGCCGCGGACTGTTCACGGGCGCGCTGTGACGGGACCGGGCAAGGCCCAGCGCGGACGACCGAAGGGGCCCCATCGATAACCTGGGCATGAACGCCCTACGCCCCCAGAACCCCTCCCTCCGTAGCCCTTCCCCCATGTCCGCCGTGGAAGCCGCCGAAGAGGCCGCCCGCGTTGTGATCGCCGCGAGCAAGCCCAAGCTCACCAGCCTGCAGGAGCGCCTCGCCGAGGTGATGTCCGAGGAGCTCCAGCGCGGGCCGATCAAGGACGAGCTGGCCGCGCTCCCGCTGGCCGCGCGCCAGGACGGCGTGCCCATGGGTCGACTCGGCGAGCTGTACCAGCACGGCGGCAAGACCTTCGTCGTTCGCCAGGGCTCGCTCTACGAGATCCCCGCGCCGTCGGCGGACTTCAAGGCGGCGCTCGCCGCCTGCCGGAGCGAGCTGACCGCGGTGAAGGACGCGGTGCGGACGCTGCGCGACGGCCTCGCGGGCCTCGAGCTGTCGAAGGTCGAGTCGGGCACCGTGCGCGACGAGGTGGCGCTCCTCTCGCTGCCGTTCCCGCGGGCGAAGTCGACGGCCACCTCACTCATCGACGCCCTGCCGGCGACGGGCTTCAACCCGCTGCCGTCGCCGCACCGCGAGCTGGTCAAGGGCGCGGACGGCAAGCTGTACGTGCGCACGACCACCTACCGCCCGTCGTTCCCCCGGGGAGGGCTCGAGCTCCGCACGGCCTGGCCCCACACCGCCCCGCTCCACCCGCACCGGGTGCCGCCGTACTACGCCGTCACCTCGTACGAAGAAGTGAAGAACGCACCTGCGGCGCTCGACGCGGCCGCCGACCTGCTCATCAAGACCTACGGGCTGCGCGCGTCCGCTCAGGTGCTCCCGCTGCCCGAGCACGCCGCGCCGACGCCTCAGGTGGTCGCTGACGGGTTCGACGCGCCGATCCGCCGCTGAAGCGGGGGCCACAACCCCAAGAACAGCTGGAAGCCCGAGCTCGTCGACGTCAGTGCGTCGATCAGCCCGTCTCCGTTGAAGTCGCCCAAGGTCCAGGTGGACCGTGTTGCCGTGCTCCGGGACGCCGAGTCGGCCCTGACCGTCGTTGCGAAGCACCGCATGGCAGGTCTGCCAGCTTGTCCTTCCGGGGTCAGGGGCCCAGGACCTCCTTGAGTTCCTCCAAGCTCAGACCCATGGCCACGCTCATTGCGAAGCGCTCGGCTGTGCCACTCGCCACGACGCGACCATGCGCGTTTGCCCAGGCCTCAACCACCGGTTCGTCTTCCTTGGCAACGAACACCCTGTCGCCTCGGAGTTGGATGCGCCCGGGCAGGCCCAACTCCTCAGCGGTCGTGTTGACCGCGCCCGCACTCAGCGCGGTCGAAGGCGCGACTCGCCGCCACGCGGCGAACACCTGGCGAAGCACCGGCTGGGGAACTTCAACACCCACAAGGAACGCCGGAGGACTCAACAGTAGATGGCCGAGCGAGGGGTGCTTCTCGTGGACCCCACCGGCAACGACGAGCACCGGACCGACCTGATCTGGTTCTACGTCCGCCAATGCGTCGAGAACGGAGCGCAGCGCTTCCGCGTCGCCCGCCCGCTCTGCGCCGTCTTCGACTCGAAAGACAAAGAGGCCAAGCGCACCCGGAGTCGGATCGATGGGCGGAGCTCTCGCGACCGCCTGGTCTTGTGGCCCGCCAGAAGCCCGACCCGACGCGAGCAGTGCACGCAGTTGGTCGAGGGCGAGTGGGGAGGTCGGTTGCTTCCAGTGAGCGATCACGTGGCAGTTCGCGCAGAGGAGGGCGAAATCTTCAGCCCGTGGCGTCCGAACTCCAGAACTCACGGGTACACGATGATGCACCTGAATGTATTCCGCATACTCAGGGCCGAAAGCACCAGCAAAGCTGAATCCGCACGCTTCGCAGCGATAGGGCCTTGGGCTGTTTGCGAGCACGCGTCGTCGGTTCTTTCGCTCGGTCCGCAGATGAACGGCAACGTACCGTTTCCCCTCTTCCGTCATTGGCTCGCTCGTGTCGAAGTCGATCGGCTCCGAGGTCCGCGGCTCGGCCTCGCCGAAGTTCACCCCGCGCTTGGCCAACTCCACCGAAATGCGCGCCCAGTAGGGCTCGAGTCTCACCAGATTTCGCTGGGAACGAGGCACTACGCGCTGCATCCAGTCGATAGGAATCGGATTCGCCCTGAGCTTGTTCGAGGCGCTCCGGTCGGCGCGAAAGGAGAGATCGTTGCGTTCGGCGTGCTCAATTCTCCCGCATGCGAATACCCCGAGTTTCTCGCGACCTCCGGACCGCAAGAGCAGCGGATCGCCCTTTCGTGCCTCTCTATAGAACTGCGAAACTGACCAGCCTTCTACGAGCGGATACGGATCGGTGCCGGAAAGGCAGATCCGAAACACGTTCTCCGCTGTGATCGGCACGTCTCGGCGCCCGTCCCTCAGCAGTCCCTTGTCAGCATTGAGCTGGAATATCCACGCGCGCACGTCGCCTCCCCGCTTGAGTGCTGCACCATAGTCTTCCGCGGAACCGATGTTCCCTTCTCGTCCGTCTCCATGGTCCACCTCTACTTGCCTCGAACCGTGTCCACCAAACCGATCCAGCCCACGTCACCCTCGAGCTTCAGCTCGTCGACTGCACCCTGACCCATGAGCCCGGAATGACCCGTTGACGATGACGGGTGCGCCAATGCCGACGGCGCCCTGGCCGTCGAGCCTCAGAAGCAGCAGTCCACCCAGCGGGAAGTCGCGCTGAAGCCCTCGGGCAGCCGCGCCCGGTTGCTCACGGCGACGTCGGAGCGAACGACCTCCACTCCGGTGGCCTTCTCGAGCGCGGTGAGGAGCGACTCCTTGGGGACGCCGTGGTGGGCGTGCGGAATCGTCGACGCCATGGTCCGCAGCCCGCGCTGCGCGAGCTGCTTCACCGCCGTCTGCGGCGTGCCGTTGTGGCTGCCGTGGTGCGAGAGCTTGAGGAAGTCGAGCCCGCCGTCGCGCGTGAGGGTGCTCGAGCGCATCCACTCGTCCCAGCTGCCCCACTGCGCGTCGCCCGGAAAGAGCAGCCGCACGCCGGCGACCTCGAAGAGCAGCACCAAGCTCGTGTTGTTGATGGAGCCGGTCAGCTTGTCGAGCAGCAGGAGCTCGTCGCTCATCGCGTCGCGCAAGCTGCGGATGCGGTTCCGCGCCAGCGCCGCGCGAACGTCCTTCGGCTTCGCCGGCTTCTTCGCCCGACGCAGCTTCTCTTCCATCTTCGCGAGCGCCTCTTTCGAGAAGACCCACGACGCGTCCATGACGTCGTCCGCCTCGAAGCGCTCGTCCAGCATCGGCCCGTCGTGCGCGACGTCGAGGGTGTCGTCGTCGGCCGCGGCTTTGCCGCGTAGGCCGAGCGGCCATGACTCGCGCTTGGGTGGCTCGAGGCGGCGCAGCATGGCCGCGTCGCGCGACGGCCCGAGCACCTCCACGCGCAGCGACGCGCTCGGCAGCGACACCGCGTCGCCGGCCTTCAGGTAGCGCGGGCGCACGCTGGCGTTCCCCATCGCTCCCCGCAGCGTGTCCATGGCCTTCGCGTTCGCCGCGAGGTTGGCGTTCCACAAGTCGAAGGCCGCGCCCGAGAGCGCGCCCGGCTCCGGGGCGTCGAGCTGTTGGTGCACCGACTTGAAGCGCGACTTCGCAAGCCCACCGTAGAGCGCGGTGACGTGGGCGCGGAGCGCCACCGCGTCCGCGTCCTTCGGGTCCTCGGTCCACGGCAGCCACACCTGCCCGACGCGGCAGCCCTTCCACCAGTCGAGCTCCGCGAAGCCGGACACGTGGTCTCGGTGCGCGTGGGTGGCGACGACGGCAGCCAAGTCGTCGCCGCAGGCCTCGCGCACGTCGCGCGCCAGCTCTCCCATCGGCCGCGGCTGGAACTTCGAAGCGCCCGCGTCGATGAGGACGTGCGTCAGCTCCACGCCGTCGCGCACCGACACGAGGAAACAGTCGCCGAAGCCGACGTCGTACATCCGCACTCGGACGGTCCAGTCAGTGCTCATGGTGGGTGTCCTCGTCGAGTCCGTGAATGTGGCGGAAGTCCAACTCCAGCGACGCCAGGCCGCGCTTCAGCGCGGGGGCGACACCTTGGCGTCGCCACTGCGCGGCGAGGTAGTCCCGCTGCTCTTCGCGCCGCTGCTCGCTGAGCGCCCGGCGAATGACGTACAGCGGCGTCAGGCCTTCCCCGAAGATGACGGTGGCGCCGCCGGCCAGCTTCACCCGCACGTCGGTACCGTTGGGGCCTGGCACGCGCGTCGGCGTCGACGAGATGAGCTCGACGACGACGCCTTCCTTGGGCTGGCCGAAGAGGTCCACTCGAGGGAGCGCGCGAAAGGTCGCGGTCCGCGTCGCGAGCCCCTCGAAGCCGCTGTCGAGCAAGCCGGCGTTGCGGTTGAGCGCCCGAGCGAGCGCTCGCTGACGTCGTCGGTGGGCGGCGCGCGCCTCCTCCACCAAGCGCTCGGCGTCCGCCGGCCCCACTCCGCGGCGCGACGTCCACAGCCCCACTTGCTGCTCCGCCACGCGCACGGCGCGCACGCTGGACAGGAAGCCCTGCATGGCGTCACGCAGCGGGCCGAGCTCGGCGAGGCTTCGCCGGACGTCGAGCGGCGTCCACCGCAGGCTGTCCTCGGCGACCGAGAGGACACTCCGTGGCACCAGGCCCCGCACCCGAAACGCGTCGATGAAGGCGTGCCGGAAGAGCCACGGGTCCTCGGGCATGAAGTCCCCGTCGGACGTGATGAGGGCCCGCAGGTAGTCGCCGAACGTCACGTCCACCGGTGGGCAGTAGTCGAGCGCGCGCACGCAAATGCGCAGGAACGTCTCGGCGATGCTGGCCGCGGAGCGGGCGAGCCGCTCGGTGAGCCACTCCGGCAGGGGCGCGCCGTCGCGGGTGGCGAGCAGCGCCTGGGACAGCAAGTCGTCGTTCCTTCGGCCGAACACGGTGAAGTACGCGTCGAAGATGGCGGCGACGAGAATCGCGCCGCGCTCGTGCGGCTCCCGCGCCAGCTCGTAGTCCTTCGGCGACGGGTCGACCTTGCCCAAGGCCGAGCGCAGCGCCGCGCGCTTGCCCAGCGCCACGCCGAACTGCCCGGCCAACTCGAGCAGCGGGTTGCGCACCACTCGGTCCGCGCCCACCGCGTCACCGCGCGCCTGGGCTTCAGGCCGCCGGGTGTACTGCCGCTGCCAGAGCGTCCCGCCGGTGCGGCGCAGCGCGGCCTTCGTCGCCTCGGTGAAGCGGAACTTCTGGAGCAGCGCCACGACGTCGGCGAGGGCCTCGTGGAACGCCGGCACGTCGGGGTTGGTGTCGAGCGAGAAGAACTGCTTTTCCCCGTCGACCAGCGCGTGCGTCACCTCGTGCGCGATGATGTCGTGCGACAGGCACGTGTGGACGACTTCGCCGGCCGTCGAGCGCTCCGACGACTCGGCCCGGAAGCTCCCGAACACCACCGCCCCCAGCTCGCGCGAATAGAAGGCGTTGGCGCTGTGGAGGCCGTGCGGGAACAGCTCGAGCGGCCGGGGGCTGACGTTCGGCTTCGTGTTGAAGGCCCAGCGCGTCTGCCGCCCGAGCGACGACTCGAAGTCGAGCACCGTCTTGCGGGCCACTGCGTAGACCATCTGCTGGTGGAAGCGCGGGTCGGACACGCTCGGCGCGAGCCCGTCTTGCGAAAGCACCGCCGGGTCCTCGAGGTCGACCGGCGGGTACGCGCGGTGCGCGACGGGGTCGTAGTCGACGACGGCCAGGCGGTCGGCCACGGGGCCCGGCGCCACCGTCTCGTGTGGCACGCGCAGCAGCACCTCGTTCTCGAGGCCGCGGCCCAAGCTCGGATCGAAGCCGAAGACGCGCAGGTAGCGCCACTCACGGCGCGGGTACTCACGCACGGTGGCTCGGTCGCGGGGCGAGGCGGCGTGGGGTGGCGGAACCCTCCCTCCACTGGGCGCGGCCGGAGGTGGCGGAGGGGAAGGCGGCGGTTGCCGCGCTCCCTCACTGCGGGTCCCCTCGAGGCGTGCGAGCGCTTCCCGGAGCCGGGTCGACGCGCGAGCCCGCCAGGCGTCCGACTCGGTCAGGCGCTTCCCGGCTCCAGCGGGCGCTCCAACCAACGCGCCGCGGAGGCTCGGCTCGCTGACCGCCAGCAGCGTGAGTTCCCGCCGCTCGAGGGGCGCCAGCTCATCGAGCCGCGCAGCGCGGAGGCCCACGTCCCGCGCGAGGCGCTCGTCGAGCTCGTCGACGGGAACGCCGGAGAACGTGTCCGTCAGCCACGCGGCCGGCCGAGGCGCCGCGGCAGCGAAGGGCTGGTGGGCGGCGGCGGGCAGGCGTGGGTTGGCCTGGAGCAGCGCGAGCGCGTCGACGACGCCTGCGCCGAAGCAGTCCTTGGGCAGCGACGGCGTCGGACGCGCGGTGGCGCGGAGCAGCGCGCGGAACACGTCCTGGAGTCGCCGCGTCGGGTTCAAGCCCTGCAGAAATGCCCGGCCGTGGTGCGCGAGCCACAGCGCGGCGATGCCTGCCGTCGTCGCCGTGGCGTGAGACGTTCCGCTGCTGGGCTGGCTGTACGCGTCGCCCTGCACGGCCACCCAGACGTCGTGGCCAGGCGCGGTGGCGGTGACGGCGCGACCGAAGGCGGACCAGAACCACGGCTGTTGGTTGGCGTCACACGCGGCCATGGCGATGGCGTCGGGGTAGTGCGCGGGCCAGACGACGAGCGGGCCCGTGCCGTTGCCCGCGGCGCACACCACGATGAGGTCCGCTGCGACGGCGTCGCGCAACGCCCGCTCCATGCGCGCAGTGCCGAACCACCCCAGGCTGACACTCACCACGTGGAGCCGCTTGGCCACCGCCTGCCACAGCGCGAGGGCAAGGCGATTCGCGCCCTCGGGGAACAACACTGGCGACGGAATGGGGCCAGTGGACTGGCTGACGCGGAACGGGACGATGGTGGCCAGGGGCGCGATGCCGACGACCGGCTGCCGGCCCGGCACGGCCGCGGGGCGCTCGGCGCTGGCGATGACGCCGACGGTGCTCAAGCCGTGGCTGCCGTCCGGGTTGAAGATGGTGGGAGGCTTCTTGGGGCCGTTGACGAAGTCGTCGCCGAGCTCCGCGCGAACGCCGTCCGGGAGCTCCGGGTGCTCGAGGTACCCGCTGTCCGGGTGGCCAATGAGGACGCCCTCTCCACGCGATGCCTTGCCGTGCTGCTCGGCGTACGCCCAGGCTTCGCGGGCCCGCACCAGGTTGGCGCTCCAGTCCGACGCGAGCGCTCCCCCCACGATGCCGTGACGCGTGGAGCTCGGGCCTCGCTCGAAGGGGGGCGCGATGAAGCTGAAGTCGAAGGCCGGCTCGACGTCGACGACGGCGTCCAGCGACGCCAGCTCAGCCGCCAGCGCCCAGACGTCCTTGGGCTTGGGCGACGGGGCGACGTCCAGCTCGCGGCCGCGCGGGTCTTCCACCGCGCGCACCTTCCACTTCGGGTAGCGCCGCGTCAGGGCGCGCTGCACGACGTCTCGGGCGCCGTCGCGACAGAGCAGCTCGAAGTGTGTGAAGCGAGGATCCGCGAGACCGGGCTGGGCCATGGCGGGCGGACTCTTTCAAGAAACGGCGCCTAAGACAGCGCTTGCCTTCACGGGTCGCCGCCGCAAGTCCGCGCGCTGCACTCACCCGGGAGACACGCGTGAAGAACCGCGCGCTCGCTGCCGCCGTCGGACTGGCCACCTTCGCCTTCGCCGAAGAGCCGGAGCTCTCGACGCTCGCGAAAGCCCGCAGCCTCGGGAGGACACCACCAACGCTGCTGGCGAAACGCCGCCGAGCAAAGAAAGAGGGCGCCGCGACAATTGCGGCGCAGCCACGCCCTCACTCCTTTGAAGGACTCACTTCATGGCTTCGCTCTCCATCGGCTCCTCCGGCACCGACGTTCGTCGTCTGCAGTACGCGCTGCGCGAGGCCGGCTACTTCGAAGACGTCGTCGACGGGAAGTTCGGCCCGACCACGAAGGCCGCGGTCGAGGCGTACCAGCGGGAGAACGAGCTCAAAGTAGACGGAAAGGTCGGCGAGCTGACCTGGTCCGAGCTCGAGGCCGACGGGTTCGAAGAGCCGGGGCCGGCGCGGCCGCTCGGCGGTGGTGGCGGCTCCGACTTCACACCGGCACCCGGCCGGTCCAGCCTGACCCGCTCGGTGGAGACGGTGGCCGAGGGCGCCCAAGGGCGCGCCGTGCTCATGCTCCAGGAAGCGCTGCGGGCCAAGGGCTACGCGCTGGCGAAGCTCGACGGCAAGTTCGGGCCAGGCACGGCGGACGCGGTGCGCCGCTTCCAGGAAGACAACGGCCTGACGGCCGACGGCAAGGTGGGGCGGCTGACCGCGTTGGCGCTCGGGCTGGGCGACGCGTACGCCCTGGCGACGCAGGACGTGCAGCAGATGGCCGGTGTGCAGGGCACGCAGCAGGTCGGCGGCAGCACCGGCAGCAGCAGCACGCACCTGGTGGCGCGCTTCGACCGCTACCCCAGCGGCAAAGGCATGACGACGGGCTCGATCACGCTCGCGGGGCGGACGTACCGATTCAACAGCGGCAAGGGGAAGGGCAAGGGCGTCTACTACTCGACGGTCAAGGGCGAGTACCGCGTCGCGCGGCAGGGCGGCTACTCGGACGTGCGGAGCGGCCGGCCGTTCAAGCGCAACGGCGTCGGCTTCAGCTTCATCATCGAAGACGTGCGTCGCCCAGGCTCGGACCAGATGTGGGACTCACGCGCGGGCCGCCAGCGCACGGCGCTGCGCATTCACCCCGACGGGGCCAGCGACGGCACGCAGGGGTGCTTGGGCCTGACCGGGAGCGCGGAAGAACTGCGCCGCTTCCGCGACGACCTCAACGCCGCGATTCGCGCGAACGGCGGGAGCATCACGCTGAGCGTGCAGTGACGGTTCGCCCTTAGCGGCGAGGCTTGGGTCGAGCTGGGGCCTTGCTGCGCCGCCGGCCTCGCACCGCGAAGAGCACCTCACCCGCGGGAGCGCGGCTCGAGAACGTCTTCCAGAGCTGAAGCGCCCTGGCCCTGCGACCTGGCTCGAGGTGGGCCAGCAGCGACGGCACTCTCCGGCGGTCCGCCGCGGTGGCGACCTCGAGCAACGCGCCGACGTCGATGAGGTCCTGGTCCCTTCCGGCGACCAGCTTCATCGCGACGAGGTGCGGCAGGAGAATGACGGGCGCCGTGGCGCCGGGCAGGACTTCGCGCACGACGGCGTCTCGAACGACGAGGGGCTCGAGGCCGCTGGTCGCGAAGAGCAGGTCGATGCGAATCGGCGAGCTGCCCCACGTCATGCGCACGGTCGCGACACGGCCGTCCTTGTGCTGGAAAACTTCGCGAACCACGAGCCCACGGCTCTGCAGCGAACGGACGAGCTCGTCCACCGCCGCCTCGGAGCCGGCGCTGATGGCGAAGTCGACGTCTTTCGTCGTGCGGGCTTCCGCGAGAAAGGCGCGGGCCAGGCCGCCGACCAGGCAGAAGGCCGCGCCTACTTCTTCGAGCGCTTCGACCGCGCGACGGAACGCGTCGAGGACGCCCGTCGCCGCACCGGCCACGTCACCTTGCGAAACTGCGCGGGGTCGAGCGGTTCTTCTTCGAGCAGCCATGTGTGCAGCCGCGCTTCTATCGCGCGCGCGCCCAGCGAAGGGAACTGCGCGCGCAGCTTCTGGCGCTGGAGCTGCACCATGAGCGTGAAGAGCTCGGCGATCGCCTCGTGCGGCGGCTGCTCGCGCACGGGTGGAGCGGCCTGCGTGTGTCGAGCCCAACGGAACATGGGGGCTTGGGCTTAGCCGACCGTGAGCGCCGGCCGCTACCGACTACCGCGCCGCCAGCTCGTCCCCGGCGCGGCACACGTCGCTGACGGGCTTGCTGCGCTTGCCGACGAGGAACGCCGCCGGCCGGTAGCTCTCGCCGCGCTGCACGAAGACGTCGCCGGACTCCAGGTACACACAGCCGACGATGTCGGCTTCCTTCCACTTCGAGCCGAAGCGCACGTCGACCGCGAAGGTGAAGAACTCCTTGCCTTGGCTGTCCTTGGCGGCGAGCTGCTGCGTCACGCGGACCTTGCGCTCACGCGGCGCGATGCGGGCGCGGGAGAACATGCTCCGCTCTTCTTCGGCGTCGTGCAGCGGCTGCAGCACGGCGCCCTTCACCCGCTGCTCCACCGCCGCCACCGTCGGCTCGACGGGCTCAGCGGCTCGGACGAGCGACGACGACAGGCACGAGGCGATCAACGCGAAGCGCAGGGTTCTCACGGCGGTTCCTTTCGGCGAGGGGACGACGGGGAAAGACGAGCTCGACGGCCAGCGCGCTGAGGGCGAGCGGCGCCCAGAGCGCGACGACGTAGGCGGCGTCTGGATCCACGCCGGCCGCGTCGAGGCCCAGGAGCAGCGCGCGGGAGCTGACCGCCACGCTCATCTGCCCGAGCACGTGCCAGACGGCCCGCCGGTGCGACACGAAGTCCTTCGCGCGCGCGCTGCGCACGCCCTGCACCATGCCCCACGCGACGATGAGCGCCGACACCACGAAGCCCGCGCCCACCCAAGCGCCGCCCTTCGCGTCGAAGGCCATGATGACGCCCGACGGCACCAGCGCGACGAGCACCACCACGCCCGTCAGCCGGCCCAGCCAGCGGTGAAGCACCGGCGCCTTGAGGGACAGGCCCGTCACGAGCAGCAGGCACGCCGGCAGTGAGAAGGACGCCGCGACGACGTGCACCTTGAGCGCCGCGAGCCACAGCGCTTCGAAGCGCAGCTCCGGCAGCTTTTCGACCACGAAGGCCGGCAGCGCGTCGTCGTCGAAATACCCCAGGCTCCCCGCCGTCATCACCGCGGAGCCGGCCGCGCAGGCCAGGAAGAACGAGCCTTTGAGGAG
Organism: Myxococcaceae bacterium; assembly: GCA_022842905.1. GTDB lineage: Bacteria > Myxococcota > Myxococcia > Myxococcales > Myxococcaceae > JALHOS01. Next base: position 13,984 of record JALHOS010000041.1, on the reverse strand, counting down.
CCGGTGGAGCGCGTGTCGCCGGTGCATGCCTCCTTCAACGGGCGGGCTTTGGGAACGATCTGTCGCCCCCAGCAGACACCTTCGGCGCCCAAACCAACCGCGCGCAAATGGAAGGGTCCAAACCCGCCACCTCCACGTGGACACTGTGCGGTGCCTGGACGGAAGCGAGGGTGGGCGCGTGGCGCCGCGAGGCCGACACTGTCCTTGTCTGCGCCGCACCCTCACCCTCACCCCTCCGCAGGAACCTCCCATGACCTCCCTCACCGCTCCTGCCAGCTCTACCGTCTCGGCCGCCACGAAGGCCACGGCGCTCTCCGCGTCGACTCAGTCGCTGCGCACGGCCCTCGTCGCCCACGCGGAGGCCGCCGCGCGCAAGCTCTACCCGGACGCACACGGCGTGAAGGTGTCGGTCGCGGACGCGGCGCTCTTCGGCGTGCCCCTGCGGCTCGACCGCGTCGCGGTGCAGGTCGAGGTGACGAAGGCGGCGGGCGAGGCACCGGTCGCGCTCGAAGGTGACGTGCGCGTGAACGCCCAGGGGCGGCCCGTCGAAGGGCGCTACGGCCTCGAGTCGACGAAGGAAGGCGCGCGGTACGTCGAGGTGAAGGGTGAGAAGTACACCTTCGGACGGGAACGGTCGTCGCGGCCGTCCTTCGCCGACACCTTCGCCGAGCAGCTTCGCGACGCGGCGCAGCCTCAGAGCGCGTCCTCGTTCATCGTCGAGACCGCCGCGCAGCCGGCCAACTTCATCACCCGCGGCGAAGTGGAGAACCTCCTGTCCGAGAACCTCACCGACGGCCTGGTGACGTCGAAGGCGCGAGAGCAGGTCGCGGCGCTGCGCGCGTCGGCCACCGTGTCGTCGCTGCCCGACACGCTGTCGCCCAAGCAGATGAAGCTGGTGGACGCGCGCGTCGGCGCGCCGCTGGTGCTCAGCGCCGAGGCCGCCAAGCTGCTCGACCAGGCGCTGGAAGGTACGGCGCCGGCGGTGGGCCTGGGGGCGTCGTTCTGGGATTCGCCCACGCCGAAGAAGCCCGCGCCGGTGAAGGCTGCGCCCGTCACGCGCTCGCCGAGGTGGTTCTAAGGCGCGACGCGACGCGCCTTGGGCCGGCAGCGTGGGCCGGGAGGACGCGCGGCGCCGCCGGGCCTCACCTCGCGGCCCGGCCGACGCCTCACACTCGCACGCCTCACGGCACCGTCAGCACCGGACCCACCTTCCGCGAACACGTCTTCGCGTGCAGCCGCACCGCGTGGGGCCCGCTCGAGAGCGCCGCCCGCGGCACCCCTTCCCACCGACCCGCCGACGCACTGCTCGGCACCACGGCGATCCCGTCTACCACCACGTCCTGCAGGTGCTCCGCGTTCGGCCCGAGCGCGACCACCTTCTCCCCTTCCAGCTTCAGCACCTGCACGTCCGGCTCGGGCAGCGTGTCGTCACACACGAAGAACGCGTGTTCGTGCCAGCTCATGCCCCCGCGAGTGTCGCGCACCACGACCGTCAAGAAGCCGCTCCGTCCTTCGGGCAGCGGGTCCTTCGGGTCGAGCCCCGGAGCGGTGAACGCCGTCTGCACTTGGCCGCCAATCGCGGTGCTCGATTCGCTGAATCGCCCCGCGGACGAGTACCACGCGAGCAGCAGCCGCTCCTCTTTCGCTTCGGGCCCGTTCGGCGTCTCCTGGGTGTACGGCTCGAACACCTCCGGCAGCGCGCGTCCTTCGAGCAGCACGGGCTCCCCCGGCAACGCGAGGATCGCCGCGCCCTGCGGCCACACCTCGCCGCCCACGAACAGGCCGCTCAGGGTCGGGTTGCTGTTGCGTTCCGGCGACTCGGAGATGCGCACGCGGAACAGCGTCAGCAGCGAGCGCACTTCCTTCGCGCGCACCCGGCGGAGCAGCGCCTCGAGCTCAGCTTGGGGTGCGGCCGGCGAGACCGACTCGGCCACCGCGAAGGCGATGAACTGGGCCACCGTTCCGCTGACCCGGCGCGCGTCATCGGCTGGCAGCACGTCGAAGAGTCCCGCGGGCGCTTGGTAGACCGCGTTCTTCCCCAGCCCCACGACCCGCACACCCGGAGGCAGCTGGCCCCCTTCACCCGCCAGCGCCGACGGGTCGTTGAGCACGCGCGGGTCGGAGCAAACGGTGCGGTTCAAGTTGAACGGGTCTGGGTCACACGCCAGCCAGAGCACCGTCGGGCTCTTCCCCGGGCGCGACGGGTCGACGATGAGGCTGTCGAGGCGGGTGCGCTCAGCGGGCTTGAGGTCCGCCGGCTCCGCGCGAATGCCCAGCACGCGGAGGTTCTCGACGAGCGTCTCCGGCCGGAAGTCGGGCTGGCAGCCCAAGGTGAGCGTCAAGCAGGCCAGGGCCACGAAGAGGCGCGCGCTCACCACTCACCTCGCATGCCGAGCACCGGCAGAATTGGCAGCCCGGTGACGAACGCTTCCTGGGAATAGTCGTAGCTGTTGAGCACCCCTTCGACGTTCTGGCGGTTCGTCACGTTCTGAACGTCGACGTAGAGCGCCAGCATCCAGTCCTTGAAGACGAAGCGCTTGTCCACGCGCACGTCGAGCTGGAAGAAGTCCGGCAGCCGCCGGCTGTTCGGCGCGCCGGGGATCGGGAAGTAGTAGTTGCCGTTCGCGTCGTAGACCGCCCCGACGATGGGCGTGGTGAGCGGCCCGGACGTGTAGCGGAGCTTTGCGCCGACGATGAAGTCCAGCGGCAGCTTGTAGCTGGCGACGACGATGAGGTTGTGCGGCTGGTCGAAGCCGGACGGGCCCCACTCGGTGCCGCCGCGGTAGTCCCGCTCGGTGCGCGACAGGCTGTACGCCACCCAGCCGAAGAAGTTCTTCGTCAGCGAGTGCCGCAGCAGAATCTCCGCGCCGAAGCTGCGGCCCGCGCCGAAGCTCTCGTACGGCTTCTGCGTCGAGCTCTGGGTCAGGTCCGCGCCCGCTTCGACGCCGGTCGTGGGCCGCGCCTGGGCGAAGAGGTCCTTGTAGTAGAGCTGCACGTCCAGGCTGATGGCGTCGGTGAAGCGCACCTCGCTGCCCACCATGTACTGGCGCGAGCCTTCCGCGAGCAGATCCGGGTTGCCGAACGTCGGCGACAGCTGGCCTTGCCGGAAGTCGGGGCTCTGGTGGTACAGCCCGATGCCACCTTTGAGCGCCCAGGCGGGGCTCAGCTGCCACAGCACCGACACGCGCGGGTCCATCCACACGTCGCGCATGACGCTGTTGTAGTCGAGCCGCAGGCCGGTCACGACGCGCAGCGAGTCGAAGGGCTTGAGCAGCAAATCGAAGAAGACGGCCGGCTCGGCCTGAAAGACGAAGCTCTTCTCGGCCACCAGGTTGCGCGAGGCGAAGGGGTCCGGCACCTGGTTGGCCCGCGGCGGCGGCGGAGACTGACGCGAGATTTCGTACGGCAGCAGCGCCACGTCCGCCCCGAGCTGCAGCTGCGCCTTCACCTCGGGCAGGTCGAAGCTGAAGGTGTTGCGGCTGAGCAGCGGGTAGCTGTGCGCCTTGAGGAAGATGTCGGAGCCCAGCGTGAACGCGAAGCGGTCCAGGCCGACGCTGGTGCGCGTACGGAAGCTGACTTGTTTGTCGAGCGCCACGTCGTACCCAGCCAGCAGCCGGTTGTAGAGAATTGACGTGCCGAAGGTGCCGCGGCCTTCCGGGTCGAGTGAGGGATTGGGCAGCGCCGCCACCAGCTCGTCGTTGCTGCCAAAGAAAGACAGGAAGAAGCGGTGTTTGCTGCCTTTGGGCCGGTACTCGAGCTTGAGCTGGTAGTCCAAGTACCGCGGGGCGACGGTGAAGGAGATCGCCTCTTCACCGCCGGGAATCAGCTTGAGGACCGCGGGCACCAGCGCGTCGACGTAGCTGCGCCGCGCCGACACGGCCATGGACCAGTCCTTGCCGAGCGGGAACTCCACCAACGCCGACGCGTCGACCACGTTGATGTCGAAGTACCCGTGCACGCCCTTCTTGCTGGGCGTGCGTGTCTTGCCCTGCACGAACCCGCCGATGGCGCGGCCGAAGTCGGCGTTGAAGTTGCCTTGCTGGAACGTCAGCTCTTCGAGCAGCCAGGAGTTGTACGTGGAGAAGATGCCGCCGAAGTGGAAGAGGATCGGCACCTGCGCTTCGTCGACGTACACCTTCGTGTCGAACGGCTTGCCGCCGCGGACGACGAGGAAGCCCAAGCCGAAGGCGGACCGCGCCACGCCAGGCAGGTTCTGCACCACGCGAAACGCGTCGCCGTTGGTGCCGGGAATGAGGCGAATCTCTTCCTGCTTGAGCGTGACCTGCGCCACTTCCTTCCGCTCGCGCTTGGCGCGCACCACCGTCTCGTAGCCGCCGTAGACCCTCCGGCGCACGTAGTAGGTGACCTGCGTCTGCTTGCCGGCGGCGAAGTCTTCGGTGACCTTGTACGGCTCGTAGTCCGGCGCCAGCACCGCCACCGGCCAGGTGCCCAGCGGCACGTTCTCGAGCACGAACGCGCCCGTGTCGTCCGCGTCGGCTTCCAGCACCTGCTCGTTCGCCGTCAGGACGATGTGCGCGCCGGCCAGCGCGTCTCGGGTGCCGCGCTCGACGATTCGGCCGGTGAAGTTGGCGCGGGCTTTGGGCCCGGCGTCGGGGCTGGGCGGCGACTCCACCAGCTCGGGCCTGAAGAAGAACTCCTGGCTGAACTGGAGGCGCACCGGCGCGGGGACGCCGTCCACTTCCGCGGGGCTGAAGAGGAACTGGCGCACCGCCGCCAGCGCGGCGTCGTCGAAGCTGGCGCCAGCGGACTTGACCACCTCGGCGTGCGTCACCGTGCCGTCGGCGCCGACGTCGACCTGCAGCACGACGGTGCCGCTCGTGCCCGCGTCAGCCATGTCCGCGGGGAAGGCCGCGGGGACCTTCTTCAAGAGCGCAGGGGCTTTGGTGAGCACGCCCGCGTCCTGCGCGACGGACGGCGCAGCACCCAGCAGCAGAGTCACCAGTACCCACGAGCGCACGGCCGGCCCTGCTTAACGCCGCTGCCCCGGACAGTCGACGCGAAGAAGGAGAATGAAGGCGCCGCTGCGCCGCCGTTTGACGTCGGCCGCCTGCCGCGGAGGTGTCACAGCGCCACCGCACGGCGCGCGCGTGGGCTCACGCACGGCGCCGCAGCGAGCGCGCGGCCAGGCTGCTCCAAAGCCCGCCGAGCGACTGCCGACAATCGCGCCGCGTCCTCTGCCGCCGCTCGCGAGTCGCGTCGGCCTCGAGGCGCCCTGGGCGGCCGTGTCCCGCGAGCGCGGCGCCAGGTCCAGCGTGCTCGCGACCTCCTCCGAGGCGGTTCGGCGTGCGTGGCTGCTCCCTCGCCTCATGTGCGCCGAAGGCGCCCTTACGGTTGAGCTGCTCCGTGCCGAAGACGCCGCTGGGGAAGACGGGAGTCGGTCATGGGTGAGCACGCATTCGAAGCGAAGGAAGTCGCCACGTTCGAAGGGAAGCTGGGGCACGCGCTGCGCCAGTTTCGGCGGGGAGCGGTGGTGCTGGTGGAAGCGCCGGTCGGCGCCTGGGTTCGCGCCGCCGAGCAGCTGTCGGGCGCGAGCGTGCACGCCGTGACGATGCAGCTGACGGCGTTGGTGCTGCCGTCGGTCGGCTTCGCCGAGGTGTTTCGGCTGCGCCGCGCCCTGAGTCGGTCGCTGCCGGGTGGCGTACGGCTGGGCCAGGCGCTCTGGCCGCTCCAGGCCATCACGCAGCTGGGGCTCGTCGCGGAGGCCGCGGCCGCGCTCACCGACGAGCTCCACGCGACGGCCAACGACGACGTCGCCGAAGACGTGAAGTTCGACTTCGACGGAGACTTGAGCGCCTTCGTCCGCGCCGGGGACTTGCTGTCGGCGTGAGGCGCGGCGCGAGCCTTCGTCAGCGCTGGCCGAACTGCGCCAAGACGGGCGCCGGCACCGGGCCGACGTGCACGCCCACCACCTTGCCGGCCTCGAGGTGCACCGTCGTCGGCGTGGCCATGACAGACAGGGCCTGCGCGAGCGACGGGTCCTGCATGGCGTCGACCGGGAAGACGGGCTGTCCGGCGTCTGCGAGCGCGCGCATCTTCGGCGTCCACACCCGGCAGGCCGCGCACTGCGGCGTGAAGATGTAGACCAGCGCCCTGGGCGCCCGACTGATGGCCGCGCCGACGCTGCCCGGAAGGCTCGGAACGTCCGCTCCGACGAGCGCCGCTGCCCGCCGTCGCGCCCACAGCTGCAGGCCCAACGAGAGGCCCACGAAGCCGACGATTGCCACCAGCACCACTGTCCCGAGCGTGTCCATGCGCAGCGTGTGATGCAGGCCAGCGGCGCGGAGGTTCACGCCGGGTGCTCGAGGCATCACGCCTTCCAGCACATCTGCGTCACCGAGTAGTGCCGCTCGGGGGCCACGAGCTCGAGCTCCACCTTCGTCGGGTTCACCCCGAGCCCTTCGAAGATGCCCAGGACGACACCTTCGAGGAAGCGCGCCTGCTCCGCGGCCAGCGGCGGCAGACGGCCTTCGAAGACCGGCGCGACGAAGTTGTGCAGCTCGAGGTGGCCGGGCCCGAGCTTCTTGACCTCCGACGCGTAGACGTTGCTGTTGGCGCGGCTGTTGTGCCCCATGCGCAACAGCGTGCGCTCGACACCAATGGCCTTGCCCAGCGTGAAGACCGCCGCGCCGACGAGCGTGTGGAGGAAGCCGCGGAGGAACGTCGTGCCGACCTCGCGCACCGCCGCGTCCAGCGCCAGCCTGGGGTAGAGGTGCTGCGCCGTCACCTTCACGCAGCCCTGCCAGACGGCGACCGGGTAGGCGGGCTGGACGGGCTTGCTCGGGTCGAAGCCCTGGCCGCGCAGCCGTTCCGCCAGCTCGGCGTCGAGCCGGCCCTTGAGGCCCTGGTGGTACAGCCCCTCGAACGCGGTGCCGAAGAAGACGGGCTCGTGCATGACGCTCATTTTCTGTCGTGCCGCGGGCCGGCGCGCAACCCAACGTTCACGCTGGGCCGTGCTCCTTGACGGCTGCCCCGCCCGACGCCACAACCCCTTCTCCGTGGCCCTGACCGCTGCCATTCACGGCGAGCACTTCACCTTTCCCTCGCTCAAGGACGTATTGGCCCGCGCGAACGAGGTGCGGTCCGGTGACGTGCAGGCGGGGCTGGCGGCGCGGTCGATGCGGGAAATGGCGGCGGCCAAGCGTGTTCTGGCGGAGCGGACGCTGCGCGAGCTCTACGAAGCGCCGTCGGTGCCCTACGAGCAAGACGAGGTCACCCGCGTCGTCGTCGACGGGTTGGATCCACGTGCGTACCAGCGCGTGCACGGCTGGTCGGTGGGGCAGCTGCGCGAGTGGCTGCTCGACGACCGCACCACCCACGAAGACGTGGCGCAGGTGTCCAAAGGCCTGACCCCGGAGATGGTGGCCGCCGTCGCCAAGCTCATGTCCAACATGGACTTGGTCATCGCCGCGCGGAAGCTGCGCGTCGTGGTGCGCTGCAACGGCACGCTGGGGCTCAAGGGCCGCCTGTCGAGCCGGCTCCAGCCCAACCACCCCACCGACGACGTGCAGGGCGTGCTCGCCGCGGTGAAGGACGGGCTGTCGTACGGCAACGGTGACGCGGTCATCGGCGTCAACCCTTCCACCGGGGACCTCCAGGCCACCGTCGACATCCTCACCGCCGTCAAGGCGCTGATGCGGCGCTTCAAGGTGCCCACGCAGAACTGTGTGTTGTCTCATCTGACGACGCAGATGGAAGCCGTGCGGAAGGGCGCGCCGCTGGACCTCATGTTCCAGTCGATCGCCGGCAGCGAAGGCGCCAACCGGAACTTCGGCATCAGCGTGGCGCTGCTCGACGAGGCGTACGACCTGGCCCGCCGCGAAGGCACCGCGCAGGGCCCGAACGTCATGTACTTCGAGACGGGGCAGGGCACCGCGCTGTCCGCCAACGCCCACCACGACACCGACCAGGTCACCATGGAAGCGCGGGCGTACGGCCTGGCGCGGCGCTACCAGCCGTTCTTGGTGAACAGCGTCGTCGGGTTCATCGGGCCGGAGTACCTGCGCGACGCCAAGGAGATCACCCGCGCCGGGCTCGAAGACCACTTCATGGGGAAGCTCACCGGCATCTCCATGGGTTGCGACGCCTGCTACACCAACCATGCGGTGGCCGATCAGAACGACCAGGAGAACCTGGAGATGCTGCTGGCCGCGGCGGGTGTGAATTACCTCATGGGTATTCCCATGGGCGACGACGTGATGCTGAATTACCAAACCACGTCATTTCATAACAACGCAGCCTTGCGTGAGTTGTTTAGTTTGAAGCCGACGCCGGAGTTCGAAGCGTGGCTCGAGCGTATGGGGTTGTGGCGGCACGGGCGGCTGACGGAGCGGGCCGGTGACGCGTCGGTCTTCGACGAGGCGGGGCGCTGACATGGACGAGCGAGCGCTCACCGAGCTGGTCCGCGCCGTGGTGCGCGAGGTCGTCGCCGAGGCCGAGAAGACGAAGGGCGTCGACGGAGCTGCGCCGAGCGAGCCGGCTGAGGTCACCCCGCTGTATTCGCGCGGGCCGAAGCACCGCCCGTTGCCGCCTCCGCGCAGCCCGGCCGCGCTCGCCGCGCTCAAGGCGCTGACGCCGGCCCGCATCGCCACCGGGCGCACCGGCACCCGCTACCTCACCGAGAGCTACCTGGGGCTGCGCGCGGACCACGCGCTGGCGCTGGACGCGGTGCACAGCGAGCTCGACGAAGCCTGGGCCCACGCGCAGGGGTACGTCACGCTGCGCACCCGGGCGAAGGACCACACCGAGTACCTCCTGCACCCCGACACCGGGCGGCGGCTGGACGACACGTCGGCCGCGAAGGTCGTCAAGGAAGCGGATCTGGGCGTCGACGTGCAGCTCATCGCGGGAGACGGGCTGTCGGCGGTGGCCCTCGAAGAGCACGGGCCGGCGCTGCTGACCGAGCTGGCGAAGGCCCATCAGGCGGCAGGCTTTCGCGTGGGCAAGCCGCTGTTCGTCAAGTTCGCCCGCATCGGCGTGCAGGACGAGATTGGCGTGCTGACGCGCGCGCGCGCCACCGTCATCGTGGTCGGAGAGCGGCCCGGCCTGGGCACCGGCGACTCCCTGTCCATCTACACCGCGTACGGCCCCAAGCTGGGCCAGGACAACGCCGAGAAGGACTGCATCAGCAACGTACGGCCGCTGGGCTTCGCGCCGGACCGGGCCGCGCTCAAGTGCGCCGCGCTGATGAAGCAGTGCTTCGCTCGGGGCGGCGGCGGGGTGAAGCACCTGGGAGGTGCGTCGTGAGCGACGACTTCGTGCCGGTGCGGCCGACGCTGTTGTCGGTGCAGCAGCTGCGCCGCGTCGACGCGGCCTGGGCGCGGGCGCTGGGGCTGGACTCGGCGCGGCACACGTCGGTCGGGCTGGTGACGTGCGACCAGGACGACTCGCTGTACGCCGCGCTCGACCACGCCACGAAGTTCGCCGACGTCGACGTGGTGTACGCGAAGTCCTTCTACGCCGGCAGCGCGCACGCGTCGGGGCCGCTGTCCGGAGAGATCCTCGGGGTGCTCGCCGGCCCGGACCCGGACGAGGTGGCCGAGGGACTGTGGGCGCTCAAGGAAGCGCTCGAGCGGCGCATCAGCTTCTTCACGCTGCCCGCCCCCAACTCGCCGACGTTCTTTCCTCATGTCATCGCCGAGACGGGCCGCTACCTGGCGCCGCAGGCCGGCATTCGCCCGGGCGAGCCAATGGCGTATCTCATCGCCCCTCCGGTGGAGGCGATGGTGGCGGTCGACGCGGCGCTCAAGGCGGCGAACGTGAAGCTGGCCAAGCTCTTCGGTCCGCCCACCGAGACGAACTTCGGCGGGGCCTACCTGGTCGGTGAGCTGCCCGACGTCGAAGCGGCGGCGCGGGCGTTTGCGGAAACCGTCGCGCAGGTGGCACGTAGTCCGCTGGCGGGGCTGGTGCGGCCTTCGCGCGAGCGACGGTGAGGTGACTTTGAGCGTGGGGCTGAAGGAGCGCTGGGCGAGCTGGCGGCAGCGCCGCTGGGTGCGCTGGACGTCGGACGCGCTCCTGCTGGGCGCGGCGGTCGTCTTGATTGGCCTGTGGCAGACGCGGGGCCACGTCGAAGGGCCGGCGCCGGAGTTCACCTTGCCGCAGCTCGACGGCGCGCCGCTGTCGTCGGCTTCGCTCCGAGGCAAGCCGACCCTCATCGCCTTCTGGGCGCCGTGGTGCGGCGTCTGCAAGACCGAATCGCAGAACATTGGCTGGGCACGGCGGCTCTTGGGCGAGCGGGCCAACGTCATCTCCGTCGCCAGCGCGTGGGAAGACGAAGGCCAGGTGCGCCAGTACGTGCAGGAGCGCGGCGTCGACTACCCCGTCGTGCTCGACGCCATCGGCTTGTCCGACCGCTTCAACGTGCAGGCGTTCCCCACGCTCTACTTCGTCGACGCGCAGGGGCAGGTGAAGCGCAGCGCCGTCGGGTACACGACGACGCTCGGGTTGGTGCTGCGAACGTTGGTGGGCGGCTGAGTCGTACCTCGCGCGCAGCCGTCTCGCGGCCCAGGGCTGCCGTGAGGGCTCTTTGGGGACGCCTGATGAGGAGGCCCCTGTCTGCATCGCCGAAGCGCGGCGGGCGAGCGCCCACAGAGGTCAGGGCCTGCGGTAGCGCACGCGCAGCTCGACGTCGCGGGACAGCACCTCGGCCCAGCCGCCGTCGTTGGTGCCCGTCGGTGCCAGCGCAGCGCGCAGCTCGGTATCGGCGGGCGTGAAGAGGGCCGCCAACTCGGCCGGGTGCGTCGAGCGCCAGCCATGTACGGCAGGGGCGCTCGTGCCCGCGTCTGACTGCGCGACGCTCTCGAAGAAGCCCGCGCGGAAGAGGCTGAGCGTGGCGCCGTGCGCCTGGGTGCCGTCGGTGCCGCCCCCGAACCAGCGCAGCTCGGCCTCGCGCACGCTGACGCCCGGCTCCCAGCTGGCGGCGCGGTAGTCGAAGCGGACGACGTGCGCGGGGCGGCCGTCGGGGTCGAACTCGTAGCGCCAGGCGTCCGCGGCGTAGGTGGCGCTGCCGTAGAGGAGCCCGCTGCGGGTCGCCGGGTCATAGGTGAGCGACGGCTCCCCCCGCGCGGAGGGGCGCCGACCCAGCGGGCTCGTCTCGCGCCACTGGTTCCCGTCCCACTCGAAGGTGGTGTCGAAGGCGAAGCCGCTGGTGCCGACGCCCCCGAAGAGGACGACCACTCCCCGGTCCGTGTCCGACATGAGGCCCGCGAAGCCTCGGGCCGGCGGGGGGGAGGCCACCGCCACTTGCTGCCACCCGGCGTCGCGCCACAGCCAGGTGTCGTTCAGGTAGCCCTGGTTTCGCCCACCGAACAGCAGGAATCCGTCGTTTCGGGGCGAGTAGGTGAGCGGCGCCCCGTAGCGGCGAGACGGCGAGGCGGCGGGCGAACGTTCGATCCACGCGTCGGCCCAGCTCCAGGTGTCGTTCAGGAGCGTCGTGTCGAAGGCCAGCCCACCCCAGAGCAGGACCTCGCCGCTGGGGCTGCTCGCGAAGCTCGGGTAGGCCCGGCTGCCTGGGCCGGCGTCGCTCAACGTCTCCCAGGTCGACCCGGTCCACGCGACGAGATCGCCCCGATACGCCTGCGACGTGAAGATGCCGCCGAACAGCAAGACGCCGCCGTCGGCTCGGCTCGCGCTGCCGTGGGTGTAGCGCCGTCCCGGCCCGACGGGCGGCGTCGCCTGTGTCCAGTGGGTCTGGTTCCACAGCCAGGTCTCCTCCACCGTTCCCGCGGCGTTCGCGCCCGCCCCCAGCACCAGCTGCCCGGTCGCGGGGTCCCTGGCGAGGCTCGCCAACCGCCGCCCACCCGGCGCGGGCCTCAGCGAAGGCTGCGCGCTCCAGCCGGCGTCACGAAAGGTCAGCACGTCTGCCGAGGCGGTCACTCGCTGCCCCCCGAACAGCTGGAGCTCGTCGCGGAGCGGATCGAACACCACGGCGAAGTTCACGTCTGCGCCCGGCGCGTTGGCGGCGGGCAGGGTCTGGAAGCCGACGCCATCCCACCGAGCCACGTCGTTGCGCAGCGTGCCGGACGTGCCGCCGTACACCAGGACGCCACCCCAGCTGGCCGAGTAGACCGCGCCGCCCTGCGCGCGCCGCCCGGCGTCGTCCTGGCCAACCTGCGCCCACCCCGTCCCGTCGAGCTCCCACACGTCGCCGAGCGGTACGCCCCCGGTGCTGTCGAAGCCTCCGACGAGCACCAGGCGCCGTCGAGCGCGGTCGTAGGCCAGCTGCACTTCGAACCGCGGGCCCGGCCCCGCGCTCGCGTCGCTTCGCAGCGTCCAACGCTCACCGTCCCACTCCCAGAGCTCGCCGAGCGGCCGCCCGAAGTACCCACCGTACAGCTGCACGCGGCCACGGTCGTCGTCGTACGCCATGGCCGCGCTCCCGCGGCGCCCCGGTCCGGCTCCGGCGGAGGCCTGACGCCACGTCTCCCCGTCCCACTCCCAGGTGTCGCTCAGCGTCGTGCTGGAGACGCCGCCGAACAACACCACGCGCCGGCGTCGCGCGTCGTAGGCCATGGCGGCGTTGCGCCGCGGGGACGGTCCGGCGGTCGCGGCGCGTGTCCACGAGGTCCCGTTCCATTCCCAGGTCGCCGCGCCGTAGCCCTCGTCGCCGATCCCGCCGAACACGACGGTGCGGCGCCGCGCCGAGTCGTACGCCGCGGTGTGGGCGTACAGCCGGCCGGGGCTGTCGTCGAAGCGCAGCGCCGTCCAGCGCGCTCCGCCGCTCGTCCTCGCGCCGCCGGCACCGAGCTGCGCGTAGCCGGTGAACGGGCGCAGCTCCTGCTCGATGAGCTGGCCGCGGAAGTCGTTGCGAGCCTCGAGCTCGTGTGGGTTCTCCAGCGTGCTGCCGGCGACCTTGCCCCTGAGCGTCGCGATCCACTCCACGTCCTTCACGTCGACGCGAGGGCTCTCGTTGCCCGCGGAGTCCACCGCGACGAGCCACACCGCGCGACGGTCGCCGACGCTCATCACCACGTCGAAGGCCCCGTCGGCCCGGGCATTCCCCGCCCCGAGCTCGGGGTCCTCGGGGGTGGGCCCCGCAAGCACGCGCACGCGGGCGAAGGGCTCCACGCTGGCCGGCGCGCCGACGACGCGCAGCGACGAGCCTGCGTCTGCGGCTCCCCAGGGCCGGCGCCACAGCACCACGCCCCCGTCCGACAGCGCGGAAGGCGGTGCTGGGGCCGTGACGTCGACGACGAGGGCGGTGGCCAGGCTGGTCGTCGCCGCGTTCCCGACCACGTCCTCGAGGGAGAGCGCCACCGTCTGGGCACCCCCTGCGAGAGTCCCGGCGTCCACCTGGAGCTCGGCCGAGTACCCGAGTCCGGACGTCTGGCTGGCGTGCCAGCGCGTCGGGACGGGCGCGGTGGTCACCTCCGGCAGCCGGGCGAGCGGCTCGGTGACGGCGAAGCTCAGCACCGCCTTGCTCCCGGGCCCGAGGGTGGTGGGGAGCACGCTGAGCGGCGCCACGGGCACCAGCTGGAGCAGCGCGCCAGGCTGGAGGGCCGGCGGCGTGAAGTCGAAGCGGAGGACCCGGCTGGCTTGGCTCAAGTTGCCTGCGCCGTCGACGGCGAGCAGCGACAGCACGTGGGTGCCCTCGGGGTCCGCGCCGCTCACCGGCCGCGAGCAGGCGCAGCGAAGCCCACCGTCGAGCGGCGCGCACTGGGCTGGCCCGCAGGCCAGCACCTCGTCGTCCAGCTTGGCCTCGAAGCTCGAGGCGCCCAGCACGTCGAAGCGCGCGGTCAGCTCGTCGAAGCCGGGCGCTCGACTGAAGACCTGCGCGTCGAGCCAGCCCGCGTCGCTTCGACGGCTCGACGTCAGCGAGTGGATGATGGGGGCCTCGTCGTCCACCGCGACGCTCAGCGGAAGTGGGAGCTGAGGCGCCGTGTTGCCGGCGAGATCCGTCGCGCCTGCGAGCTGGAGCGAGACACTGCAGCCGCGCAGCGCCGCGCCGGGCGTGCCCCGGAAGTCGAGC
>JALHOS010000040.1 GCA_022842905.1 Myxococcaceae bacterium | reverse complement strand
CCGAGCCACCCGTGCCTGCCGAGCCACCCGTGCCTGCCGAGCCACCCGTCCCTGCCGAGCCACCCGTGCCTGCCGAGCCGCCCGTGCCTGCCGAGCCACCCGTGCCTGCCGAGCCACCTCGCCCAGCGTCGTCCGAGGTCGGCATCGCGCCACACCCCAGGACCAGGACCAACACTCCACACAGCGCTCGAACGATCATCACGCGAGACGACCTAGCACAGCGCCGCGAGCGACTTCAGGGCGCGCCGGCGTCGGGCTTGGGCACGGTCAGCTCGACCACGCTGATCGAGGAGGGCGGCAGGCGGTACGCGCGGCCGAGCGGCACCTCACGCGCCTTGAAGCCGGCTGGATCGCCCACGTACGTGAAGACGCGCTGCGCGCTCGCCTGGCCGCAGCCCTTGAGCGTCACCCGCGCCTCGAGCGCGTCCTGCGCCGAGAAGTTCAGCGCAACCAACGTCAGCCGCGTGCCGTCTTCACTGCGTGCGGCGAAGAGCGACGCGTCGCGCGGCGCTTCGGTCGGCAGCCCGACCTGCTCGAACTGCGCGCCCTGCCCGTCGAAGTCGCGGTACGCCCGAAACGCCCAGAAGGCCGGCGTGCCCTCGTTCGGGTAGGTCCAATAGAACGCCGAGTAGAGCCCCTGCTGGCCGAAGCGGCCGAGCGCCTCGGCGGTGGCGAGCCCTCCGGACAGGTGCCGCTCCGCGCCGAAGTTCCACTCGCCGATCGACAGCTTGAGGCCGGGGTAGTTCGAATCCACCCAGCCCTTCATGCGCGGGATGAGCTGGATCGCCTCCTTGATCCACGACTCGTCGACGTAGCGGGGATCCCACAGCGCCCGCGTCGAGCGAATGCGCAGCGCGGCGGTCTCCGGGTCCGTCTGGCCGCGCTCCTGCACGCCGATGCCGTTGCCCTGCGGGTAGAAGTGCAGGTCCAACACGTCGAGCACCCGCACGCCCGTCTTCTTCTCGTGCTCGGCCAGCTTCTTCAGGTACCACTCGATCAGCGGCACGTCGTCGTGGGCCCGGCGATCGGGCTTGAAGAAGAACCCGGCTTCGGCGTCCTTGGCCGAGTACAGGTACGCGGGCCAGCCCCACTCCGCGGGCCCGGCGATCAGCGCGTCAGGCGCGGCTTTGCGAATGGCGGTGCCGTAGGCGATCGTCTTCTCGAGCAGCTCGTCGTAGCCCAACGGCTCCGGGTGCACGTCGCGGTGGGTGTCGTTCCAGAGCGCCGGCTCGTTGTCCAAAATGAACATGTCCACGGTCTGGCCCACCTTCGCCTCGTGCTTGCGAATGGCCTCGACCCAGCGCCGCACGAAGTCCGGAGGCGCCGGCACGCTCGTCCGCGCTGGCGAGCCGCCGCGCAGCTTCGACCCGTCGGCCTTGACGCCGTTCCCCGCTTCGGGCCGCTCCGGGGAAGTCTGCTGCTGGGCACCGAACTCCCGGACCGGGTAGCTGAAGCTCGTCGTGTCCTTGGCCACCCAGCCGATCATCGGCACGGTGAGCGCGGTGCGGACGCGGCGGTCGCGGTTGACCTCGAGGAACTTCGCCCACGTGAAGTCCTTCTCCGCGGAGTAGTTCACGTTCATGAAGAAGTAGTCGCTGGCGGTGTTCCAGGCGTTGCCCAGCTCCCAGTTGTAGCGGCTGGTCGGGTTGCCGCCCCAGCGGCGCGCCGTCGGCTTCACCTTCCAGTGATCCGTCACCAGGTACTCGTGCATGGCCGAGTAAGCGATGCCGTAGATGTACGGGCTGATGTGAGTCCCCGGCGCCTGGCAGTCGACCTGAAACGCCGCGGGCGCCCCGGGCACGTCGAGCAGCGCGTTGGCGCGGGCGAGCAGCGAGTCGTCGGCCGGCGTGAGCGCCAGCTCGTCGAGCTCCACCGTCGCCGGAGGCGGCAACGCCACGCGGGCGCGCAGCACGACGTTGTTGAACGCGTAGAGGTTGGGGTTGAGCTCCGCCATGGACACGAAGACCTGCGACCAGCCGTCGCCCAGCTCACTGCGGTGCTGCGGGCCGATGACGATGCGGGGGAACAGGTCCGCCTTCGACGAGTCGACGCGCACCTCGAGGAAGTCGCCGAACTCCGGCGGCGCCTTGAAGCGGAACTTGAGCCCGCCGTACATGCCGGTGAGCTTGGGGTTCACCAGCAGCCAGCCGTAGTAGCCGTGCAGGTCGAGCGCCTGCGCGCCGCTGTCCAGCTTTCGGCGCGGCGCCCAGCCGTGCTCTTCCCAGGTCCCCTTGAAGCCCCCGGCGTAGATGACCTCACCCGCATCCGGCGTCGCCGCGGTGCGCGTGCCTGGGGCGCGCGCTTGAGTCGTCGCCTGCGCCTTGCGACAGCCGCCGAGCGCGAGGAGCGTCAGCCCACACCCCAGCGCGATCGCGGCGGTCTTCACGACGACGACCCCTTCGTCGCCCGCGCCCACGCGTAGGACGCGAGGCCCTTGGCCGCGCCGCGCAGCGAGCCCGCCTCTTCACCCACGCCGCGGAAGTACTCGAGCCCGTAGCTCAGCGTGCACCCGGCGATCGCGACCCTGCCCAGCGCGGGTGAAAGTTCCCTTCGGCGGTCCAGCTCCTCGGCGACCTTGTACGCCGCCCGCGACAGCAGCTTGCCCACCGGCGGGGCGCTGGCCGACAGCAAGAGCAGCCCACGGGACACGGGGTTCACCAGCCACAAGAAGTGCCAGGGGTCGGCGTCGAGCAGCTCGGGGTGTTTGTGGTGAATGCGGGAGTCGTACACCCCGTAGAGGTAGTTCCGCTTCATCCACACGGACAGGTCGGTGTGATCGCTGCGGTGAAAGCAGCGCGCGGCCTCCGCGAAGTACAGCTTGGCGCCGGCCTTCTGCAGCCGCACGCCCAGCTCGCGGTCCTCCGAGCGAGACAGCGACTTGTCGAAGCCGCCGACGGCCAGGTAGTCGGCGCGGCGCAGCGACACGTTGCCGGTGCAGACCATGACGCCACGCACGGCCGTGGGCTGGTCGCGGTGCGCCGCTACGAAGCGCGCGAGCTGGTCGGCGTGGAAGCGTTCGAACAGCGGCTTGTCGTGCACGTCTTCGGCGGCGTCGATGAGGCCCAGCACCAGCGTGTGCCCGGCCTCGTGCGCCTTCAGGTGCTGCTCGAGGAAGTCCTTGGGCACGAGCATGTCGTCGTCGGTGATGACGATGACGTCGCCGGTCGCCTGGGTGATGCCGTGGTGCCGAGCGGCCGCCGCGCCGGCGTTCGCTTGAGTCAGCACTGTGAGGCGGAAGGGATCGCGGCGCCCCGCGAGGGACGGCGCCGCCGGGACCTTGGACCCGTCGTCGACGACGATGACCTCGAACCGGTCCGCGCCGAGGGTCTGCTTGCCCAGCGCGTCGAGGAGCTCTTGGAGCAGCTCGAGGCGGTTGTACGTGGCGAGGACGACGCTGACGCTCAAGGCCATGACGGGCGCACGCTTAGCACGCTCGTGCGCTAGCCTCGGCCGCCATGATTCGTGCCGCGCTCAAGACGTTCGCTCAGGCCGTCCGTGAGGACTTCGCCGAGATCCAGCGGAACCAGAAGAAGTACCACGGCGAGGAGATCGGCCTGCACCGCCTGCCGTACGAGTCGGTGAAGAAGATCGGCTTCCAGATGATGGTGGCGACGCGGGTGATGCGGCTGGCGAAGGACCTGGGCGTGCCCGCCGCGCCGATGGTCGTCAGCCGCGTCATTCGGCACTGGTACGCCGCGGAGATCCACTGGAACGCCGAGGTGGCGCCGGGGGTGTCGATCGTGCACGGGAACGGGCTGGTGCTCAGCCACCGCGCGAAGGTCGGGCCGGGCTGCATTTTGTTTCACAACGTGACGCTGGGCGAAGGGCTGGACCCGGACACGAAGGAGTCCGGCGCGCCGACGCTGGAAGAGAACGTGCACATCGGCCCGGGGGCGACGTTGATCGGGCCGATCACGATCGGCGCGGGGACGAAGATCATGGCCGGCGCGGTGGTGACGAAGTCGGTGCCGCCGAACTCGTTGGTGAAGCCGGCGGAGATCGAGGTGAGCGCGCGCAAGGGGCCGAAGCTCAAGTCGGTGAGTGAGGCGAGCGAGGGGACGGGGAGCTGAGGAGCGACCCGCGCCGTAGCGCTCGTTGGGATGCGGCCGGGCTGTCGGAGCGGCTGTGCACAGCACGCCGAGTCCTGCACGAACGGAGCCGTGCACCCCGCAGTTGGGTCATGCGGCCACTCGAGCGGGGCGGCTCCTGACCCAGGCGACGAAACGCGCGATCATCAGCACGACGGCGCCGACCGTGCCGACCACGATCGCCGCGTCGGCTAGGTTGAAACTCCGCGCCTCGTCCCAGGGCACGTAGACGAACACTCGGCCTCGAATGCGCGTCGAGCAACCCGCTGCTCGAGCCGCAGTCAGCGTTCGAGAAATTCTCATGGTCGAACGCGCACGACGTCCTCATTGACGGGTGACCGAGGGCGACGCGGCTACGCGCCCGACGCTCCACGCCATGCTGACGCCTGCTCCGCCCTTTCCGCGCCTCACACCGTCTCCTCCCGAGTCCACCGAGCGGGCACACGCGGAGCTCGTCGAGGCACGTGCGGAGGCGAGGTCGGCGGGCTCGGTTCACGGCCCCGAGTGGAGTCGCATCCCGCCTGACCTCATCGATGGAGAGCGCGGAGTCATTCGGTGGGTCGAAGTCCCGTTACCCGCAGCCCTCGTGGAGCAGTTCAGGCACTCTGCGTCTGTCCGGCTCACGTCGCTCCTCGGGCTGGTCTGCCGCTATGTCGGCCCGGCGGTGTGCGTTCAAGTCGGCGGCAGCGAGCCGTCGCGTATCGTGAGCGTCCTGGTTCAGGACGACGACGACCTTCAGACACTGTCACGTCGTGTCGAGGCTGCGCTCGAAGCGGCGAACCGGGCAGAGGCGTCGGGCGCGCCCATTCGAGTCGACGTGGGGCCCGAGAGCAGCGCCTTGTCCGGCGAAGTCGACCTTGCCTTGGGCGTGGTGCGTCGCGGTGACGAGCAGCTGCTCGCGATCGGCTCGGACGGCCGCTTCACGGAGGGCACGCGCGAGGCCATGGCTTCGACGGCGCGCTGCTACCTGGCTGCATTGGCCGCAGACCCACGCGCTCCGCTCCTGCGCCTGCCCGTGCTCGACCCCGGCACTCGACAGCGGGTGCTCTTCGACTGGAACGCGACGGAGGTGCCTCGGGCCGAAGGGGAGCTGGTGCACCACCTCCTCGAACACCTCGCCGCGCGCGCGCCGGCGCACGTCGTCGCGGAGCTCGGCGATCGGACGCTGACCGCCGCCCAGCTGGACCGGCGCTCGAACGCGCTCGCGGCGCAGCTCCTCGAGCTCGGCGTGGATCGCGGCGTCACGGTCGCAGTCGCCATGGATCGGTCTTTTGAGCTGCTCGTCACGCTCTTTGGGGTCCTCAAAGCGGGCGGAGCCTTCGTCGCCGTCGACCCCGAACTCCCGCCAGAGCGGCTGGCCTACGTCCTGCGCGACGCCCGTGTTCACGCCGTGCTCACCCAAGCGCACCTCGCCGACGCCCTGCGCCCGTCGGTGGCCAGGGCCGGTGCGACGCTCGTTTCGGTCCCGCCGGGGAGCCCCACCGAAGCGGCCACACCTCCCCCCCGGAGCCTGGGTGGGTCGGACCTGGCGTACCTCGTCTACACGTCGGGCTCGACGGGACACCCGAAGGGCGTTCGCGTACCGCATCGAGCCCTGGTCAATCACGCGTATTGGTTTGCCCAGGTCACCGAGCTCGGGCCCACGGACCGAGTCCTGCACTATGCGTCGATCAGCTTCGACGCCGCGCTTGCGGAGGTCTTCGCGCCGATCGTCGGCGGCGCGAGGATCGTCCTGGCACCGCCACGCGCTCACCGCGACTTGATCGAGCTGTTCAATCTCGCGGTCGGCGCGCGCATCACGGTGCTGCAGGCGGTCCCGTCCGTTCTCCGGGCGGCGCTCGAAGCTGGGGCGCTCGCGGGGGCTTCGGCCGGTGACCTTCGGTACCTCGTCTCAGGCGGCGAGGCGCTCGATCACCAGCTGGTGAAAGCGGTTCGAGGGCGGCTGGGGGCCGTGCGCGTCGGTAACTTCTACGGCCCGAGTGAAGCCTGCGTCGACAGCACGATGATCGAGCTCGACCAGTCGCATGAAGCCCGTCGGGTGCTCCCCATTGGGCGCCCCATCGCCAACACCCGTTGCTACGTGCTGGATCACCTCCTGCAGCCAGTGCCGATCGGGGCCACAGGCCAGCTGTGGGTCGGCGGGCGCGGCCTCGCCCTCGGCTATCAGGCGCTGCCGGAGCTGACGGCTCGCAAGTTCCTCGCCGACCCTTTCCGAGCGGGAGAGCAGATCTACCGGACTGGCGACCTCGCCCGCCTCACGGCCGAGGGCACGATCGAGTACCTCGGTCGCAGCGACACGCAGGTGAAAATCCGCGGCTATCGACTCGAGCTGTTCGAGATCGAGTCGGCGCTGCGTGACTTCCCCGGCATCAGCGAGTGCGCGGTCGTGGCGCCGACGGACGCGAACAGCGAACGAACGATCGTCATGTGGGTCGTGCCTGCCCGCGGCGCAGCCGCGCCTTCGACTCGGGCCGTCGTCGCCAAGCTCCGGGAAGTCCTCCCGCCGTACGCGATCCCGAGCCACATCGGCGTGCTTGCGAGCCTGCCGCTCAACAGCAGCGGAAAGCTGGACCGACGACGACTCGAACAGCTCCCGTTCCCGGTGACGACGCCGAGCGACCCCGAGCGCGCGGCCGCGGCCGTCACCGACCCAGTGGCCCGTCGCCTCGTGCCGCTCTGGGAGCGGACCCTGGGCATCGCGCCCATCGGGCTGGACGACGGCTTCTTCGAACTCGGTGGTCACTCACTCAAGGCGCTTCGGCTGCTCAGTGAGATCTCACGTGAGTTTGCGATCGAGCTGCACGCCGGGGTGCTCTTCGAAGCCCCCACGATTCGACAGCTCGCCGCGCGGCTCCAACAGCGGGCGACCGATCTGGCGTCGACCCTCATACCCGTCCAAGCCCGAGGCGCGCGCCCTCCCCTCTTCTTCGTCCCCGGCGGCGGCGGAGAGCTGTTCGTGTTCGAAGCCATTGCCCAGGCACTGGGCCGTGAGCAGCCGCTGTACGTGGTCGATCTCTACGCCTTCGTGGGGCGATCGGATCTCCCCGTGTCGCCGACGCTCAGCCAGATCGTGGCCTGCATTCTGCGCGACGTGCGACGAGTCCAGCCGCACGGGCCGTACCAGCTCGCGGGCTATTCGATGGGTGGGAAGATCGCGCTCGAGCTCGCGCGGCAACTCCAACAGGCCGGTCAAACGGTGTCCGCCCTGCTCCTGCTCGACTCGGACGGGCCCGACTACCCGCGGCTCGAGCCGCTGCCTCGTCGGCTCCTCGCGCACGCCAAGCACGCCGTTTCGCTGGGGCCGCGCGGCGCCGCCGAGTACGTGCTGGGGCGCCTGCCGCGCGTGGCGGTGCGCCTCGGGCTGCGCGAACCCGAGCCCCATCGGCTGTTCGCGCACGAAGCGGATTCCGACCTCGTCCCGCCCGAGGTGATTGCCGCCATGGAGCGCGCAATCGCGCCCCTGGTCTCTGCCTGGGAGCGACATGAACCCAAGCGGCTCGACGCGCCCGTCACGCTGCTCCGCGCCGAGCAGCGCCAGGCCATGATCGGCGTGTCCGATACCGACCCACGGCTGGGCTGGGGCCCACTGCTCCCTCACCTGCGCGTCGTTTCGCTCCCGTGCAGTCACTTCGACCTGCTGCGCGCCCCGAACGCGCCCCGCTTGGCCGACGTGATCAACGACTGCCTCACGGCGGCTGACGGCTGAAGGACCCCAGCGCGGCCGGCATTGCACCGACCGTTGGCGTTCTGGTCACGAAAGCGCTCGCACGAGCGGCGCTTTGGCTCAGCGGCACAACCCCGACACGCCGTTGACCGCGCAGACGCTCGATCGCACCAGGGGGACCGCCGAGCCGAACGACTCGACTTGCATGCCGCTGCGGTCGAGGTTCCCGGTCAGGTCGCCGCCGGACACGTACACGTCGTCGACGGAAGTGAAGAGCCCGTAGCCGAGGTTGCGCGTCGAAGTGATGCCCGAGATCACCGCACGCCCACCGACGATGTGGACGCCGCTCCCGCCCAAGGGGGACTGGCCGTTGTCCATGGCGATGACGCCGCTCAGCGTCAGGTGCGGCGCCTGGGCGATCAGCCCCGTTCCCCACGCCCCCCACACCTTCGTGGCCGAGACCGTGACGTCGTTGGTGAAGAAGAGCGAGCCTCGAGTCTCGTCGATGAGCAAGCCAACGCCATTGGCGCCCTCGACCGCGGAGTCGTGGATCCGGTTGTTGATGCCCCCGGCCGGACGGACCAGGACTTCGGGCGGCAGCCCACCGTCGCGGTCCGAGCAGCAGAACCAGCCCTTGCTGATGCGCAGGTTGGTCAGCGGCATCCACGTCGTGCCCACCGCCGAGACGCTGCCGAGCCCGTTCGCGTACGTCTGAATGTTGTGCCAGTCCCCCAGGCCCAGCGACTGGCGCCCGCCGTCGACGCTGCGCGAGTACGTGTCGTACGGCTCCGTCGCCGCGCTGAGGCCCCAGCCGCGGTTGCCGCCCAGCGCGAGGTCCGCCAGGTCCCACTGGACGACATTCCCCTTGGGCGTCGCGGGCGGCCGGACCGAGACCCCGTCTTCGGCCGAGAAGAAGACGTTGACGTTGTGCATGCGCGAGACCGAGCAGGAGCCCAAGCGAACGCCGGTCTTCATGTTGAACACCGTCACGTCGGCGATCACGCTGTTGTCGACCCACCCAGCGCCGAAGTCGATGCCGTCTCCGGTGCGGTTCCCCTCGAGGTAGAGCCCGCGAACCGCGACGTTCCGCAGCGCAGGCACGGCGGCGATTGGATCGTACGAGGTGATGTCTGCCCGCACGAGCGTCGTGTTCTGCGCCGTCATGGTCACCCGGCAGGTCCCAGCCCCGCCGACGCACACCAGGCCGACGTCGTCGTGGCTGAGCCGCAGCGTCTGGCTCACCCGGCACCGTCCGCTCGGCACCAGCACCGTGCCTCCCGTCGCGTTCACCAGCGCGAGCGCGCGCGCGAAGCCCTGCGTGTCGTCGGCCTGGCCGTCGCAGCGGGCGCCACAGTCGTCCACCGCGACCGTGCCGTTGCTCGCCAGGGCGCAAGGTCGAGGCGAGACGACCCCGGTGGCACCAGTGGCACCAGTGGCGCCGGTCGGCCCGGTGGCGCCGGTCGACCCAGTCGCTCCAGTCGACCCCGGTGCTCCGGTCGCCCCTGGTTGACCCGGCGCGCCGGGCTGGCCGGCGCAGCCGATGAGCGCCGAGGTGAGGAGCAGGGAGAAGGCTCGCAACATGGTCCCCGGACTCTATGCGCTTAGTTCAGACGCCGAGGTGCAGGCACGCAGGGTGGCGATCCGCTTCGAGTGCCGTGCCACGAGCGGGAGGACACTCGTAGGCGAAACGGTCAGTGGGTTCGCACACGGCGCCTCGTTCACTGCGCGGGGCAGCGCCGCCAAGAAGCGAGCGCGGTGCACGGGTCTCCGCACGCCGCTCAGTGTTGAAGACCACATGCCTCCGTGCCCACCTGACGGCTCGACGGCCCCTGCCCCACGCAGCAGATGACCACGCTGCCGACCAGCGTCGAGGCTGTCACGATTCCCGCGCCAACTCCTTCACCGGCGGATCGCGCGGACGACGCGGGACGTGCGGGACCAAGGCAGCGGAGCTTCTGCTCGTGACGCGGCTTCACCCTTCACACCGCCAGCCGCTTCACGGTGGGCAGCACCGCGGAGACCGGCCTCGACAGGGTGTCGTGTTCCACCTAAGCGTCCGCCCCGCGCCCCGTGGAGCCACTTCTGCTCTTCGGGACCGCAAGCGTGCTGGCAGTGAAACTGGGTCTGTCCTTTCTCTTCAGAGGTCTCCGTGAAGTCTCGAACGCGTTCCCTGGTCCGTTCCTCGACGGCCATGACGGCCGTCATTCTCTGTTCCCTGCTTTCCGCGGGCACCGCCCAGGCAGCCACTCGGGTGGTCACGCTGGCCAGCGACATGGGGGACGGCATGTGCGACGCGACCTGCACGCTGCGTGACGCGGTGACCGGCGCGCAGGCCGGCGACACCATCGCGCTCGCGTCGCTCGAGGTCGTGCTGACGCAGGGGCCGATCGCCATCAACCGCAACCTCACGTTCACGGGCGTCGGCGCGTCGATCAACGGCGGCGGGACCCAGCGCCTGTTTGACGTCACCGGCGGGACGGTTTCCTTCGCGGGCATCACCTTCACCGGCGGAACGAGCGCCGGAGCCCCGGGCACCTTCGGAGGTGCCGACGGTGGCATGGGTGGCATGGGCTCGGGCGGCGCGCTGTGGCTTGGCGGGAGCGCCGACGTCACGGTCGACGGGTGCACATTCCTGTCGAATCGCGCGATCGGCGGCCAGGGCGCCAACGCGCCAGCCATTGGCGCGGACCATGGAGGCCAGGGCGGAGCGGCGCGCGGCGGCGCGGTGTACGTGGGCCCAAGCGCCACGTTTTCGGTGAAGAACTCGCAGTTCAAGTGGAACGTCGTCCTGGCAGGCGCCGGTGGAAACGGCAGCAACGCCCCGGTCTCGACCGCGCCCGAAGCCAACGGCTCCCACGCGGGCAATGGCGGCAACGGCGGTGAGGGGACCGGAGCCGCGATCTCCAACGACGGGCGGCTCTTCCTGAAGGGCTACAACACCTTCATCGGCAACGCCGTGTCCGGTGGCGCCGGAGGGACCGGCGGCAAGGGCGCAGACGGAGTCGCCGGCGTCAATGGCGGCCCCGGGCAGAACGGCACCAACGGAGGAGCCGGGGGCAACGGCGGCCACGCGGGTGTGGGCGGCGATGGACTTGGCAGCGCCATCTACAACCAGGGCACCTTCTTCATGGCGAACGGCAGCGCGTTCTCGGAGAACGCCGTGGCCGGTGGCCAGGGAGGCGTGGGTGGCAACGGAGGCCTCGGCGGCCTCGGCGGCCTGGGCGGCGCGGGAGTCTTGAACGGTGTCGGCGCGGTCGGCCCCGTCGGCGTCTGGCGAGGGCTCGGCGCCAACGGCAGCGGCCGCGACACCCGCTGGGGCATCTTCAACCGAGGCATGCTCTTCGGCGTCGCGACCGTGACGACGAGCGAGATCTCCGCGCTGTCGTCGCCCAGGACGCAGCAGGTGGCCGTCTCGGCGGCAGTGACTGGCCTCGACGCGCTGCGCGCGACGGACGGCACCGTCACCTTCACCGTGCGAGGCGCCATGGGTCAGGCGCTGGCCACCCTCGCGGCCCCGGTCGCGAACGGGACTGCTTCGGGTTCGATCTCGCTGCCTGCGGCAATGCCTGCGGGTCGCTACGACTTCGTCGCCTCGTATGCCCCCGGCATGAGCGGCGCTCCGCTGACCGACGAGACGATCTCGGCGTTGACGGTCCGCCTCGCGCCCATGCTCGTGAACTCGCGCGGGCTCGCCGTCGGCGACACCAACTGCCCCGCCGGCGGCGCCGCCATCGACCAGGGCCGAGACGACGGTGGGGACGCCGGAGTGCCCGACGGTGGCAACGCGGGGGTGCCGCTCGACGGCATTCTGCAGGCGAGCGAGGTCTCGCAGACGTTGTACGTCTGCGCCGGCCAAGCAGGCATGGGCGGATTCAACTCGCTCGTGCGGATCGGCAACGAGCCCCAAGGGGCGAACTGCCAGTACGGCGGCGTGCGCGTCGATACGGGTCTGGACAACGGCGCCGGTGGCGGCGTCATGCGCAACGGAACCCTCGAGGCGGGAGAGATCGCCGACACCCGCTACGTCTGCGCCAGCGCGCCAGCCGTGAACGGCCAGAACGGGTTCAACTCGCTGGTGAGGCTCACCGCGGAGCCCGCGGGCACCAACTGCCCCTTTTCCGGGCAGCGGATCGACACGGGCCTCGACAACGGCGCGGGTGGCGGCGTGGCGGGCAACGGGGTGCTCGAGGCGGGGGAGATCGCCCGGACGAGCTACGTCTGCGCCAGCCCCCCGGGGACCAACGGAAGCAACGGCAGCAACGGCAGCAACGGGTTCAGCGCGCTTTTGAAGGTGACCGTCGAGCCCACCGGCGCCAACTGCATGTTCGGCGGCCGGAGGATCGACACCGGCTTGGACAACGGCGCGGGGAACGGCACGGCCCAGAACGGGACCTTGGAGGACGGCGAGATCTCCAGGACGACCTACCTCTGTGCCCTCGCGCAGCCGATGGACGGCACCAATGGCCGGGACGGCTTCCAGTCGCTGGTCCGCACGACGACCGAGGCGCCCGGCAGCAACTGCGAGACGGGTGGGCAGCGCATCGCGACGGGCCGCGACAACGGGGCCGGTCAAGGCGTGCCCAACAACTCCATGCTCGAAGACGGCGAGGTCGAGAGCACGTCGTACGTCTGCAATGCGGTGGTCGTCATGATGAAGACGGAGCCGCGCGGGTGCAGCACCTCGGCCGGACTCGTGGTGCCGGCGGCGCTGCTGCTCTTGGCGCGGGTTCTCGTCCGCCGACGCGCTCGCGCCGCCGTCTGAAGGCCAAGCGGGTCGAACGACGCCGTGCGCAGTTGGAGCAGGCAGCCCCTCGGGCGGTGACGTCGAGGGGCTGAGTGCGGTTGTCGGGCGCTTTCGGGCGAGCGCCGGCGCCCCCGTGAGGAAATCCGTCGACCTCTCGCCGAGCAGCGATGGGTCGCGTGGATTCCGTGGAAAGCTGAGCGCCTCCACGCCGAGTCGGAGTCGCTGGCGCTCTGCTACCACCTCAGGCCCCTGCGAAGCGGCCGCACGCTGGCAGACACTCGCGCGACGCGGACGCCCGCGAAGGAGCACAGCTCACCGCGGCTTCGCCCTGGGCGCGTCGTCCACCCGACGCTGCCGGGGTGTCGTCGAGTTCCGCCTCAGCGTCGGTGCTGGGTCTGCGGCACGGCGTGCCGGCCCCGAGCGCCTCTGCGCGCGCTTCCGCGGTCGCTTCTTCGTCGACGCGGGCACGTTCAGCGCCTTGGCCACCCGTGCGACGACGGCCTTCGGCACTTCGCCTTCGTCGGCGTAGCGCGCGAAGTCGTTCACGGCCGCACGCACCTGATCGATCACCGCAGCGGCCTTCAGCGCGCCGCCTTCGTCCGCCAGGCGCAGCAGGTGGCTGCGGTCCGGCGCCGCGCCTTCGCCAGCGACCAGCATCCAGTGCTCGACGTGCGGCTCGGCGGTGAAGGTGAGGTCATACGCAGGGCTGGGCTTCCAGACGCCGCGCTCGTCCATCACGAAGGCGAAGTTCTTCGAATGGTCGTCGCGGTTGCGCGCGAAGACGTTGAAGCAGGCGCGGCGAAAGCTCTCGCGCACGGCGGTCTCGTCGCGCGCGAGCGATCGGGTGACGAGCAGCAGCTCGCGGTACGAGACCGACGAGTACGTGTGCGGGGCCTCGAGCAGTCCGGCGAGCGTGTGCATGTGCACACGCCGCGTGCCGTCGCGATCGAAGCGCCGAATCGCGAAGTACCGTTTCGCGCCCACGCCGAAGAGCCTCGTCTGGGGCACGTCGACGCCCGCGGCCCGCGCCATGAGGAAATAGGCGTGCTCGAGCTGGGCAGACGCCGCGCCGTCGGTCTTCGCGGGGAACTTCACCAGCCACGACGTCGCGCCGGGGATCGCGCGCGTCGCGCCAGAGCGCAGCGTCCCATCCGGCGCCAGCTGCACCAGCGCCTTGGGCCGCGCGCCCTGCGGCGAGCCACCGAGCGCGATCAGCGCGCCCAGATCGGCCTTCGCCCCATCGGTGAGCACCTGCTCGACCTCACCCGCCAGCTTCTTCAGCTCGACGACGGTCGGCTGCTCGAGGTGCGTCTCGGGCTCGTACAGCAGCGCGCCCATCGACCGACTGCCCACCATCGACAGGCGGTCGAGCGGGCCCAGCGCCTCGCGCCGGTGCCCCCGCGCCTGGGCCTGGCGGTCGATCAGCAGGCGGCCCCAGCCGTCCGGCAGGCTGTCGTCGAAGAGGCCCATCAGGCCGTCGAATCGGTCGGGCTTGCCCACCACCACGCCGGCCCGCAGCGGCAGCCTGAACGGCGAGAGCTGCAAGCCGCTGTGGAGGAACTCGGGTGAGTACTCGAAGAGCAGCTCGTCGCGCACCTTCGCCAGCCGGCCGACGCGGGTGCGATCGCCCTCGACCGGCTCGTACAGGACGGTGAGCTGCGTGACGGGGACGAAGCTCATGAGCGACGTCTCACACGCTGGCGCGAAGGGGCCTCTGACTGCGCAAGCGCCTCGTCGAGCGACGAATACGCCGCCGCGGCGAAGAGCGAGTCGAAGGGCTCGTCGGCGCCGAGCGCGACGGCGATCCGCAGCAGGTTCCCCGTCGACGTCACGCCCGAGCTTTCGAAGCGGATCAACGTCTTGCGGCTGATCTCGGCGCGCTCGGCGAGCTCCTGCTGCGTCAGCGCGCGCTGCATTCGCAGCTGGCGGACCCGCTCGCCGAGCTGCGCGAGCCGGTCTTTCGGAGAGAGCGAATAAGGGGACATTTCTGGCACATAATAGCCAGAAACCCGACTTAAAGGGACATAAACGACGCGTTACAAAACGTGGGTCCGTCGCCGCGTCGCTCAGTGCTTGAACAGCCGCACCACGCCGGTGGTCATGAAGTCCAGGTACGTGATCAGCAGCACACCCACCGCGAGGATCACCAGGAACGGCGCCGTGCGCGCGTACAGGTACGGCAGCGGCTTTTGGAACCGGCTCGACGACAGGAACAGGTTGAGCCCCATGGGCGGGAACAAGAACCCCAGCTCCAGGTTCGCCAAGAAGACGACGCCCAGGTGCACGGGATCGATGCCGTACGCCACGCCGATCGGCGCCACCAGCGGCGCCAGCACGACGATCGCCGCGTAGATCTCCAGCACGCTGCCCAGCAGCAGCAGGCCCACGTTGAGCGCCAGCAGGAACACCCACGGGCTCTTCACGTGGGTCTGCGTCCACTCGAGCAGCGCGGTGGGGATCTCCGCGTCCACCAGCCAGCTCGACAGCCCCATGGCCACGCCCAGCAAGATGACCACGCTGCCGACCAGCGTCGACGCCGTGGCGATGACCCGCGACAGATCTTTCACCGGGTGAATGGTGCGGAAGACCACCATCTCCACGAACAGCGCGTACGCGCAGCCCAGCGCCGCCGCTTCCACCACCGTCCCCAGCCCCGTCACCACCGTCACGATCACCAGCGTCGGCAGCCCCAGGTCCCACTTCGCGTCCCACAGCGCGACGGCCGCCTCCTTCCCCACGAAGGGCTGCCGCGGCACCTTGTTCCGCACGCCCACGAAGACGCCGTAGCCGGCCACCATCACCATCATCAGCACGCCCGGCAGCAGCCCGCCCAGGTACAGGTGCTCCATGGGCACCTGCGCGACCACCGAATAGAGAATGACCGGCAGCGACGGCGGGAAGAGCAGGCCCAGCGAGCCCGACGCCGTCACCAGCCCCATCGAGAACCCTTCGGGGTACTTCTCCTCGAGCAGCATGGGCAGCAGCAGCCCGCCCAGCGCCAGAATCGTCACGCCCGAGCCGCCGGTGAACGTCGTGAAGACCGCGCACACGAAGGTGGCCATGATCGCCACGCCGCCCGGCAGCCAGCCGAAGAAGCCCTTGTACGCCTTCACCAGCCGCTTGGCGGACCCACCTTCGGCCAGCACGTACCCGGCGATGGTGAGCAGCGGAATGGCCGGCAGCGTCGCCGAAGACACCAGTCGAAACGTCTCCGCGGGGACGGCGGCGATCGGCGTGTCGTCTTTCCAGAAGAGCAACATCGCCGTGCCGGCCATGGCCACGTAGACGGGGCTCCCCGCGAGGAACGCGAGCGCCATGAGCACGCCCAGCACGGCGACCAGGGCGTGATTCATCGGCAGCCACGCGAAGCTCACCGCGGCGAGCACCGCCAGCACGCCCACGACACGATCCACCCATGTCGCGGGCTGCCGCTCGTGCCCGGTCCAGGTCGGCCCCAACGCCACGCGCAGCGCCATGAGGCCGAAGGTGGCCGGCATGATGGCCTCGCTCCACGCGACGGGAATGTCCCCGACGAGCGTGCGGCCGTTGCTCGCATCGGCCACGACCACCCGATACGACGCGACGGCGAGGAGCGCGCAGACCAAGCTCGTCGTGCCGCGCACGAGCAGGCCAGACAGCCGCCGCGGCAGGCCCTTGGGGATCACCTCCGCCGTCGACAGCGCCAGGTGTTTGCCCGCCCCCGTCGCCAGCAAGGCCCCGACGAAGCCGACCCACAGCGTCAGGTGCTGGACGATGACGATCGCGCCCGGCACCTCGGCGTCGAAGAAGCGCCGCGCCAACGTCTGCGCCGTCGGCAGCACCACCATGGTCAGGCCCAGCACCGTGACGAACCAGCCCAAGGCCTGCGTCAGACGACTGCGCGGCGGGGCGTTCGGATCGAGAGGCGTCGCGTCCACGGGGAGCCGCCGCGTGTAGCCGCAAACGCCGCCGCTTTGAACTGTGCTGTTGAAGCCTGGTTGCTACAACGCGCGCTTTCGAAAGGTCCCTTCACCGTGCTCCGACTCCTCGCCCTGACCCTGCTCACCCTCCTCGGCACCGGCTGCCTGAAGAACATCGCCACCGGCGCGCTGGCCGACGCGCTGTCCGGCGGCTCGGGGCTGAGCACCGACGACGATCCGGAACTCGTCCGCGACGCCGCGCCGTTCGGGCTCAAGACCATGGAGTCCGTCTTCAAGGAGCAGCCCAAGCACGTGGGCCTCATCACCTCGCTGGCGTCCGGCTTCACCCAGTACGCGTACGCCTTCGTCCAACAAGACGCCGACGCCGACGAGCTGGCCGGCAAGTCGTCTTCGGCGCGGCCCAAGCGCGAGCGCGCCAAGAAGTTGCTGCTGCGCGCGCGGGACTACGGGCTGCTCGGCCTCGAGCTCAAGAGCCCCGGCATCACCGAAAAGCTCAAGAGCATGAAGGACTTGGACCCCGCCCTGGCGGCGCTGAAGAAAGAGGACCTCCCGCTCGTTTACTGGACGGCCGCCGCGTGGGCGTTGGCGATCGGCAACGGGAAGGAAGACATGGGCCTCGTCTCACAGCTGCCGGCACCCGAAGCGTTGATGCTGCGCGCGCTGGCGCTGGATCCCGACTGGGAAAAGGGCACCGTGCACGAGTTCTTCGTCAGCTACCTCCCGTCGAAGCCCGGCGGCAGCGAGCAGAAGGCCAGGGAGCACTTCGAACGCGCGCAGGCGCTCCACGGCGGCACGCACCTGGGCATGTACCTGTCCTGGGCGGAGGGCGTGCTCGTGCAGCAGCAGAAGCGGGAGGAGTTCACGGCGATGTTGCAGAAGGTGCTGGCCTTCGACGTGAACCTCGCCCCCGAGAACCGCCTGGCGAACACGATCGCTCAGCGCCGTGCGAAGCTGTTGCAGGCCAACTTGGACGACCTCTTCAACTGACATGAAAGCGACCGACATGAAGACGCTGTTGCTGACCGCGCTGTGCCTGACCGCCCTGCCCGCCGCCGCGCAGGACGTGACGATCAAGCTCGGCACGCTGGCGCCGCAAGGCTCGAGCTGGCACGCGCTGCTCAAGGAGACGGCCGAGAAGTGGGCCGAGGCGTCCGGCGGCAAGGTGAAGCTGAAGATCTACGCCGGCGGCACCCAGGGCAGCGAAGGCGACATGGTCCGGAAGATGGGCGTGGGCCAGCTGCAGGCCGCCAGCATCACCACCGTGGGCATTCACGACATCTACGCCGACCCCATGGTGTTCTCGACGCCGGGCATGTTCGACGAGCAGTCCTTCTCGAAGGTGTTTCCGCAGGTCGAGAAGAAGCTCGAGGCCGCGCTCGAGGCCAAGGGCTACGTCATGCTCATGTGGGCGCAGGTTGGGTCCGTGTACCCGTTCTGCACGAAGCCCTACAAGACGCCGGCCGAGGCCGCCGACGCCAAGTTCTTCGCGTGGGACGGCGACCAGGGCTCCATCGACGCGTTCAAGGCCATGGGGCTCAAGACGGTGGTGCTCTCGAGCGTCGACATCGTCCCCAGCTTGCAGACGGGCATGATCAACTGCGTGACGCAGGCGCCGGCCTTCGTGCTCACCGCGCGCATGTTCGAGAAGGCCAACAAGATGATGGACGTGCCCTGGGCGTTCCTGGTCGGCGGCACGCTCGTGAAGAAGGACGTGTGGGAGAAGATCCCCGCGGACCTGCGGCCCAAGCTCATCGCCATCGGCCGGGAGATGGGCAAGCGCATCGACGCCGAGGTGAAGAAGCTCAACGACGACGCGATCGCCGCCATGAAGAAGCAGGGGCTGGAGGTCGTGCCGGTGGACCGCGCCGCGTGGATCGAGACGGCGAAGAAGTCGTGGCCGACGGTGAGCGGGAAGATCGTCAGCAAGGAGATCTTCGAAGAGGTGGTCAAGCTGCGCGACGCGAAGTGAGCGCGAGCGTGCTCAGCGGGCTGCCTGAGGAGCTGACGGCGCTGCTCCGGCGCCAGCAGTTCGGCGTCGTCAGCAGCATTGGTCCCGACGGACGACCTCAGGCTGCCGTCGTCGGCCTGGCGCTGACCCCAGACGGCACGCTCGTGTTCGACACGCTGGAGCGGACGAACAAGGCCCAGAACTTGCGGCGCGATCCTCGCGTCGCTGTCGTCCTCTGGCACGGCGCCGTCACCGCGCAGCTCGAGGGTGGGGCGAGCGAGCCCACCGGGGAGCGCAAGGCCCGCGCCGTGGCGGCGTACCTCGACCGGTTCTCAGACGGACACGAGCGCGTGGGGCTGCCTGGGTTGACCTACTTCACCATCGAGCCGCGCTGGGTCCGGTGGACGGACTTTGGGACGACGCCGGAGACGGTGCGGGAGTGGCGCGCGCCGGGCCGGTGAGCCCAGCGCGTCAGTTCTCGAAGCAGTACAGCTTGGATGGCAGGTTACACGAGATGTTGTACATCTCGTCCCACAGCCAGGTCGCCGAACTAGAACTCCCGTCACCGCGCGTTCCGAGGTCGTTGTTCCCACCCCAGCCGGCACACTCGGTCGGATTCGTGCTGCCGACGCCGGTCCAGGCGAGCGTGCCGCCGTCGGCGAAGTTCAGGGGGAGCCCGCGTGCCGTGCGTGAGAGCGGCGCCACCAAGGGCAGGCCGGCGTCGGTGAGGTCGCCAATGCGAGTGAGCACCTGGACTCCGTCTGCTCGAAAGTAGGGGCCCAAGTTCGTCGGCACACGGAGCCACGGGGCGACCCCCGCTACTTGCAGGAGGGCCCGGAACGTGCGGCCCGTAAAGCCTGCGTCCGCCGCTTCCGCTGCACAGAGCGCGTCCGCCGTGGTGACGCCGCCGCTGACGACGTAGTTGCGCTCGGTGGTGAACGCGATTCGACCTCCGACGGGCACCGGCGTGCGCACCGCCACGCCGCCGTCGAACCGGGCTTCGAAGCAGAGAATTCGCGCCGCGGTTCCGCAGCTCTGGGAATTGCCGACCCTCGGGTCTCGGAGCCACCCCGGTGGCGACCTGCCCACGCGGGCCGGTTCAATGGACCCGCTGCCAACAGCCCAGTTCTGACATGGAGAAGCCGTGCCCGCGCCGGTGGCGACGATCGTGTCCGGAGCGACGGTGCGGCCGTGTGAGTCGAGCGACAACGGGTAGGCCTGTTCGAGGGAGTTCAGGTTCGGAGCCTGGTTGGTGATCGGCAGACCGTCGGTCCGCGCCCAGCCGGCAGCACCCGCAAGCGTCGGCAGCTCGCCGGCGCTGTCAGCGAGCAGCGCCACGTAACGCGAAGCCGGCAAGCCAGCGTCTCTCGCCCAGTTGTCACACATGGGCGAGTACACGTCGCGCCCACCCAAGGTGAGCGCCACCGTGTCGGGCGAGACGAAGGCGCGGTTGACGAAGGCGTACTCCGCGACGACGGTGCGATCACTGGGCCCCATGAGGACGGTGCAGCCACCGTCGGTCGAGCCCATGCAGGGGTTGGCGCAGCCCCCCGTATTCGGATCGCACCACCGACTGAAGCGCGCGAAGGGCGACGTGCTCGCGGTGAAGGTGACCGAATCACCGGCGCGCGCGAACGAATCGCACTGCGTGCCACAGCTCCCCAGGCTCGACGAGACGACCGCGCCGTTCGCCGGACCGCCATCCTCCGTATTGAAGCGCACACGGAGTCGGCCCTGCTGGGCAAAGGAGGCCTGGACGGCGAGCCCTGCGTCCGAGGTGATGACGACGGTGCACTGCCGTCCGGCGTCGCAGGCGCTCCAGGTCGGGTCGTTCGAGGTCGACGCAGGGGTCGCCGTCAGCGAGATCGAGCTGCCGCGGCGCACCTGGAGGTCGCACATTCCCGGGCACGCGAAGGTCTGGGTCCCGCCGGGCACCGGGACGTTGCCGTTCACGATCCCCGCGCCCGAGCCTCCGTCGACACGCAGCGAGAACGAGAGCAGCGCGTGGTCCGCTCGCGCCGTGAGCGCCAGGTCCGCGCGGGTCGCCCCACCCCCAGCAATGGATCCGTGCGCCGTCAACAGCCCGGAGAAGCTCCCCGCGGTTCCCGAGGCAAAAGAGAGCTGGATCGAGCACTCCGCCATGCCTGCGAGGGTCATCTGACAAGTGGTCGCGTCGACGTTGAAGTTGGACCCGCCGTCGAGCTCCAACCGGAGGCTCGAGACGTTCGCGGTACCCACGTTGGCCAGGCGCAGCGTGGCCCCAAGCTGGGTGTCGCGCTGGAACTCGAGCGTGCCGAGGTCCCGGGACGTGATCGTCGCGCCGAGGGTGTTGAGCCAGGCGAGGGCCGCCGCTCCGGCGTCTGCCGAACCACCGGAGCCGGCCGCCCCACCGGTGCCCGCCGAGCCACCCGCGCCTGCCGAGCCACCCGCGCCTGCCGAGCCACCCGCGCCTGCCGAGCCGCCAGTGCCTCCCGAGCCGCCAGTGCCTGCCGAGCCACCCGCGCCTGCCGAGCCACCAGTGCCTGCCGAACCGCCAACGCCTGCCGAACCGCCAACGCCCGCCGAACCACCCGCGCCTGCCGAACCACCCGCGCCTGCTGAGCCACCAGCGCCTGCCGAGCCACCGGAGCCTGCCGAGCCACCGACGCCCGCGGAGCCACCAACGCCTGCCGAGCCACCAACGCCTGCCGAGCCACCGGCGCCTGCTGAGCCACCGGTTCCCGCGACGCCGCACCCACCGTCCGCCTCGCACTCACGCAACACCGCGTCGAGGTCGAGACACCCCGCCGCGATCCAGCACAGCCCAGCCGTCAGCAGCGCGCGCCTCACCAGACACCTCCGAGCCCAAACGAAGCACCGCGTGAGTCGACCCAAGCCACGCCGCTGATGGGCGCGTTCGTCGTCAACAGCAGCACCACGGACGCCACGACCCCCGCAGCCCCGGCGATCGACAGCGCCGCGCCGAGACGCTGGCGCAGCTGGCCGCTCTGAACGGCCTCCGCGGCGTTCGTCTTGGTCAGCGTGGCCGCGTTCGCGCGCAAGAAGTCGGCGGTGGCGTTCCCCGACAGAATGAGCGCGACCCCGGCCCCGGCGAGGCCGACACCCACCGCTCCGGGGACCCACCACCAGCCGACCGGCCGCCGCCCTCCTCCTCGCGCCAGCGGAGCGCTGCGGCCGAGCGCCTGCGCACTCTGCGAAGCGAGCTCCGCGGCAGCCGCGGTCAGCGCGTCGAGCACCGCCGACTCTCCCATCACCCCGCGCGCGAACAGGGCGATCGCCCTCGCGTTCCCGGGGTTGAGCACCTTCAAGTTGATCTGAATGCGATCGCCCAGCCGACCGACGTCGCCCAGGAGCACGCCGTCCGCGCCCAGCGCGTTGGCGAGCTCGACCGTGCAGCTGTCGGCGCCGTCGGAGCACCCCAACAGCTGCTTCTGGCGTTCGAGCCCGAGCAGCGCGCCGATCTCCCGCGGAGTGACGACCTCGAGCCCTTGCTGCCGCAGCGCGAGGGCGAGGTGCTCGGTGAAGAAGTCGGCCTGTTCACGGCTGAACCCCTGCGCGCCGAGGCCCGGCAGCGCGAGGCTGATCGGCTTCTCACCCGCCCCAAGGAGCGCGAGCACCACCAGTCCCGTGCTGAGCATTGACGGACCATAGCCGACGCCCCGGCGTCGGCAGCGACAAGCTCAGGGCAAGCTGTCCGCGCGACGCTCAGGTCGCGGGTGCACGATCATTTTGAGGCGAGCAGGGCCCTGTTGCGGCAGCTGCCCGGGTGAAGGGTGAAGGTGCGGATGGCGCGGTGGAACTGGCGAGCGCCCGCGGTGCGGTAGACGGCGCGGAGGCGGACCATCCGGCGAGCAGGCGGACCATCCGGCGAGCAGGCGGACCATCCGGCGAGCAGGCGGACCATCCGGCGAGCGCCGACGAGCCCCGACGGACACCGGCGAGGTGGTGGCCGTCCCCCTGCCTCCGACGAGGACTTCGCCCGCGTCCTGGACGCCGCCTGGCCGGAAGACGACTACGAGGCGCTTGAGGCAGCGCGCCGCGGGAGAAGCTGTCGCTGGCCGACGCACCTTCACCGGCGCGCCGACGCCGCGTCGCCGTGGAGGCTAACGCTTCGACGCCACCTCATTCGATGCGGCGCTGCAGCTTGGCGAACAAGGGCTGGAGCTGCGCCTCGACCATGTCTCGCCCGACGGCGCGCTTGATCCCGCTGGCGAAGCCGTCGACCTGGTCGGTGGAGGTGTGGTTCGAGAAGATGACCATGGTGCCTCCCTCGACCGGGAGCAGCGCCAGAATGGCCTGCTCGCAGTTGAAGCCCTCGCTCACGTAGAACTGCCGCTGCAGCAGCAAGAACGCCCCGCCGTCGGGCACCGCCATGCTGTGCGACAGGGCGATGGTGGGCACCCCGTTGGCCTTGAAGTGCTCCCAGCGAAACACCTCCTCGGTGCCCGCCACCCGCGAGCCGGGGTAGTTCTTCATCGCCGCCCAGGCCTTCGGGGCGTAGTGCTGCAGCTCGAGCCCCTTCATCACCTCACGCAGCTCGTTGCCGGGAGACCGCAGCACGCCGCCGCCCCGGTCGTAAGCGATGATGCCGGCGAGCCCCTGGGCGCGGTAGGCGTTGTAGCGCTTGAGCAGCGCTTGCCGCAGCTGCGCCTCGACGGCCGGCACCGTCGCGGTGTCGCCGAGCACGTCGAGCTCGGCGAGCTCGTCGGTCGACAGGTTGAGCTGCGAGCCCGGCTCCGCCGTGAGGTAGCGCTGCGCGCGCTCGGCGGCGTTGGGCATGAGGCTCAGCTTGGCCAAGGCCGTCACCGAGCCATCGCCAGTCAAGGTGCCGTTGGCGAGGTTGTTGGGGTCCATCGTCAGCAGCACGCCGCCCTTGAGCAGCTTGCTCAGGGTCGCAGGCGGCTCCTTGGCCAAGAAGGCCAAGCCAATGTTGAGGTCTCTGTCGCCCGCACCTCTGGTCTCGCGGCGCACGACGGCGCCGGCCTCGATGCGGGCAATCTCCTCAGGTGAATAGCCGACGCTCTTGAGCAGCGCGGCGGCGGTGGGCATGGCCGCCGAGGCGACCGCGGCGATCAGCCAGAGCGACAGCGCAGCGGCGCGGCGAAGCGGCCACGACGGTGCGGAGCGCCCCGTGGCGTTTCGCCTCAACGCCCGCGGCGGCTGAAGTAGTAGCCCCCGCCTCCGCCAAACAGCAACACCGCGAGCACAATCAAGACGATGAGGGTCGTGTTGCTCATAGAAGCTCCTTGTGAGGCCAACGTTCGGCACACCAGAGCATCAACCGCGCCAGCGCCGTGCGGGCTGCCGCCACTCGCCGACTCTGCCCCAACATCACCGACCACTTGGTCGATGGTGCGGCCCAGCTCCAGCCCAAGGTGCCCGGCAACTCCCGCCTCGTCGCGGTCCGCCGTCGTCCGCGCTCAAGCCAGGCGCCGGCGCGCCAACTCAGGCAGCAGCGCGGCGTCACGCAGTTCCCCCAAGGGCGTCCCGTCGTTGGGGCCGGTGCGACTTCTCAGCGGCGCACTCGGCTTCCGGCGGCGGCGCATTTCGCAGCCCTCGATCACGCCTCCGCAAGCCCTGTCGATCCCCCTGCAATCACGCCACTTCCTCATCCCGTCGTGATCCCGTCGTGCACCCTCAGGTCGCGTCGGGACCGAAGAACGTCACCGGCACGTGCTGGAACTGGCTGAGCGCGGGCGTCGAGGCGATCAGCTTCTGAACGAAGCGCTCCATCTCCTTCACGTGCACTTCTTCACCGCGCCCGCCCGCGAAGAACTCGTAGTCGTAGACGATCTCCACGCGCCCGGCCTTGGCCTTCACCGTGCCCAGCGCCTCATTCCAGAACTGCGGAAAGCCCTTGCGCACGTCGGCCTTGCGCAGCTCGTCGCCCAGCGCCTTGGCCAGCGTCTTGGCCTGCTCCTTCGTCACCTTCACGGCTGGCGCGGCAGCGACGGATTCGTTCGCCTTCACGCGCTCCTTGGCACCCAGCCCGCGGCCGAACGCGTTGAGCACGCTGACCGCGTTCGGCGTCAGCACGAGGTCGTCCGCGCCCGCCTTGCGCGCCAGCTCACGGAACGCGTCGAGTCGAGCCGCGCGGTCCTTGAGCGCGCCCGCTTCGCGCACGAACCCGTCCGCCTCGTTCATGAACAGCACGATGCGCGCCGGCGCCGTGGCGCTCGCCGCACGATCGTTGGACGGCTCGTTCACCGTCAGCAGGATTCGATCGACGACGGGGCGGGACGACGGTGCGGCG
The DNA here is from genome assembly GCA_022842905.1 of Myxococcaceae bacterium. Lineage (GTDB taxonomy): Bacteria > Myxococcota > Myxococcia > Myxococcales > Myxococcaceae > JALHOS01. Next base: position 5,405 of record JALHOS010000040.1, on the reverse strand, counting down.
ACGGCGGTCATGGGCGACTCCAGGCGGGTTGACTGCCTGCGTTATCGGCAGAACGAAAAGCCCGTTGAAACGTAAGGCCGAGGTGCAGGTCGACCGGGGGCGCCGACGCCAGCGTTCGCGCTGTAAGCGCCTGTGCCGCGGCGCGTCTTCGCAGCTTCCGAGAAAGCGAGCGAACGTGGTCGCCGCGCGCAGCTGAGCTCTCGCCGGCTCGCAGGCGCCCGCTGAGCATGCCTCGCAGCGCGCTCGCCGCGAGGGATTCGGTCAGCTCGCCACGCCGCAGCGAACGACGCGCCGCCCCGCGGGTGCCTCGACCAGCGCGCGCGTGGGACGAGCGTGCGGTCCACGTTCTTCGCGCCGACGAGCGTGCCCGCCGCGATCGTCGCGCCCTGCGGGAACCCAAGCCCGCGCGCTCCCCTTCACGTCACGACGGCGATCACCTCAGCCACGTTCTTCGCGCCGGCGAGCTTGCCCGCCTCGATCGTCGTGCCCAGCTCGTCCTCGAGCGTCACCAGCAAGCGCAGCACGCCCAGCGAATCCCAGCCGCCCAACGTGGCGGGGCCGTCCTCCAGCGTCACCGCACGAGGCACGTGAAACGCTTCGGCGATGAGCGCCTTCACCTTGTCGGCGATCTCCGTCTTGTCCATGGGCGCGCCGCGGCCCGGGTGCTTCTTCTCGCGCAGCACCCGCGCCGGCACACCGCCGACCGCCGTCCCCGCGACGACGGTGCCGGACACCACGCTGCCGGGGGCGATCACCGCGTTCTTCCCGACGTGCGTGCCCTTGAGCAGCACGCTGTTCGCGCCGATCCGCGCGCCGGCTTCGATGATCACCGGCGCGGCCTTCGAATCGGACGCCATGGAGTCCGCGTCGTGGAAGTCGGTGTCCATGATCATCACCATCGGCGCCAGCACCACGTCGTCCTCGAGCACGATCGACGTCGTCGCCGCCAGCCCCGCACCGTGGCCAATGCTGACGCGATCGCCGATCTTCAAGCTCGCGCCGTGGCCCACCACCAAGTGCGAAGGCACCGGCTCGTTGGCCAGCGTGAAGTCCCGGCCGATCTCGATGCGGCCGTGGTTCTCCACGTACGGCTGCCCCGACACGCGGGCGCCACCGCCGACGAACTGCGCGTCGCGCAGCGGCCACTTCGCGCGCAGGCCACGCGCCATGAGGCTCAGGTTCCGTACCAGTCCGTGCACGTTCATGACTTAGGGGCCCTCCACGGCCACCGGCCCGGGCTTCTGGTACGGCCCGTCGAAGAGGAACTGCTTGCCTGCGTCGTCCCAGGTGAAGCCGGAGCCGTCGAAGAACGTGCGCGCGGGCTTGTTCTTCGCGGTGCTGAAGAACGGCGCCTTGAGCTTGGCCTTGTTCTTCGCGCGGGCGCGCTCACTGGCGAACCACAACAGCGTCTCCTCGACCCGCCGGCCCATGACGCGGCAGCTGAGGATGTAGTCGACGATCTCCAGCGCCTCGCCCTGCTCGCTCAACCCCAAGATGCCGGTCAGCCCCGAGTCGCCGAACTTGTCCGCGACGGACACCGTCCACAGCTCGTTCCCCGGCTGCTCGGCCCACGCCGTCAGCTCGGCTTCGGACAGCCGCCGCGTGCGAATGTTCATTTGGTTCGTCTTGTTGAGCAGCTGCGTGGTGCGGCCCAGGTTCGACGCGTCGAGCTTGGCGAAGCGCACCTTGAGCCCCAGCCCCATGAGCCACTCGTCGAGCGAGGCGAAGGTCGTCTTCGTCTGCTCGCGCTGCCGCTCTTCGGCGTACATGCGCGTGCGCTCCACGTCCTCCGACGAAATGCGGGGCACGTCGAAGCAGCGCAGCGACAGCAGCTTGGGCACGTACTCCGTCTTGTCTTCTGGCCAGTCGGGCACGTAGACCTCCGGCAGCGCTTCGCGCACCCGCGCGCGCTCCACCGGGTTGTCGTCGATGAAGACGACGGACTGGAGCCCCAGGTTCAGCTCCTTGGTGATCTCGACGATGTTCTGCGCCTTGTCCCGCCAGTTGATGCGGTACGCCGACACGTGATCCATCTTCAGCACCATGGCCGGGTGGCTCTTGATGGCCTCGATCGCGACGGACTCTTCGTTCTTGCTCACGATCGCCAGCGCGATACCGCGGCGCGTGAGATCGACCACGTGCCGCTGGAAGTCGACGAAGGACTCACCCAGCGCGTCGTGCCCGCCGAGCTTCAGGTGCTGCCAGCCCAAGTCCCCCACGATGCCGCCCCACATCGTGTCGTCGAGATCGAGCACGACGAGCTTCTTCGCCTGCCCTTTGAGGCCGCGCAGCGCGGCGCGCAGATCCGCCGCGGCTTCGGCGAACACCGCCTGGCTGAAGCCGACCTTGCCCAGGTACCAGAGCTTCGCGCGCACCGCGTGTTTGCCCGCGGCGTCGAGCCAGCGCTGCGCGTCCAGAACGTGCACGTTCGAGCCGGCGAACTTCTCCGACAGCCGCAGGTTCATCTTGAGCAGCGTGGCGCCCGGCGCGCCGGGCTGCAGGTCCATCAGCCCCAGGCCGCGATCGTACGGAGGCCGAGTCCACGTGGGCACGAAGACCCACTTCACGTGCGCGGCGGCGGACTTCACCAGGTCCGCGAACTGATCGACCTCGGCCAGCACGTCGACTTCCGGCACGCGCTCGCCGTGCATGAGCCGACCGTAGGACGCGATCGACTCGGGCCGCGTCCACACCACCGCGAAGTCCGCTCCGTCGGCGTGCGCCTGGAGCCCATGCAGCACCTGCACGACCTGGTTGAACGGCGCCGTCGTCGCCGTCACGCGCAGGCCCAGCTCGTCGGCGCTCGCCAAGTGGCTGCCGAGCTCTTGAATGCTGAAGTCGCTGACCAGCACGCCGGTCGCGTCGGGCGCGGCGGCTTCGGCGGGCTTCACTTCGACGGGCACCGGAACGTCGGCGGGCGGCGCTTCGTCCACGCGGCGCTTGCGCAGCACCCGCGCGGGCACCCCGCCGGCGACCACGCCCGCAGGCAGCTCACCGGACACGACGGAGCCGGCGGTGACGACGGTGCCGGCGCCGATCTTCGAGCCCTTGAGCACCCGCACCCGCGCCGCGAGCCACACGTCGTCGCCGATGCTGACGTCCGCCGGGGCGCCGGGGCTCGGGTCGCCGGGGAGATCGTGATCGGCGATCTTCACGTACGGCCCCAGGCTGACGCGATCGCCCAAGCTGACGCCGCGCTCGCAGGACAGCTCACACCCGAAGTTGATGACGGCGGCGCTGCCGATGACGAGCGCGCCGCCGGGCGCGGTGGACAGGCGCACCGGCGCGAAGCGGGAGATGAGCTGCACGTCGTCACCCAGCTCGATGCGGCCGCGGTTCTCGATCGTCGGGGCGCCGTACATGGTGCGCGGGCGCGCGCCGACGCGATCACACTCGCGCAGGAAGTACGGCGCGCTCACCGACGCCGCGCCGAACCGCCAGGCCTTCTTCGCCAGCTCGGCGACGGGCAGCTCGCGGTCCCTCGACAGACTGCTCAAGATCTTCTCGGACAGTGACGGAGCGCTCATGGCGCGTCCGCTTTACCAACGGGCCCGAAAAAGGGGGACGTCACAAGTGCGTAGACGCTTCGGCTTCGGCCGCCGACGCCGCCACGCCCGGTTCGACGGGTTGACGCAAAGTCATGGCCCCGAAAAGAAAACCGCAGACCGCCGAGACACCGGAGCCGACGAGGATCGCGAGCTTGGCGGTCTCGCGCAGGGGTCCTGGGGGGAACGCCAGCTGGGCGATGAACAAGGACATGGTGAAGCCGATGCCGGCCACGGAGCCCACCAGCCCCATGCGCAGCCAGCCCACCCCTTTGGGCAGCCCCGCGAGCCCCGCGGCGCAGGCCAGCCGCGACAGGAGGAGCACGCCGACGGGCTTGCCGATCACCAGCCCCAGCACCACGCCCAGGAACACCCGCAGCCCGTCGCCCTCGAACGTGGCGGCGCCCAGGGGGACGCCGGCGTTCGCGAGCGCGAAGAGCGGCATGACCCCGAACGCCACCCACGGGTGGAGCGCGTGCTGGAGCCGCTCGACCGGAGAGACGGCTTCGCGGCGGGCCGCGTTGAGCGCGTCGAGCTCGGACAGGAGCGCCTGCTCACCGGCGCTCGCCTTCTCGCGCAGCGCGCCCATCTGCAAGGACAGCGCGTCGACGAAGCGGTCGGCGCCCAGCCACGCGCGCACCGGCGTGAGCAGCCCGACGGCGACACCAGCCAACGTCGGGTGCACGCCCGCGACGGCGCTGCCCGCCCACATCGCCACCGCCGGCGCGACGTAGGCCCACGGGGAACGCACGCCGAGCTTCTGCAGGCCGAAGATCGTCCCCAAACCCGCGGCGACGAGCAGCAGCCCTGAAGGATCGAACGCGCCCGAATAGAACAGCGCGATCACGACGATCGCCCCCACGTCGTCGATGACCGCCAGCGCCAGCAGCACCACGCGCACCGCGGGCGGCACGCGCTTGCCCAAGAGCGTCAGCACGGCGACGGCGAAGGCGATGTCGGTGGCGGTCGGAACGCCCCAGCCCACCTGGCTGGCCCGTCCGACGTTGAAGGAGAGGTAGATGAGCGCGGGGACCAACATGCCGCCCAGCGCCGCCACCAACGGCAGCGCCGCGCGCTTGAGCTCCGAGAGTTCCCCGTGGTGCGCCTCGCGGCGGATCTCCAGGCCGACCACGAAGAAGAAGATCGTCATCAGCCCGTCGTTGACGAGGAAGTGGAGTGAGCGATCCACGTGGAAGGAGCCCACGGTCAGCGCCAGCGGCGCTTCGAAGAGGTGGGCAAACCCGCTGGCCCACGGCGAGTTGGCCAGCCCCAGCGCCAGCGCGCTCACCACCAGCAGCACGATGCCGCTCGAGGCTTCGATGGCCAGGAACCGCTCGACCGGCGCCAGCATGCGCTGCGCGGCGGCGACGGCAGGCTTCCAGGCCCCGGGTGGCGGGAGGTCTGGCAACGACGACGATGTGCGGCCCATGGGCGTTCCCTCGAGACGGTGCACAGCTCGCGTGTGACGACGCGAGTTGGCGATTCGTGGCTAGCGGCCCGACCAGCCTCGTCCTACGGCGAGAACGTTTCCCACCGCACCCGGCCGCGTTCATACCAGCGACCGCCGTGCCGCGCCTTGAAACTGCGTTAGCCTGCCTCGCCAGCGTGTTCGTCCGGTTTGTCACTCTCACCGCCTTGCTGACGTGCGCAGCCGCCGGGTGCAGGGACTTCGCGGACGATCTCGAAGCCTGCGTCGCGGAGGGCCGCTGCGTCGACGTGGTGGACGGTGGCCTCGCAGGGAATGCGGGGGGCTCAGGCGTCGGCGGCGGTGCAGGCGGGCTCGGAGGCGGTGCGGGCGGGCTCGGCGGCGGTGCGGGCGGGCTCGGCGGCGGTGCGGGAGGCCTCGCAGGCGGTGCGGGC
>JALHOS010000039.1 GCA_022842905.1 Myxococcaceae bacterium | reverse complement strand
AGCCCCGACGGTGGTGCGGTCGCGGTGGGGCGCGACGACAAGCGGGTCAGCGTGCACTTCGCCGACGCCGCGGCGCCCAGGCAGCTCGAGCCGTTCGACGCGCCGGTGACGGCCCTCGCGTTCACCCCAGCCGGCCAGCTCGTGGTCGGCCTCGCTGACGGCACGGCGGCGCTGTGGGACGTCGAGCGGGGCAGCGCGCTTCGCCGCTGGGCCGTGGCTTCGGAGAAGATCGGTTCGGTCGACGTGCAGGCCAACGGCAAGCTCGGGGTGTTCGGTTCGGACGACGGCTCGGCCTACGTGGTGGACCTCGAGTCTGGCCGGCTGCTCGCCGAGCTTTCGCTCGAAGCGGGGGACGTCGGCCTGGTGCGCTTCGTCGGCAGCGACGCCCTGGTGATCGCCGGCACCGACCGGACGCTGCTCTCCATTCCTCTTCGTCGGGCCGTGAGTGACGAAAAAACGGAGTAGCCTGCGGCGCCCATGAGCGACACCCTCCAGCAGGCCAAACAACGAGGAAACGAGCTGCTCGCCAAGCGCAAGTTCGGACCGGCGCTCGAGCAGTTCCAGCGCGTGGTCGCCGCCGCGCCGGACGATCTGCTCGCGCGGCAGAAGGTCGCCGAGGTGCTGGTGTGCCTGGGCAAGAAGGCCGAGGCGATCGACACCTACGCCGGGGTGTGTGAGGCCTACGCCCGCGCCGGGCGGCTGCTCCAGGCGATCGCCTTGTCGAAGACGATCCTCAAGCTCGACGGCCAGCACACGCGCACGCAGGCGCTGTTGGCCGAGCTGTACGCGCAGTCGAGCCGCCCGCTCGAGCTGCCCACCGGTCCTGGTCCGACCCTCAAGGAGCTGTCTGGAGAGCTGCCGACGCCGGTGCTCGAAGCGGAGCTGGTGGAGCCGCTCGATCCGTCGTCGCTGCGCGCCGAGCCGAGCGGCCCGGACACCAGCGGCGAAGGTGAAGAAGAGGTGCTGGTCGGCGTGGAGATCGTCGAGCCCATCACCGCGAAGCTGCCTCAGCCCGACAAGCTGCCCGAGTTTCCGCTGTTCTCGGCGCTCAAGCGCGACGACTTCATCGCGGTGCTCAACGGCGCCGTCGAGGTGCGCACGTTCGAGGCGGGCCAGATCATCGTCAAAGAAGGAGACGTCGGCGACGGCATGTACGCGATCGTCCAGGGCCAGGTCGGCGTCGAGCGAGAGCTGCCCACGGGAACGCGCCGCGTGGACCTCATGGTGCCCGGCGACACGTTCGGCGAGGTCGCGCTCATCACCCGGGCGCGGCGCATGGCGACGATCCGCGCCGAGACGCCGGTCGTCGCGCTGCGCTTCGAGAAGGCAGCCCTCGACGCCGTGCTCGATCGTCACCCCGGCGTGGTGCTGGCCTTGGACACGTTCTACCGAGATCGTCTGTTGGCCAACTGGCTGCGAGCGAGCCCGCTGTTTCGCCCGCTCGACGCGGCGGAGCGTGGGCGCATCAAGAAGCGCTTTCAGCCTCGCGCGGTGGAGGCCGGCGACGTCCTCGTGCAGCACGGCCAGGCCGGCGACGGCATCTTCCTGCTCCTGCGCGGCACCTGTGAGGCGCTGGGGCCCAGCGGCGAGAAGGTGGGCGACCTGGCCGAAGGTGATTCGTTCGGGGAGATCTCGGTCATTCGGCAGATGCCGGCCACGGCGACTGTCCGCGCGGTGACGGCGGGCCTCGTCGTCCGCCTCCACTTCGACGCCACGCTCAAGAAGGTGCTCGAGCACCCGGCCGTCAAGCCCTTGGTCGACCAGGTGATCGCCGAGCGGCTTCAGCGCACTTCGGACTTGGAGCTGGCGGCCAAGCGCTGACGCTTTTTCGGCCGCGCGGCGGCCCGCCCGAGATCGCGTCAAGCCAGCCGGAGCTCGTTCTCGTCGGCGGGTGGTCCCAAGGGCTCCCCCAAGGGCTTGCGACTGCGTAAGGTCGGTTTCGAAGAAAGAACCCAGGCAGTCCCCACTTCAGCCCCGAGGCACCCCATGGCTTCCACCCGAATCACCACCACCACCAGCGCAGCGACCAGCATTCCCCAGCGCGAGCCGATTCTCTCCACCGGGCCCGACGGCAAGGTGCTCGTCGACAAGAAGTTCGAGCTCGATCGCCAGGGCGGCGACCCCAGCGCCATTCCCAGCCGCCAGGAGACCCGGCCGGATTCGATCGCCCGCACCGGGCACAAGGAGTTCTCCTGGGAGCGCGACTTCGGGGCCGACTGGGGCATCAACCGCGATCTGCCGCCGGAGCTCGCCGAGAAGCTGCGCCAGCAGTACGGCGTCGAGGCGTCAGGGTCGATTCGCGGCCCGAGCATCAAGGTCGCCGGGAGCCTCGACTACTCGCTGGGCGTCATCAACGGCCTCGACATCGACGCGAACCTGGTGATCGACGCGAAGCTGTTCGAAGCCAAGGGCAAGGTCGCGCGCACGTTCAGCCGGGAGATCCGCGGCGAGAAGTTCGACGTGACGGTGGAGCTCGAAGGTGAAGCCGGCGTGAAGCTCAGCGCCGAGGCGAACCTCAAGATCCACGTCGGCACGCTGGGGCGCTTCGAACTGTCCGCGGCGGGGCGCGCCTTCGCTGGCGCGCACGGCTCGCTCAAGGGCAAGGTGACCATGGCCGTCAACGGCACGGAGGTCGCCGCGGGCAAGCTCAGCTTCGACGCGAGCCTGGGGCTGAGCGCGAGCGGCCGGCTCGATCTGGCGGCGCAGATCCCCACCCTGGCCGACGCCAAGCGCTTCAACGTGTCGGGCACCTGGAAGAACTGGCAAGCCAAGGCGTCGCTCCCGGTGACGCTGACCGCGAAGGTCGACCTGGACGCCGCGGGTGTGGTCGACCCGGTCGCCGCGCGCAGCACCGCCTACGCCATGCTGTTCGCCGGTCCGCACGGGCCGATCAACCAGACGCAGGGCCTGCGCCCGTCGGAGATCCTGAAGCTGCGCGAGCTGAACCTGCCCACCACGGCGCCCGCTCCGCAGTGAGTGGAAGAGGGCCTGAGGCGATGGCGCAGATGACGGCGAAGGACTTGGCGCGGGTGCTCGAGGCCGCCGTCGCGGCCGATCCGGACGACTTGCTCGGGTGGCTGGGGCTCGGCCGCACGTGCCTGGCCTTGCAGGACGCAGCGCGCGCCCGGCAGGCCTTCGAGCGTGCGCTGGCGATCCTGCCGGGGCAGCCGGAGGCCAGCGCGTCGTTGGCGCGGCTCGACTTCATGGCCGGAGATCGCGGGGCGATCGAACGGCTCCGCGCAGCGGCGGCGGCCCCGAGCACGGCCTTCTACGAAGGGCTCTACCTCGGTCAGAGCTTGTCCGAGCTGGGCGCGCTCGCCGAAGCAAAGGGGGTGCTCGAGAAGGTGCGCGCGGCGGCTCCAGACAACCCGTTCGTGCTGCTCGAGCTGGCGAACGTCGCGCTGCAGGCCAAGGAGCCCGGGCGGGCGGGCGCGTACGCCATGCAGGCCGCCACCCTCGTGCCCGATCAGCTCATGCCCTGGCTCGTGCTGTCCCGGGCGCTGTTGGCCGAAGGCCGGCTGGGCGAAGCGCTGAGCCGGCTGGTGAGCACGGCGGCGGGCTTTTCGAACGAGCCGGCAGTGTGGAGCGAGCTGTTCGACGTCGCCATGCTCGCGGGCAACACGGGGGCGGCGCAGACGGCTGCGGTCGAGCTGCGGCGGTTGGTGCCGGGCGCCGATTCTTCGTACAAACATGGCGTGACGCTGCTCCTGGCGGACAAGGTCGCCGACGCTCGCGCGGCCTTCGACGCGGCGATCAAGGCAGCGCCGACGGCGCCGGAGCCCAAGCAGGGACTGGCCAAGTGTCTGTTGGCGGAAGGGGACGAAGCGGGGGCGCTCGCGCTGCTCACGCAGGCGAACCAGCTCGCACCGGCCGACAGCGGCGTGGCGAACGACTTGGCGATCCTCCTGCTGCGCAAGAAGGACGCGGGCGGGGCGCTGCGGGTGTTGCGGCCGGTGCTGGCCGTAAACCCGAAAGACGACGCGGCGAACCTCAACGTGGCGCTGGCCTACGTGCAGGACGGCAAGAAGAAGGACGCCGCGCCGCACGTGCAGGCGGTGCTCGGCAGCGACGACCCGGCGATTCGCAAGCAGGCCGAGCAGCTGCGCGGCATGGTGGCTGGGTAGGCATCGGTCGCGGACGCAGCTCCTGTCGTCGGGCTCGTCAGCGCCCACCGCTTGGCTCGTGGCCCCCTCGGCTCGCCCCGATCAACCCACCGTCCCCCTCCGCGGCGTCGGCCAGCGCCTGCCGGTACACCGCCAAGGTTCGCTCGGCGGCCGTGTCCCAGCGGAACACCCGCGCGCGCGCGACGCCTTTCTCGGACCACTTCGTTCGCTCTGCCTCTGAGTGGAGCAGCGTCCAGAGCGTGTGCGCGAGCCCTTCCGCGTCGTCCGGCGCGACCGCCTGGGCGCCCTCGGCGCAGATCTCCGGCAGCGAGCCCGCGGTGGACACGATCGTAGGAACCCCCAGCGCCATCGCTTCGAGCGGCGGCAGGCCGAAGCCCTCGTAGCGCGACGGGAAGACGAAGGCCGTCGCCCGGCGCATGAGCTCGTAGAAGACCGTCTCGTGGAGGTAGCCCAGCGCGTGGACTTTGACGCCCCGCTGCACGAGCTCGTCGATTCGCCGCTCGATCGCTCCCGCACCGAACCAGCGCTGGCCAGCCAGGACGAGGGCCGGGGCCGGGCCCTTGCGCGCCAGCCGCTCCATCGCCGCCAGCACCAGCTCCACGTTCTTCCGGGCGTCGAGCGCGCCGGCGTAGAGGACGAAGCGCGCGGGCAGGCCCAGCGTGTCCAGCCACGCGCGGCTGATCGCGTCGGCGCGGGACACCCGCTCGACATGATCGACGCCATGGTGCACCACCGTCAGCTTCGAAGCGTCGACGTCGAAGCGCTCGAGCACGCTGTCCTTCGCCGTCTGCGACACGCAGATGATCCGGTGGGCGACGGTGAGGCTGCGCGCCAGCCAGGCCTGGAACTGCCACCGAAACGCCGTGCTGACGGTGTCCGGCAGCAGCAGCGGCACGACGTCGTGCACCGTCAACACGAACGCCACGCCGGGGACTCGGCCCAGCGGCAGGTTGAAGTTCGCCGTCGCGTGGAAGAGCGGCGGGCGCTCCTGCGCCAAGAGCCGTGGCAGGCGCGTGAGGGTCCACAACGTCTTCGACTGACCGCGGCGCGGAAACCGCCCGCTGTGCCGCGCCCCCCAGGCCTCCACCGAAACGCCGGCGCGCAGGAGCCCAGCCGCGACCTCGCGGGCCGCCAGCGCGATGCCCGTCGTCGGCTCGTCGAAGAGTGTCGCGTCGAATGCAACCCGCACGGCGAGCGCCTTGTAGCCGGGTTGATGGATGCCAGCCGGCCCAACTTGACGGGTGCGCACTGTTCCTGACATGAGCCCAGGCCGCCCACAGTCCTTCACGGCCGGACAGGAAAAGTCATGCGTTCTCGATACTTCGCAGCCTTGGTCGGGTGTTTTGGCGCGCTCGCCGCGCAGGCTCAAGTCACGATCAACCCGGTCGGCGGGACGGGCCCGGGCACGGGCATTCGGATCACGGTCGGCGGGTCCGGTCAGCTGCAGGTCTGGCGCAACGGGACGGGCCAGTTCTACTCGCCCACGGTGAACCCGGGCGCGACGACGACGTCGGGCATCAGCACGGGCTTGTCGAACGGCGTGTACCTGGCGGTGGGCTCGAACGTGTTCGGTCCGGCGCACTTCGCGTTCCAGGCGCAGACGGACGCCGGCGTGGTGGCGCAGGAGTTCACCCGCATCAGCAACACGGTCACCCCCGCCCCGGACGGCAGCGGCACGGCGGTCACGGTGCTGCGCGGCGTCGTGGGCGGGCGCAACTACGACGTGACGGTGCGCTACGCGTACTCGTTCCCCAACGACTTCGTCACCGTCACGCACACGCTGACCGTGCCTTCTGGCAACACGCAGCTCGTCAAGCTGTACCACGCGCTCGATGCGTACCTGGGCGGCAACGACTTCGGGCCCAGCTTCTACAGCCCCGGGCCGCCCACCATCGTCGGGGCGTACCGGCCGGCAGCCAACATCGTCGAGGCGTGGCGCTACCGCTCGGGCCTGGCGTGGACCGGGTACTACGCGGGCTTCTACGAGTGCATGTTCCGCTCGGAGCTGTGCGCGGGGATCGAGAACAACTCCATCGGCGCGGCGCTGCCCTTCAACAACTACGTGCAGACCGTCGAAGAGGACAACGGCTTCGGCATCATGTGGAACTTGGGCACGCTGCCCGGCACGTTCAGCAGCACGAACGATCTGACGTTCTTCTCGTACCAGCCGCAGCTGTCCAAGGCCTTCGGCACCACGGCAATTCAGGCCGGCGCCAGCACGAGCCTCACCTTCACCGTCGACAACGTGCCCGGCGCGCTGCCGCAGGCGAACCTCGGCTTTACCGACACGCTGCCGGCGAACCTGGTGCTGCTCAGCGGCGCGGTGACCAACACCTGCGGCGGCTCCGTCACCACGGCCAGCGGGGGCGCGCTCGCCGCGGGCAGCACCAGCGTGCGCCTGGCTGGCGGGTCCATGGCCGGGGCGACCAGCCGCTGCACCGTCACCGTGACGGTCACCTCGAATCAGCCGGGGGCGTACGTGAACGGCCCCAGCAACATCTCCGGGCTGTCGGTGCTCGAGAGCCAGGTGACGCCGCAGACGTTGTCCGTGGTGACCAGCGCGCCGGTCGTCTCGCTGACGCCTCCCGGCGTCATCAACGGCACCAACGCCAGCACGTACCCCGTCAGCGGGACCTGCCAAGACAGCGCGGGGCAGGTGACCGTGTCCGTCGGCAGCGTCACCGTGACGACCGCGTGCACGTCGGGCGCGTTCTCGGCGACGCTCAACGTGTCGGCGCTGCCCGACAGCATGTCGGTGCAGGTCCGCGCCGCGCAGACCAACGCCGGCAACGTCACCGGCCAGGATCTCGAGACGACGCGCAAGGACACCGTGAGCCCCACGGCGCCCACGATCACTGCTCCTTCGAACGGGTCCACGACGAACGACGCCACGCCGGCGATCAGCGGCACTGCCGAAGCAGGCACGACGGTGAAGGTCTTCGCCGGACCGACGGAGGTGTGCACGGCCCTCGTCAGCGGAACGGGCACGTGGTCCTGCGTGACGGCGGCGCTCCCTGACGGCACGACGCAGCTGACGCCGACGGCGACGGACACCGCCGGCAACACGTCTCCGGTGGGGCCGGGCGTGACGATCACCGTCGACACGACGGCGCCCGCGGCCCCGGTGATCACCAGCCCGGCGGCGAACGCGCAGGTCGGCGTGAACCCGGCAGTGTCGGGGCGGTCCGAGGCCGGCGCCTTCGTCACCGTCACCAACGTCGTGACGTCGAGCGTGTTGTGCACCGCCACCGCCGACGCGACCGGCCAGTGGAGCTGCGCCACCAACCTGAGCCCCGGCAGCTACACCGTCACGGCCACGCAGCGAGATCCAGCCGGCAACACCAGCGGCTCGACGGCGCAGCGGCCCTTCACCGTCGCGGGCGTGCCGAGCGTGACGCTGGCCGCGCCGGCGCCGATCACCGCGGCCAACGCGGGCGCGTACACCGTGTCCGGCACCTGCACCGCCAGCGCCGGGCAAGTCACGGTGCGTGTCGGCAGCGCGGCGGACTCGGTCGCCTGCGCCGCGGGCATGTTCAGCGTGACGCTCAACGTGAACGCCGTGCCAGACGGCGCGGCCGTCGCCGTGTCGGCGTCGCAGACCAACCCTTCGGGGACCGGCGGGGACACGCGGGACACGACGAAGGACACCGTGGTGCCGACGGCGCCCACCATCAGCACTCCGCCGGAGGGCAGCTTCACCAACTCGCGCACGCCCACCATCAGCGGGAGCGCGGAGCCCGGCACCACGGTCACGGTGCTCCGCGGCACGGTGAGCCTCTGCACGGCCGTCACCGCGTCGAACGGGCGCTTCAGCTGCATCAGCAGCAGCTTGCCCGTCGGCCAGGTGGCGATCGTCGCGCGCGCGGCCGACTCGGTGGGCAACACGTCACCCGACTCCGCGGTGCGCACGTTCACGGTCGATACCGGGGCCCCTGGCGCGCCGGTGATCGCCAGTCCGGTCGACGGCGCCATGGTGGCCGCCGGGCCCACGCTCAGCGGCACCGCCGAGCCCTTCGCCGCCGTCAGCGTCTTCGAAGGCAGCGCGCTGGTTTGCTCGGTCAACGCCGACTCGAGTGGGGCGTGGACCTGCGCGACGACGCTGGGCAACGGCACCCGCGTGCTCACCGCCAGCCAGCGCGATCGCGCCGGGAACACCAGCGTGCTGTCCGCGCCGCACACCCTCGTCGTGGTGGGGCTGCCCACCGTCGACCTGTCGCCTCCCGGCGTCATCAACCGGCAGAACCAGGGCGCCTACGCCGTCAGCGGGAGCTGCACGACGACCGCCGGGCAGGTCTCGATCTCGGTCGGCAGCGCCATGACGACCGCGCCCTGCGCCGGGGGCATGTTCAGCGCGTCCGTCGACGTGGCGGCGGTGGCCGACGGCGCGGTGACGGTGAGCGCGGCCCAGACCAACGCGTCGGGCACCGCGACGTCGACGCGGAACACGCCCAAGGACACCCGCGCGCCGAACGCGCCTACGTTCAGCTCGCCAGCCGAGGGCAGCTTCACCAGCGACGCGACGCCGACGCTCACCGGCACGGCGGAGCCCGGCACCATCGTCCGCGTGACGGTGGGCGGCACGACGGTCTGCTCCACGGTGACGCCGGCGTCCGGCCAGTGGAGCTGCGTGGTGCCCAACCCGCTGCCCGACGGGCTGGTGAGCGCCATCGCCGTCGCCACCGACGCGGCGGGCAACGCTTCACCGCAGTCGCCCCCGCGCAGCTTCACGGTCGATCGCGTCGCGCCCATGGCGCCGGTGATCTCCAACCCGTCCGAAGGTGCGAACGTGGGGCTCTCGCCCATGCTCAGCGGCAGCGCTGAGCCCTTCGGGTCGGTCACGGTCATGGAAGGCTCGATCACCGTCTGCACCGTCACCGCCAACGGCGCCGGCCAGTGGAGCTGCGCCACCAACCTGGGCATGGGCGTGCACACCGTCACGGCGACTCAGACCGATCGCGCCGGCAACCGTTCGCCGCCCACTGCGCCGCGGACCTTCACCGTGCAGAACGTGCCGACGGTGATCCTGACCGCGCCGGAGCCGGTGAACCAGGCGCGCGCGCCCATGTACCGGGTGTCCGGCTTCTGCGCGTCGAGCGCGGGGCTGGTGACGGTGTCCGTCGGCGCGGTGATGACGACGACGCCGTGCACCGACGGCATGTTCAGCACGACGCTGGACGTGACCCAGGTGCCCGACGGCGCCACCGTCGTGGTGCGCGCCTCGCAGACGACGGCCGGCGGGGTCGGCCAGGACGAAGAGGTGACGCTCAAGGACACCATTCCCCCGGGGCCGCCCACCTTGCGCACGCCCCAGGAGGCGGTGGGCACCACGAACCGGCCGACGATCTCCGGATCCGCCGAGCCGAACAGCACGGTGACGATCTTCATCAACGACCAACCAGTCGGCACCGCCATGGCGGACGGGCAGGGGAACTTCACCTTCGTGCCCCCGACGCCGCTCGCCGAGGGCGCGTACACCGTCAAGGCGCAGGCGGCGGATCCGGTCGGCAACGTGGGGCCCATGAGCGGGGGCCGGCGCTTCGGTGTCGACTCGGTGGCCCCGGCGGCGCCGATCATCACGTCGCCCAAAGAAGACGAGACGGTGCCGCAGGACAGGCCGCTGGTGGTCGACGGCACGTCAGAGCCCGGGAGCGTCGTGACGCTGTACGTCGACGGGCGCGCCCACCCGCAGACCGCGCTGACCGACGCGAACGGGCGCTTCCGCTTCACGCTGCCGGCTCTGAGCTTCATGGCTGGGGAGCACCTCTTGGCGGCAGACGCGAGAGACGCCGCCGGCAACTTGAGCCCCCGATCGAGGGACGTGCGCTTCTTCGTCGAAGCCGTCGACGCGCGCTTCGCGGGCCAAGGCCTCATCGGCTGCACCAGCGCCGGGGCCGCGCCGCTCGCCTGGGCGCTGCTCGCGCTGGCCCTGCGTCGCCGCCGAGGAGGTGCGCGATGAAGGCGAAGCTGCTGGCCGTCGTCCTCGCCGGGTTGTCCGGGACGGCCTTCGCCCAGGACGCGCGCCGACTGCCGGAGTTCGCGCTCGAGCGCTTCCACTTGGACGTGGTGAGCCGCGGGGGCCTCACGGCCGCGTCCGGCGACACGCTGCCCAAGTTCAAGTTCCGGCCGTCGCTGGCCTTCCACTACGAGAACAACCCGCTGGTGTATTTCCGCAACACCGAGCGGGTGGGTGCGCTCGTTGGCCACCGGCTGACGCTGCACGTCGGCGCGGCCTTCGGCATCACGTCGTGGCTGACGGTGGCGGCGGAGCTGCCGCTGGTGCTGTTCCAGGTCGGGGACGATCTGAGCGCGGTCGCCGCGACGACGTCACCCGACTCCTTCGCGCTGGGCTCTCCGCGAGTGGCGGCGCGCCTGGGAATTCTCTCGCAGCGCAGCGGCGGCTTGGTGGCGCGCATGCCGGTGGATCTGGCGCTGCAATTGGGGACGGCGCTGCCGTTCGGCGTGGGCGCGGGGTTCGCGATCGAGAGCGGCGGCAACGTGTTCCCGCAGCTGTCGGTGGGGCGAGACTTTGGGCCCGTGCGGGTCGGCGGCGAAGTGACGGGCTTCATTCGGCCCGTGCCCGTCGATCTGACGACGGTCCGCGCCATCATTCGCGATCAGGTGGGCAGCCAGCTGGCGGTGCGGGCCCTCGTCAGCACGACCGGCGACGGCGCGCGCTTCGAAGGCAGCTTTCACACCGGCGTCGCGCTCGGCGGCGATCGCACACCGCCGGGCTTCGAGCTGTTGGTGGGTGGTCGGGTGCCGCTGGGCCCGGTCGAGCTGTTCGGGGTCGCGGGCCCCGGGTTCGGCAGCCTGCCGGGCACGCCCACGTTCCGAGCGTTGGTGGGCGTGGGCTTGAGGGCCGAGAGCCCCGACACCTGTGCGCCCAACCAGAAGCACACGCCGCAGGAGTGCCCGGATCTGGACGACGACAAGGACGGGCTCGTCAACGCCGTCGACAGGTGCCCGCTGGAGCCCGAGGACGCCGACGGCTGGCAGGACGACGACGGCTGCCCGGACCCGGACAACGACAAGGACGGCGTCGCCGACGAGAAGGACAAGTGCCCGCTGCAGAAGGGGCCGGCGGTCAACCACGGCTGCCCCATGCCCAAGGCTCCGATTCAGAAGGACACCGACGGCGACGGGTTGCTCGACGCGCAGGACGACTGCCCGTGGGAAGTGGGCCCCAAGGAGCGCAAGGGCTGCCCGCTGCTCGACGACGACGGCGACGGGATCCCCGACGAAACCGACGCCTGCCCGAAGGATCCGGGCCCGGTGGCGCGCAAGGGCTGTCCGCTCAAGGACCGGGACGGTGACAGCGTGGAAGATCACGTCGACAACTGCCCGGACGAGAAGGGCCCCGCGGACAACCAAGGTTGCCCGGCGGCGAAGAAGCAGCTGGTGATCATCACCACCGAGAAGCTGGTCATCAAAGAGAAGGTCTTCTTCGCGACCGCGAAGGCGACGATCCTGGCCAAGTCCTTCCCGCTGCTGAACCAGGTCGCCAAGGTGCTGCGCGATCACCCGGAGATCGCGAAGGTCACCGTCGAAGGGCACACCGACAACGTGGGCAAGGCCGACTACAACCGGAAGCTGTCGCGGCTGCGCGCGGAGAGCGTGCGCAACTTCCTGGTGCACCAAGGCGTCGAGGCCGAGCGCCTGGACGCGCTGGGCTTCGGGCCGGACCGGCCAGCGGACTCCAACAACACCGAGGAAGGCCGCGCCAACAACCGGCGGGTGGAGTTCATCATCGACACGCCGCAGAAGACCAAGGTGAAGAAGGTCGAATGAGCGCGCTGTGGCTGGCGGTGGTGGTGGCGCAAGCCGCGCCGCCGACGGGCCTCGAGGCGGCGAGGGCGGCGAACACCCAGGGCTTCGCAGCGTACAAGGCGAAGGACTGGGGGCAGGCGCTGGCGTCGTTCCGGCAGGCGATCGCCGCGGACGAGACGCACGCGCTGGCGCACTACAACCTGGCGGCGACGCTGGCGCTTCTGCGGCAGCTCGACAAGACGTGTGAGTTCAACGCGTTCCGGCAGGTCATTCTCAGCGAGCTCGAGAAAGCCATGGCGCTCGATCCCAAGCGCCGCGCGCGGGCGAAGGCCGACGCGGACTTCAGGAGCGTGCACGACACGGTTCGCTGGCAGACGCAGGTGCTCGGGCGCGCCCTCGCGCAGGACGCGGTGCGGCTCGTCCCGGCCGTCACCTGGTACGCGCCGGCCCAGGGGGCGTATGGGCCTCCGCTGGTGTTGCGGCTGCGCGCAGGCGGCGTCGGCACGGCCACAGTGCTCGAGGTCGGCGAGCAGGACGTCGCGCGCAAGGAGCTGAAGGTCCGCTGGCGGTTCAAGGCCGGCACCTTCGAGGTGCGGCGCGCCGATGGAGCCGTTCAGCGCTACCGCCTCACGGACGCCGGGACGCTGGCCAGCGACGTCGGCGGCGAGCTGAGCGACGATCCTTCCGACTGCGACGCGTGAGGCCGGAGAGTCAACGAGCCGTTCGTGCGTGACCGGAGGTGACGGGCTGAGCGCGTCCGGCGCGGCCGCATGTTCCAGTTGGCTCAGCGCTCATCGCGCCGTCGTGGCGAGCGAAAGCGCCGTCGTCGACGCTCGCCGTTCGCTCCACCGACTCTCGCCAAGTCGCCTGCGAGCCCGACGCTGGCACCTCGAGTTCGCGCCAGGCGCGACCGGCGCGCGCGCAGGTCCAGTCGAAGCTCGGCCGTCCCAGGGGCGGTGCTGGCGGCGCTATTGAATGACGACCGGCGCGCAGGTCGACACGCCGGCTCCGACGATGCTTCGGCCGGTCACCGTGTATTGACCCAGCACCGCGCCGCTCGAGCCGCTGACGCGGTAGATGGTGCTCGACAGCTCCGTCGACTTGCGCAGGAACACCCAGAAGTCGCCGCCCCAGAACGCGAAGGCCCAGGCTCCCGGCGCGCCGGCGAGCGCGGCCAACGGGTACGTCGTCGTCGCCGCGCCCGTGGCCTTGTCGAGCCGGCTGATGCGCGGCATCTGCGCGTCGGGGAAGAACGCCCACAGCTCGGCGTTGCCGGTGCCGGTCAGCTCCGGGGCGCCGCTGAGGGTCGCCAAGGGCGGGGCGATGGTCGCCGCCGGTAGAGAAAGGGTGGACAGCTGCGCCGTGGTGCCCGTCCCGCTCGGCGGGTGGCCGGCGAGGTAGAGCGTTTCCTGCGTGCTGCCCGGGGCGTTCGACACGAAGCCCATGCCGAACAGGCCGATGTTGCGCTGCACCGAGAACGCCGTGGTGTTGCAGGTCAGCCCGCCGGTGAGGTTCACCGCGAAGAGCTGAGCGCTGTCGTAGTTCACCCAGGCAATGGCGTTGCGATCGACCGCCATGGAGTAGGGCCGGCCGGCCGACTGCGCGGGACAGGACAGGGTGCCCAGCACGCTGAGCGCCGTCGCTTGCCCGAAGAGCCCCGGGTTGAAGCTCAAGAACGCGTTGTTCTTGTCGACGAGGTACACGAGCTTCGCCGCGTCGGAGCACCCGTCGCCTCCGGCTCCGCCTCCGCCTCCGCCTCCCGCGCCGCTGCCCGCGGTCCCGCCGGTCCCCGCGCTTCCTCCCGCACTCCCGCCCGCGCCGCCCGATCCACCCGAGGCGCCGGTCCCGGGCAGCACGCAGGCGCCCATGACACAGGCGAGTCCGGCGCTGCAGGCGCGGCAGATGTTGCCCGGCGTCGCGCACGCCGTGGGGCCGATCTGCTGGCACGATCCATTCGCGTCGCAGCAGCCCTGACAGCTCGACGGATCGCAGCGACCGGCGCAGGAAGCCACGGCCAGCACGAGCACACTCAGCAGCACCCCCACCGCGAACGCAGCGCGCATGGAGCCGCGACTTAGCCCGAATCGAACCGCGTCAGGAGCACCGCACGCGTCCGTCAACGCTCGCACGTCACCCGGCCGACGAGGCCCCACACGCACAATCCCTTCCAAGGACGTGGTTGCGGGTTCGAATCCCGCCGGCCGCTTCGTTCATGCGGCCGTAGCTCAACGGTAGAGCACGTAAGAATTGTGGCTTCTTCACTCGGGTGACGGACTTTTTCTTCTCTCTGCGGTGTGCACCGAAGGCGCGAGGCGCCTGCGCGAGTCCTGAGCTATGTCGGACCGCCTCATGCGCGTCATCAACTTCAACGCCGGTCCAGCCGCGCTGCCGCTGCCAGCGCTCGAACAAGCCCGCGACGAGCTGCTCGACTTCCGCGGCACGGGCATGTCGATCATGGAGCACAGCCACCGCGGCAAGGCGTACGAAGCCGTGCACCAGGAAGCGAGCGCGCTGCTGGGCAAGCTGCTGAACCTGCCGGCGACCCACCAGGTGCTCTTCCTCACGGGCGGCGCGTCGACGCAGTTCGCGCTCGTGCCGCTCAACTTCCTCTCCCCCGGCCGCAGCGCCGACTACGTGCTGACCGGCGGCTGGAGCGAGAAGGCGCTGGACGAAGCCAAGCTCGTCGGCTCAACCCGGGTCGCGGCGAGCACGAGGCTGGCCGACGGGCGCTACACGCGGGTCCCCAGCCAGGCCGAAGTGCAGCTCGATTCTTCCGCCGCCTACGTCCACACGACGTCGAACAACACCCTCTTCGGCACCCAGTTCCACGCCTGGCTCGACACCGGCGCGGTGCCGCACGTCTGCGACATGTCGAGCGACTTCCTGTGGCGGCCGACGGACCTGTCGCGCTTCCACCTGGTGTACGCCGGCGCGCAGAAGAACCTGGGGCCGTCCGGGGTGGTGGTCGTCGTCGTTCGGAGGGACTGGCTCCAAGCGGCGCGCACCGACATTCCCAAGATCTTCCGTTACGCCACGCACGCCGAGACCGACTCGCTGTACAACACGCCGCCGACCTTCGCGATCTACCTGGTCCGCAACGTCCTCCAGTGGATCGACCGCGAAGGGGGCCTGGGTGCCATGGAAGCGCGCAACCGCGCGAAAGCCGACGCGTTGTACGGGGCGCTCGACGCGCGCTCGGGCTTCTACACGGCGCCGGTGGAGCGCGGCTCGCGGTCGGTCATGAACATCGTCTTCCGCACGCCGTCAGAAGCGCTCGATGCGAAGCTGGTCGCGCAAGCCGAGAAGGCAGGGCTGGTGGGGCTCAAGGGCCACCGGCTCACCGGCGGGCTGCGCGCGTCCACGTACAACGCGGTCTCGCTGCAAGACGTCGAAACGCTGGTATCGTTCCTGGCCTCGTTCGCGCAGGCGAACGGCTGAAGCAACCCCTCTCCTCCCGACAAGGTGCACCTCATGATGCGACGAACCCTGCTGCTGGCCTGCCTCCTCGCCGTCCCCGCGCTGGCCGGTGAGCTCCACGGCGTGAAGATGCCCGACACCGCGACGGTCGACGGCAAGACGCTCAAGCTCAACGGCATGGGCGTGCGCATGAAGTTCGTCTTTCAGGTCTACATCGGCGGGCTGTACCTGGAGACGCCGTCGAAGGAGCCCGGGAAGATCCTCGCGGCCGACGAGGCGCGGCGCGTCGACATGCACTTCATGCGCGACGTGGATCGCAAGGCCATGGTCGAAGCGCTCGTCAACAGCATCACCGCCAATACCTCGGACAAGGGCGCGGCGGTGAAGGACCGCATGGACAAGCTCATGGAGGCCTTCCAGGACATCAAGAAGGGCCAGGTCGTCTCCGTCATCTACTCGCCGGGGAAGGGCACCCGCATCGAGGGCGGCAAGGCCATGAACTACACCGCGGAGGGCAAGGACTTCGCCGACGCGATCTTCGCCGCGTGGCTGGGGAAGAACCCGGCCGACGAAGGGCTCAAGAAGGGCATGTTGGGCAACTGACGAAGCGCTTCGCCTTCGAGCGTCGGTTTGCGTATGGGGCCTCTCGCTTTCCCACGTGGAGCGAGGAGGCCTCATGCGTTTCGAAGTCCTGTGCGGTGGAGTGCTGGTGCTCGGCGCGGCGTGCGCTACGACGACTGCGCCGGCGACGTCCGCTGCGGCGGTCACCGAGGTTCCCGCGCCCAGCTTCGATCGGACGAAGCCGCTGCCCGCGGGCCTCGACGAAGCGGCGTTCAACTGGACCGCCAACCCGTGTGAGGACTTCTACGAGTTCGCCTGCGGCGGGTGGATGGCGAAGACCGAGATCCCCGCGGACCGTCCGCTGTACTCGCGGGGCTTCGTGTCGATCGCCGATCGCAACGAGCTCGCGCTCAAGGGGATCCTCGAAGAGGCCGCCGCGGGGAAGCTGCCGGCCGACGCCGCGTTCGCCAAGCAGCTGGGCGACTCGTACGCGACCTGCACGGACGACGCGCAGCTCGAGACGGCGCTCGAGCGGGTGAAGGCCTTCGCGGCGCCGCTGGTGGCGCCCACGTCGCCCGAGGAGCTGGCGAAGAACGTCGGGGTGCTGCACGCGAGCGGGCTGACGGCCTTCTTCACGCTGACGGCGTGGCAGGACCTGAAGGACGCCAGCCAGGTGATCGGCGGCATCGATCAAGGTGGGCTCGGCCTGCCGGATCGCGACTACTACGTGGACGCCGACAAGAAGCCGATCCGCGAGGCGTACCAAGCGTATGTGGCCAGTCAGCTCGGCCTGTGGGGGCAGGGGAAGGACGCCGCCGCCCAGGACGCGGCGCTGGTGCTGGAGCTCGAGACCCAGCTCGCTCAGGCCAGCCAGACCCGCGTCGAGCGACGCGATCCCACCAAGCTGTACAACCGCCTCGAGCGCAGTGGGCTCAAGGAGAAGGCCGGCGCGTTCGGCTGGGACGCGTACCTGACCGCGCTCGGGGCGCCCGCGCTCCAGACGATCAACGTCACCAACGTGAAGTTCGTCGAGGCCGTGGCGGCGATCGCGAAGCAGGGCAAGCCCGCGGCGTGGAAGGCGTACCTGACGTGGACGGTGCTCCGCATGGCCGTGCCCGGGTTGCCCAAGGCGTTCCAGGACGCGGCGTTTGCGTTCAACGCCAAGCACTTCACCGGCGCCACGCAGGATCGGCCGCGCTGGAAGAAGTGCGTGGCCTTCGTCGACAGCGATCTGGGCGAAGCGCTCGGCCGCGAGTTCGCGCGGCGCTACTTCCCGGCGGACTCGAAGGCGCGCACCAGCGCGATGATCGAAGCCCTGCAAGGCAGCGTCGAGCGCAACCTGAAGACGTTGCCCTGGCTCGACGAGCCGACGCGCGCCGCAGCGCTCGCCAAGGCCAGCCGCATGGTCGCCAACAACAAGATCGGCTACCCGGCCGTCTGGCGAGACTACGGCAGCGTGCAGACGACCCGTTCGTCGTACTTCGAGAACATGGTCGCCGCGGCGCGCTTCGAAGTGCGGCGGCAGTTGCTGAAGATCGGCAAGCCGGTGGACAGGGGCGAGTGGCTCATGTCCGCGCCCACCGTCAACGCGTACTACGACCCGCAGAAGAACGAGATCGTCTTCCCGGCCGGCATTCTCCAGCCGCCGTTCTTCGACAAGGACGCGACCGACGCGGTGAACTTCGGCTCAATGGGTATGGTCGTAGGGCATGAGATCACCCACGGCTTCGACGACGAGGGCCGGCAGTTCGACGTCGACGGGAACTTGAAAGACTGGTGGAGCGAGCCGGTCGGCAAGGCGTTCGTCGGTAAGGCCACCTGCGTGAAGCAGCAGTTCGACGGCTACACGGCGGTCGATGACGTGAAGCTCAAGGGCGACCTCACGCTGGGCGAGAACATCGCCGACCTCGGTGGGCTCAAGCACGCGCACCAGGCGCTCGACACCTGGTACGCGGACCCGAAGAAGGCGGCTGAGGCGAGCGCGCAGCGTTTCACGCCGTCTCAGCAGTTCTTCCTGGGCTTCGCGCAGTCGTGGTGCACCAAGGTGCGGCCGGAGCAGGCGAAGCTGCGCGCGGCGACCGACCCGCATGCCTCGCCGTACTGGCGCGTGAATGGGCCGGTCGGCAACCTCGAGGCGTTCCGCAAGGCGTTCGGGTGCGGCGAACGCTCGAAGATGGTGCGGACGGGCGCGCAGCAGTGCGTCGTGTTCTGAGTTGGACACCTTGGCGGTGGCAGACCCCGGAGGCATGAAACGGGCGTTGCCTCGGCGCCGCGGCGGCGACGAGTTCGGCGAGCCTCGGCCCGCAAGGGCCTGAACGCAGACACTGCTGGATGCGGCTTCTTCCCAGGCGCCGGCTCGACGTAGGCGCGTCGTCCTTCGGGTCGCGGCTGGCGTCGCCGCGTGCTGAACGACGCGGGGCGCTGCGAGGGGGCGGAAGAAGCCCGCGGAGACTCCGACGCGACGCACGTTCGCGCAGGCCCTCGGCGGTGTCGTAGCAGCACGGAGCGAGTGCGGGCGGGAGGGGATGACGTGGCGCACGCCGCCTCGGGGCTCGTCCATGTCATCGGTGAAGAGGGGAGTGTCTCGTCGATGTCGCCGTGAAGCGGGGAATGACGTGGACGTCCGTGACCGTCCCTCCGGCAGGGACGCCCGCGTTGAAGCCATTGTTGTAGCGGGCAGGGTCGACCGCGCGGCGCTCGTCGGCGGTCGCAGCGAACCAGTCGGGGTCGTCGCGGCGGGCGATGACGACTGCATGGCCGACTGAGTTGGACACCTTGGCGGCGGCAGACCCCGCAGGGATGAAACCGGCGCAGTCGGCGAGGCCTGCCCGCAAGCGCTTGAATCTAGATACTGCGCGATGCGGCTTCTTCCCAGCCGGGGTACCGGTCACGGATCGCGCACGCGAGATCGTTCGCCTGGACCCACTCACGCTCGGCGACATCGAGGAAGACGGACACGCTCGGGTGGGGTTGGAGCCTCGAGCTGGGCGGCAGGGCGGCAGCAGCCGTCAAGCCGCACGTGCTGACCGGTTGTCCGCGGACCGTGTCTTGGCGCAGTTGTGCACCACGGCCTGCGACTCGTTGCAGCCGCGACACCTCCCCGCGACCGTGACAGGTTCTTCGTTCACGACACCGCCCCAGCTACGGTTGCTGAGCAACAATCTCGGCTGACCGGGGCTTGGTTTGCCGGCGCACCGCCCCACGAGCCAATACTCCTCAGGTGCTCGTGCCGCGCCAGCGTCACTGTGCAGGCGGCGCGCTTCGACGCCGGCTGACTTTGCAGGCGCTCCTTCGGTAGCCCGACTCAGTCCGCGCGCACGCGCCCAACCCTGAGGTTGGTCTTCAGGCCGGCCGCCGCTGCACGCACCACTCAGCAACCGCCAGCTTCGCCGACCGGCTGCAAACCGCGCTGACCGCGGGTGTCTGCTTCACTATGCAAGCTCCCACCTTCTCTCACCGTTTGCTTTCCGGGAATCGCGCGGGTGACACGTTCAGTTTGCAGCAGCACACCGGGAGGCAGGGCTTGGTCTTGAGCGCCGGCTGGCGGCCCCCGCTTTCTCTCCAAGCGGCGGTCTCGGAGCCTCGACCGTCTCACGCGAGAGACTGGGCGTTCGCAAGAACCTCCAAACCTCTCGGCAGCTTGGCGCGGGCACGCCCAATGAAGGGGCCCCCTCCCGTCGCAACTCCGCGACGCACACCAACCAAGAGGACACCAGTCATGACCACCACCACGAACCCCCTGTCGAACGTTGCAGCCAAGGCCGAGCGGCTCGAGACACTCACCGCCTCGGTCCAGAAGGTCGTCGAGCAGGCCGCGCGCACGGGCCTGGACTTCAACACGCAGCAGGGCGCGCTCGACGCCTCGCTCACGAACGCTCGTGTGCAGCGCCGGGCGATCGACGCGGCGCTCGCGGCGGCGAGCGAGACCGAGACGGCGGAGAAAAACGCGACCACCCTGCTCGTCTGCACCATCGGCATGCTGCTCTCGAGTTCCTCTGACCCGCGCGCGACAGGCCCGGCAGAGCTGGCGCGCATGACGCCGGCCGAGCTGCTCGGCATCGCCGACGAGTTCGCGGGGCGCACCACCCACGTGACGCCGATCGTCGAAGGTCTCGTCCCGTTGCTGCCGGCGATCAAGTCGCGCTTCCTTGCGCTCCAGGCCGCCGCCGCCCACGCACGCAGCGACGTGCACTCGGCGCGCAATGGCTGGGCGTCGGCCGTGCTGCGGCTCGAGGCCACCATCACCTCCGTGCGCTCGGATCTCATGGCCGTGGGCATCCGCACGCTGCAGCGCCGCCCGGCCAAGCCCAAGCCCGCGTCGCAGGGCAAGCTCACCACGGTCGGCGCGCCGACGCCTGCCGACCAGTCGCCCGCGCCGTCGAGGGTCGGTTGAGCCATGAGCGACAACCCAGATCGCTGCCTCGCTTCCCAGCAGCCGCATGAGTTCCGGCATTTGGTTCGCAGTACCGCTACGTCGAAGCGAATGGTCCTCGACGCGGTCAAGCAGCACGGGCCGTCGAGAAAGGAGGTCGCCCACGCGCTCACCAAGCGCCGTCGGTAGCCAGCCAGGGTACGAGCACATGGAGCGGCTGGGGCCTTGAACGCAAGGCTCCAGCCGCTCGGCTTTTTCGAAGCGCGAGGGTGCGACGCACCGAATCCACTGGTCGATCCGAACGGTTCAGGGCTGCGCTCTGCTGCCCGCTCGACGCGCGCTACCCCACCAACGCCACGGCTGCGCACGACGAGCAGCTCGTCGCTTTCGCCTGGACGCCATACTCGGCCAGGCAGCGCGGGCAGTGGCGGCCCTTCGGTGGAGCCGGGGGTGGAGGCAGTTGCTTTTCCCGCACCAGCCGGCGCAGGCGCTCGCTGAGGTGCCGGCGCAGGCGCTCGTCCTGGGCCTGGAGCTCCGGCGACGCGAGCGTGAGCTCGGCCGGAGCCAGCGCGTGCTCGAGCTGGCGCAGGCGCTCGTCCACGAAGCGCGCGGCCACGCTCGGCTCCAGCACCGCCGCCGCGACGAGCTCGGGCTCGAAACCGCCGACCAGCTCCGGCTCGATGAAGTCGAAGGATCGAATGAGGGACAGCGGGGAGATGAACATGACCGCGAGCTGGCCGCCGCCGGGGCGCAGCGCCTTGGGCAGCGTCTTGCGCACCGCGATGACGTTCGTCACCAGCGCCAGCAGCCACAGCCCGAAGACCGTCGAGAGCACGAGCAGCGGGTGCGGCGGGTGCTTGGCGAAGACGTACAGGCCCAGCGAGCCGAAGATGCCGAGGAACAACGCCGAGTTCGTCACGCGCACGGGCCACTGCCAGCGGCGCCAGGCCCGCAGGCGCTCGTCGAGCGCGTTCAGATCGAAGCGCGGGGCGTAGGCACGCTCGACCACCGTCCACGCGTCCTTCGGCTTGGGCTCGCCGCGGATCGCCTCGAGGAACGCGAGCGTCGCGCTGGCGCTCGCCTTGGATCCGAACGCGTGCAACGGGCCCGCAGGTCCAACCAGCACGAGCCCGTCGAAGCGCAGCGTGGCGGTCTGACCCCACGGGACGAGCAGCTCGTGCTCACTGGGCCGCGTCCAGCCCGACTCGTCGGCGGCGGGGAAGGTGAGGCCCAGGGGACCGGGGCGGAACGGCAGCGCCTCGCAGTCGTAGAGGCTGCCGAACGGAGGGAACGGAAAGCCGAACGCCAGGCCTCGCTTGAACTGCGCCGCCAGCCGCCAGGCACGGCCGACGGAGCTGCCCACCAGCGGCAGCCGCGAGAAGACCACCGCCGTGCGCGCGACCCAGCGGAAGCAGTCGACCACGTAGATCGCGGCGAAGATCGCGAAGAGCTCGGCCGCGGTGCTCACTTCAGACTCACTCGCCGCGCTGCTGATCCTGAGAGACGACGGTGGTGTCCTTCTTGCCGAACAGCTTCTGCGCACCGGCGACGAGCGCGGCGATGCCGGCGACGATCAACTTCCACAGCTTGCCCAACAGGCCGGACTTGGCCGCCACCGCCACCGCGCCACCCGTCACCAGCGCGGCCAGGCCGTACTCCGCGACCTTGTCGCCGTCTCGCCACGACGCGTAGTCCTCGCCCGCGTTGAAGGCGAAGCCCTTGAGCGTCTGCCGGAAGATCGGCAGCTCCGTCTCGAGGCCCTCGGGCTTCACCAGCAGCGTCGCCTCCATGACGCCGCGGCGCCCCAAGAGCCGCACGTTGTAGTTGACCGTCTCGTGGCCGTTCTCCTTGTTCTTCACCACGGGCGCCCACTCCATGTTGTGGGTGGCGTCGTCGTAGTGCGGCTTGACGGCCCAGCGCGGCAGCTCGAGCTGCGGTCGGCCGAGCTTGGCCAGCTCCTTGTTCGCTTCGTCCTGCCCTTCGCGCAGCGATGACAACATCTTGTCGGCGTCGAGCTTGTCCTTGTCGTCGTCCTTCACGTAGCCGACGTCGTCGAACTCGAAGAGCACGGTGGAGCCCTCGAGCAGGAGGATCCCCGCTTCCTGGCCGCTGACCAGGTTGCCTGACTGCTCCATGATCTTCTTGGCGATGGAGGCGTCACCAAAGACGACGCCTTCAGGCACCTGGATCTCGGCGTTGTGGCCCAGCTTCACCTTGGCTGGCCCCGGGGTCATGCCTGGAGGCAACGGCTCGTTGGCAGCGGCCTCCCCTTCGGCTGGCTGTCCTTCCGCGCTCGGCGCTGGCTCCGCGGGCGTGGGGGCGGGCTTCTTGGGATTCGCGAGGACGGCAGACGACACGAGCAGCGCACAGGCGGCGAGGAGTCGAAGGGTCATGGGCCGGGCTTCTAAGCACGCGGCCTCGTGTAGGTGCGAACGCTTCGCTCACAACCGCTGCTTGCGCCCGCGGCTGGCCTGAGGGAAGGGTCCGAGGGGTGGACGCCGAGCTGCCCGCTCATCGCGACGTGTGCCTGCGCTGCCGGCGCCCCAAGCGCGTCTGCTGGTGTGACGCGCTCCAGCCCGTCCCCAGCGCCACGCACGTCGTCTTCCTCCAGCACCCGCGGGAAGCGAAGGTCCCGATCAGCACCTGTCGCATGGCGCACCTGTCGCTGCCGAACTCCCGCCTCTTCATCGGCCTGACCGCCGTCGGCACGCCCGCGCTGGAAGCGCTGTGCGCTCAGAGCGACGTGGCGGTGTTGTTCCCGTCCGACTCCGCGGCTGACGTCGAAGCGCTCGCCACGCCGCCTCGCACGCTCGTCGTCGTCGACGGCACCTGGTCCAACGCGCGCAAGGTAGTGGAGAAGTGCCCGCTGCTGTCCCGGCTGCCGCGGCTGCGCTTCACGCCGACCACGCCGGGCAACTACCGCATTCGCAAGGAGCCGACGGACGCGCACTACTCGAC
This sequence comes from Myxococcaceae bacterium, assembly GCA_022842905.1. Taxonomy (GTDB): domain Bacteria; phylum Myxococcota; class Myxococcia; order Myxococcales; family Myxococcaceae; genus JALHOS01. The sequence continues at coordinate 7,136 of JALHOS010000039.1, read as the reverse complement.
GATCGAGGCGACGGCGTACGTCTTGGAACGGCTCGAACGCGCCCCGGGGCGCTTCAGCCCGATCCTGTCTGCCTTCGACGCCATGGTGGACCGGCAGCTCGCGTTCACGCAGCGCAGCGGGGGCTCCCGACACAAGCGCAAGACCAAGCGCAACACGGTCAAGGTGGACCCGCTCGCGCCGCTGAAGTCCGCGCCGGGCCGCGTCGTCACCGTCTTCGGCGAAGCGAACGCCTGGCCGCTCGACGCGGTCGATCGCCCCGAAGGAGAGCCCGAGCTCGTGCAGCTCGTGGCGCAAGCCATCGGCGAAGAGGGCCCCGGCTTCTTCGCGCTCCTGCGCCCCAGCCGCCCGTTGTCCCCGTCGGTGCCCGCGCACCTCGATCTGCCCGCCCTCGCCATCACCCAGGCTGAGCGGCGAGCGTCGGCGCTGGCCCGCTGGGCGCGCTTCCTCCAGCCGGACGACACGCTGGTCGGCTGGGGCACGTACTGCGCCAAGCTGCTCGCGCTCGAAGGACTGCGGCCTGAACGCTTCGTGGATCTGCGCAGCCTGTTGGCACAGGTCAACCGCGGGCGGCCGGGGAGCGTGGAGCTGGTCGCGCAGCGGCTGGGAGTCGCGCTGCCCGACGGCCAAGGTCGCGCGGTGCGGAGGCTGGCGGCGCTCGCCGTGGCGACCCGGGCGGCGCTCGGGCTGAATGTGGATGGAAGCCCCGGGCACCATCGCCTCGATCTCGAAGTCCTTTTTCGCTAGAGGCGCGCGCGTGTCCGAAAAGATCGCGGTGATTGGGTTGGGCTACGTGGGGCTGCCGGTCGCGCTGGCGTTCGCGCGGAAGTTCCCTGGGACGGTCGGCTTCGACATCAACCAGGAGAAGGTCAAGGCGCTCAGGGCCGGCGACGATCGCACCGGCGAAGTGCCCGCCGAGGTGCTCAAGGCCAGCACCTTGAGCATGACGTGGGATCCGGCGGCGCTGAAGGACTGCACGTTCTTCGTCGTCGCCGTGCCGACCCCGGTCGACAAGAACAACCGGCCGGATCTGACCCCGGTCGTGAAGGCGTCGGAGACGGTCGGCCGGGTGCTCAAGAAGGGCGCCGTCGTCGTCTACGAGTCGACGGTGTACCCGGGGGTCACCGAGGAGATCTGCGGCCCCATTCTGGCCAAGGAGTCGGGCCTGAAGCAGGCCGTGGACTTCAAGCTGGGCTACTCGCCCGAGCGCATCAACCCCGGCGACACGCAGCACACGCTCGAGCGCATCGTGAAGGTGGTGTCCGGCGAAGACGGGCCCACGCTCGAGCGCGTCGCGGCGACCTACGCGGCGATCATCGACGCGGGCGTCTTCAAGGCCAGCAGCATCAAGGTGGCCGAGGCGGCGAAGGTGATCGAGAACACTCAGCGCGACCTCAACATCGCGCTCATGAACGAGCTGTCGCTCATCTTCGACCGCATGGGCATTCGCACGCGTGACGTGCTGGCCGCGGCGGGCACGAAGTGGAACTTCCTCAAGTTCTCCCCCGGGCTCGTCGGGGGCCACTGCATCGGCGTCGACCCGTACTACCTGACGACCAAGGCGGAGGAGCTGGGCTACCAGCCGCAGGTGATCCTCGCGGGCCGGCGAATCAACAACTCCATGGGCGCGTACGTCGCGCAGCGCACCGTCAAGCTGCTGGTGCACCAGAACCTGCCGGTGAAGGGCGCCCGCATCGGCGTGCTCGGGCTGACGTTCAAGGAGAACGTCGCCGACATTCGCAACAGCAAGGTGCCCGACATTCTCGCGGAGCTGCGCGAGTTCGGGGTGGAGCCGCTGCTCTACGATCCGTACGCGAACGCCGAGGAGACGCAGCACGAGTACGGCCTGTCGCTCAACCGGCTCGAGGAGTTCACCGGGCTGGACGCGCTGATCCTCGCCGTCTCGCACAAGCAGTTCGTCGGCGTGCCGGTGGCCGAGCTGGTCGAGCGCATCAAGCCGGGCGGCGTGCTGGTCGACGTCAAGAGCGCGCTGAACCCCGAAGCCCTGCCCAAGGGCCGCGTGAGCTACTGGTGCCTCTGACATGAGCTGGCCGCTGGCGGATCGCCTGGCCCAAGAGCGCGGCCGGTGGCTGGTAACGGGCGCGGCCGGCTTCATCGGCTCACACCTGGTGCAGGCGCTGTTGGAGGCCGAGCAGGACGTGGTCGGCCTGGACAACTTCGCCACCGGCTTTCGCAGCAACCTCGAGGCGGCGGTGGGCCTCGCGCGTGGGCGCGGGCGCTTCACCTTCATCGAAGGCGACGTGGCGGAGCTGGCCAGCTGTGAGAAGGCCTGCGCGGGCGTCGCCTACGTGCTGCACCAGGCGGCCTTGGGCAGCGTGCCGCGGAGCCTGAAGGATCCGATCGCCAGCCACCGCGCCAACGTGGACGGCTTCCTGCACATGCTGGCCGCGGCGCGCGACGCGAAGGTGGCGCGGTTCGTCTACGCGTCGTCGAGCTCGGTGTACGGCGACGATCCAGTCCTGCCGAAGGTGGAAGCGCGCACCGGGCGGGTGCTCTCACCGTACGCGGCGACCAAACACGTCAACGAGATCTACGCGGGCGTCTTTCAGCGCTGCTACGGGCTGCAGACGGTGGGTCTGCGCTACTTCAACGTGTTCGGGCCTCGGCAGGATCCGAACGGCGCGTACGCCGCGGTGATCCCACGCTGGTACGCGGCGCTGGCGCGCGGTGAGGCGTGTGAGATCTACGGCGACGGGCTGACGAGCCGCGACTTCTGCTTCGTGGCCAACGCCGTGCAGGCCAACCTGCGCGCCGCGCTGGCCGAGGGGAGCGCCGTCACCGACACCGTCTACAACGTGTCGGTGGGCGGAAAGACGAGCCTCAACGAGCTGTACGCGCTCATTCGCGCGCAGGTCGCCGCGCAGAAGCCCGAGGTCGCTCGGCTCGAGCCCGTGTACCGGCCCGCTCGCCCCGGCGACATTCGCGACTCCCAGGCCGACATCTCGAAGATCGTGGGGGCGCTGGGCTACGCGCCGACCCACGACGTCGCGCAGGGGATCGCCCAGACGACCCCCGCGTACGTGGGCTGAGCCGCGTGGCGCCTCAGGCTTGGGCGGCCAGCAAGCGCCCCAGCTCGGTCGATGCGCTCGCGCTGCTGCTGAAGTCGACTTCCGGCAGCGTCAGCACCCCTTGGGTCCGCTGCGCCGCGAGCCCCTTGAGCGCGACCTCCGCGCGTTCGATTCGCTGAAGCTCTCGCGCGCCGTAGACCAGGCCCTGCTCCGCGGCGATCGCCTCACGCAGCTGCGACCGCTCGTCGGTCGAGAACGGATCGTGCGGCACGCGGTTGACGACGATCGCCGACACCGGCAGGCGGTAGCGCATGAGGCCGCGCTCCAGCTCGAGCGCTTCGGTGACCGGCAGCGCTTCGGGCAGCGTGACGATGACGGTGGCCGTGACGGCCGGATCGGTCAGCACCCGCAGTCCTTCCTGCGCCGCGCGGAAGATCGGGCCCCCGGGCAGAACGCGGGTAAGGAACTCGGGGATCTGCGCGAGCGCGAGCGCGTGGCCGGTCGCCGGCGAGTCCACCAGGCACACGTCGTAGAGCGGCTGACCGCGCCCGTTGTCCCGCTTCAGCAGATCGAGCATGCGGTACATGACGCCCATGTCCGAGAAGCCCGGCGCCGCGGACAGGAACTTCTTGAGGCCCTGCGACTTCATGGCCGCGTCGGCGAGCACGCGGATCGGCAGCGCGTCTTGCAGGAAGCGCAGGTGGCCCATGGTGGGCGTCAGCAGCACGCCGAAGATGTTCTCGCGGAGCAGCGTGGGCTCTTCGGTCGGCGGCGGCCCGCCCAGCGCTTCGCGCAGCTGCGACGGCGTGTCGGGGTGCGCGACGATCTCCCCGCACAGCACGCGCTTGCCCTGCTGCGCGAACGCCCGCGCCAACGCCGCGGTGAACACCGTCTTTCCGACGCCGCCCTTGCCAGTGATGAGCAGCAGTCGGCGGTTGAGGAAGAGGCTGGGCGACATCGACAGAGGCGGCACCTTAGTCCGTGCGTCGCCAGCGCACGCGGCTAGAAATGCGTGTCTGAGCCCACCGAAAGGTCACGTCCATGCGCACCGTCGACTCGCTGCCCGAAGTGCCAGGCCGCAGGCGCTTCTCGGGTCACTCCGAGGCGCTGCAGCACCACCGGCTCCGGCTGTTCGAACAAGCCCAGGCCGCCGGGCCGCTGACCCGCATGGACCTGTTCGGTCGCCGCTTCCTGGTCGCCAACACCCCCGAGCTCGCGCAGGAGCTGCTCGTCGAGCACGCCAAGCACACGCGTAAGTCGCCGGGCCTCAAGCTGCTGCTGTCCCACCTGGCTGGTGAAGGCCTGTTCATGAGCGAAGGTGAGCTGTGGCGCCGGCAGCGGCGACTCATGGCGCCGCTCTTCCAGCCCGCGAACCTCAGCCGCTACGCGCAGGTGATGACGGACACCGCCCTGGAGGTGGTGGACGGCTGGAAGGACCGCCAGGCGCTGGATCTGGCCCACGAGATGACGCGCATCACCATGTTCATCGTCGGGCGCACGCTGTTCGGCGCGCAGGCCTTCACCGAAGACGACGAGGTGGCGCAGGCGATCACCGTGCTGCTCGGGTGGGTAAACGACAACATCGCCGCCAGGCAGCTGGTGACGAACGTGGTGCTGCAGGAGTCCGTCGAGCGGCTGCTGCCCAAGCTCCCGCTGCCCGCGGCGCTCAAGGCAGCGGTGGACAAGAAGGCCCACACGCCGTTCCTGATCCCCGGCGCCGACAGCCCGGCCATGGTGAACGCGAAGGCCACCATCGAGCGGCGGCTGGGGCAGCTGATCGCCGAGCGGCGCGCACACCCGACGGGGCGGGACGATCTGCTGACGCGCCTCCTCGCCGCGCAGGACGAAGACGGCACCGTCATGACGGACCAGCAGCTGCGCGACGAGTCCGCCACGCTCTTCGTTGCCGGCCACGAGACGACCGCCAACGCGCTGGCGTGGAGCCTCAAGCTCTTGGCGCGCAACCCCAGCTGGCAGGACAAGCTCCAGGCCGAAGTCGACGGCCTCGGCGGCCGGCCGCCCACGTTCCAGGACGTCGCGCGCATGCCCGTGGTGCAGCGCGTGTTCAAGGAAGCGATGCGGCTGTTTCCGCCCGTGACGCTGCTCGTTCGTCAGGCGCTCGAGCCCATCACGCTGGGCGATGTGGCGGTGCCCAAGCGCAGCATCGTCTTCGTGCCGATCTGGAGCCTTCACCGCCACCCGTCGGTCTGGCCGGACCCGGACCGCTTCGACCCCGATCGCTTCACGCCCGAAGCCGAAGCCCAGCGGCACCGCGCGGCGTGGCTGCCCTTCGGGACCGGGCCGCGGGTGTGCATCGGCAACCACTTCGCGCTGCTCGAAGGCCCGCTGGTGCTGGCGACGATCTTCCAGAAGGTGCGGGTGGAGGTGACGGACCCGTCGCTCGACACCGACGAGTTCGCCACGCTGCGCCCACGAGGCGGCGTGCAGGCCGTCGTGCGCCGGGCCGCGTAGCGCGTGGTCCTTTGGGCGCGGGGGAGGGCGGTGGTACGCAGCGCGTCCTCATGAACATTTTGCTCGCCCGCCACGGGGAGACGCCGTGGAACCGCGAAGGCCGCTACCAGGGCCACACCGACATTCCGTTGTTGCCCAGCGGTGAAGCGCAGGCCCAAGCGCTGGGCCAGCGGCTGCTCGACGTGACGATCCACCGCGCGGTGGCCTCGCCGCTGTCTCGGGCGCGCCGCACCGCGGAGCTGGTGCTCGGGCCGCGCGCGTCGCTGCTCAAGTTCGACGACGGGCTCAAGGAGATCAGCCACGGCGCGTGGGAAGGCAAGCTGGTGACGGAGATCCAGCAGTCCCACCCGGAGCTGCTCAAGGCGTGGAAGGAAGCGCCGACGGCGGACCTGCCCGCCGGGCCCGGGGCGGAGTCGTTGGGGCAGGTGCTGGGGCGCGCGCTCGCCGCGCTCAAGCGCGCGACGGACGGGCTGGGCGCGGACCAGACGATCCTCGTGGTGGCGCACGACGCGGTGAACCGGGTGCTGCTGTGCCACGCGCTGGGCCTGCCGCTGGAGCGGGTGTGGGCGTTTCGCCAGGCGCCGGCGACGCTCAACGTGCTCGCCGGAGACTCGGTCGATCACCTGCAAGTCGTTCGGCTCAACGACGCGGATCACGTCGCCCCGCTGTTGCGCGAGGCCGTGCACAAGGCGGTCTGAAGCCAGGGCTTCAGCGGCGCTGCGCCGCGACGTCCGCGTGCTTGACCAGGAAGTCGTCGAGCCCACCCACGAAGTCGATGACTTCTTTGCCCCGCCGCGGCGCCCAGATGCGGGTCGCGACCTCGCCGATCAGCTGCTGATCGTGCGTGACGATGATCACCGTGCCCTCGTAGCGGGCCAGGCCTTCGCCGAGCGCCGCGATCGACTCGAGGTCCAGGTGGTTGGTCGGCTCGTCCAGCACCAGCACGTTGTCCTTGCGCATCATCAGCTGGGCCAAGAGCGTGCGCACCGTCTCGCCGCCCGACAGCGTGTCCGTCGGCTTCATGCGCTCTTCGCCACTGAACAACATGCGGCCGAGCAGCCCGGAGATCTCCTCGTTGCTCATCTTCGCGTCGAGATCGCGCAGGTACCCGTAGACCGTCGTGCCCTTCTTGATGATGCCGTGGTGGTCCTGCGGCATGTACCCCACGCTCGCCGCGTGCCCCCACTCGACGTCGCCGCCGTCCGGCTGGACCACGCCCGCGAGCATCTTCACCAGCGTCGACTTGCCCACGCCGTTCTTGCCGATGACGCAGATCTTCTCGCCCTTGGTCACCAGCGCCGAGAACGGCGGGATGATCGTCTGCCCGTCGTAGGACTTGGTCAGGTCCTTGATCGTCAGCGTCTGCTTCCCGCTGGGCACCTTCTGTTCGAACTTGATGAAGGGCCGGGCGATGTTGGAGCGCTTGAGATCTTCGACCTTGAGCTTCTCGAGCTGGTTTTTGCGGCTCTGGACCTGGCTGGCGCGGGTGCCGGCCGAGAAGCGCGCCACGAAGTCCTGCAGCTGGGAGATCTTCTTCGACTTCTCGGCGTTCTCCGACTCGATGCGGCTGCGCACCTGCGCCTTCTGCCGCACCATGTCGTCGTAGCCGCCGGTGTACGTGATGATCGTCTCGTAAT
>JALHOS010000038.1 GCA_022842905.1 Myxococcaceae bacterium | reverse complement strand
GGAGCGGCTGGCGGCCCTGCTCGACGGCGCGCGAGAGGCCGAAGGCAGCTTCGACGCGGAGCAGGCCAAGCGGCTGGCGGTCGCGGCGCGGGCCGTCGCCCAGGCGAGCGGCCAACCGTTTCCCGACGACGGCCAGCAGCTCCTCGCCGAGGTCGCGCTGGGCTCCAACGATCTCGAAGAGGCGCACCGCACCTTCGAGCAGCTCGCCGCGCACGGGCAGTCAGCGCTCGCGCGCGCGTACGCCCACCAGGGGTTGTCGCGGCTGTCGCTCAGCCGCCTGGATACGGACCTGACCCTCAAAGAGTGTGACCGGGCGCTCCGCGCGCTGTCCTTGCCCGGCGTCTCTCACCGGCCGCTGGCGTACGCGCGCACGCTGCTCGCTTTCGGCTGGGCGTACGTGAAGAAGAACGTGCTGCGCTGGCGCGAGGCGGAGCGGGCCGGCGACGCGCTGGCGTCCCGGCTGTACTTCAGCGCTGGGACTGCCGCCTACTTCTTGATGAAGCGGCCCCTCGTCGTGCAGGCCATTCTCCGGGGCTACGCGCACGTCGCTCGGCTGGGCACGAAGCGCGAGGCCGCCAGCTGGTACGCGTTCGCGAGCGTGCCGGCGGCCATCACCGGGCGGGTGGCGCTCAGTCGGCGGTTGATTGGAGCGGCCCAACGGCTGGCGCAGGCGCTCGAAGATCCCGGGGCCTACGCCCACGCACTGGGCATGGCCGGCTTGTCGATCGACATGGGGGGAGCGCCGCTGGAAGGCCGGGCGCTCATCGAGCGCGTCTTCGCCGAGTACGCGCGGTGGACCGAGCTCCCGGACCTGCTGACCTTGGTCGCCAGCATCTCGTGGAGCCACCTGATGCGCGGCGAGCCAGGCAAAGGGTGGGCAGCCACCCAGCTGGGGCTCGCCCGGGTAGCCGAAGCCGGGAGCCTGTTGGCGCGCGGCCACACGTTCCGTTGCTACGCCGGGCCGACGCTGGCGCTGTTGGGGCGCGCGGAGGAAGGCCGGCGGCACCTGGACGACTACGCCGCCCTTTTGCGCGAGTACGCGGCGAAGGACCGCTGGCGAAAAATGCAGCTGTCTGCCCACCGCACGCTCTTCCTCGAACTGTCCGGCGCGAGCGACGAGGCGCTCGAGGAAGCCTTTGCCTTTCACGACGCCGACGGGCTGAGCGCGAAGAACCACCCGCACCAGCTCAAGCAGTACTTCGTGGCCAAGACTCGCCGCCGGCTGACACAGGCCGAAGCGCGGCCCGGCGACGCGCTCGCCCTGGGCAAGGCCCGCGCGGCGATGAAGGACATGCGCGCGCTCGGACGACACCCGACGCTGGCGCTGCACGCGGACGTCTTCGCGGCGCGGCTCGGGGCGCTCGAGGGGGTGCCTCCGCTGGCGGCCTGCGCGGCGTTGTACGAGCGGGCGCTGTCGCTGGAGTCACCGTGGCCCGCGGCCGAAGCGGCGACGGCGGCGCAGCGGTGGTGTGAGCGGAACGGACGGGCCGGCGAGGCGGACGGCTGGGTGGCGAAGGTGCAGGGCTTGGTGGACACCTACGAGCTGAAGGCCCTCGCGCCGCGAGCGCCGACGGAAGCGGGGCGCTGACCGACCCCCAACGCCCTCGCACCTTCGGCCGAGCTACGGCGCGCAGGGAATGAGGATGAACTCCACCCGGCGGTTGTTCTCGCGGCCTTCGAGCGTCGCGTTGTCGTCGACGGGGAGCTGGTCGCCGTAGCCCTTGGGGGTGACGTGCTCGGGCGGCACGCCCTTCTGCACCAGGTAGTCGCGCACGGCCTCGGCGCGGCCTTGTGACAGCGTGAGGTTGGCTTCCTTGGCGCCCCGGTTGTCGGTGTGGCCTTCGACGCGCACGCACAGCCCGCGGTCGAGGAGCGCCTGCGCCACCTCGTCGAGCAGGGGCTCGGACTTGGGCAGCAGGCTCGTCTTGCCGAAGGCGAAGAAGATTTTTTCCTTAATCTCGATCTTCACTTCGGTGACGGTCAGCTCGCGGTACTTGGGGCAGCCGCCCTGGTCCTTCCCGCCGGCCACGTCGGGGCAGCGGTCCTGGTCGTCGGGCACGCCGTCTTTGTCCTTGTCGTTGCTGGCGCCGGGGCAGCCCTTGCCGGCGAGCGTGCCGGGCTGCGTGGGGCAGCGGTCGTCGACGTCGTCGATGCCGTCGGCGTCGCCGTCGAGCTCCGGGCAGCCGTCGTCGTCCTTCACGCCGTCCTTGTCTTCGGGCTTGGTGGCGCAGGTGTCCTGGGCGTCGGGCACGCCGTCGCCGTCGCCGTCGGCGTCGTCGGTGGGCTCACTCGCCTCGGGGCAGCCGTTCGGCGCGCTGCCCTTGTCCGCAGGGCAGGCGTCCGAGGTGTCGGCCACGCCGTCGCCGTCCTTGTCTTCGCGGGTGACGGTCATGAACTCCACCGACAGGCCCACGGACAGGAGCGTCGCGGGGGACACCTGGAGACTGGTTGACGCTTCCTGCGCGGGGACGATGTGGTGCAGCCGGAAGAAGGCGCCGACGAGGAAGCCGAGCTTCCCGGGGTGCAGCGACACGCCCGCCGTCGCGGTGATGGGGAAGCGACTGCCGCCCGAGAAGCCGTAGTTGAGCAGGAACTCGGCCCACGGCACGAGGAGCCGCTCGCTGTGCGGCAGCTTGAGCCGCGCCCCGGCGCCCAGCGAGAGCAGCGTGCCCGGCCCGGCGGTGGGCGAGGACGGCGTGCGGTCGAGCAACAGCCAGCCCAGCTGCACTTCGACGTCCAGGAACGGCAGCACCCCCAGCATGGCGGTGCCCGACACCTGCGGCCCCGCCGAGAAGTAGAACGTCTGCGGCTGGCTGAGCGGCAGCGCCAGCCCCACGTCGAGCCGCCCGCCGAGCGACGGAGCGGCCAGCAGGGCGGCCAAGAGCAGGTTCGTCATTCGCTTAGTGGTGGTCCATGACCCAGGTGTTGATGACGCTGAACGTGCCGTTGTACTGCGTGCCGAAGAAGAGAATGCGCGCGCCGTCGACGACCCAGCTGCCCGGCTGAATGCCGGTGATGCCCGGCTCATTCAAGATTGCCGGCACGGGGGACTTGGACCAGGTGCGCCCGTCGCGGGACGTCGCCAAGCCCACCAACGTGTACGCGCCCGTCGTCGGGACGGGGCTGCCCGCGTAGAGCATGTAGTACGTGCTGCCGATGCGGGCGACCGACGGCGACCAGATGCGCGAGGCCGGCGCGACCGCGGGGTTGAAGTCGTAGTGGCTGGCGACCGGTGTGTTGAGGACCGGGTTGGCGGAGTCCTTCGTCCAGCTCGAGCCGTCAGTCGACGTCGCGCGGCCGATGCGCCAGTTGGTGCCGTCGTAGCCGGCGTACCAGAGCGTCCACGCGGTGCCTTCCTTCATGACGGAGCAGGACCACACGTGCGCGTCGTCGAAGGTGTTGGCCGCGCCCAAGCTCAGCACCGAGCCGAGCCCCGCGGCCCCGGCCACCTTGGTCCAGGTCTGCCCGTCGGTCGACGTCGCCTTGCCCAGGCGCCACGCCCCGCCGGACGCCGCGTTCAACCCTGCGTAGTACAGGTGGTACGTCGTCCCGTCGTGCAGCATGCATGGGGTGTCCATGCGCGCCGCGTCGAACTGCCCCGTCGCGCCGCGCGTCAGCACCGGCGTCATGGTGCGAGTCCACACGACGCCGTCCGTCGAGGTGGCCGTGCCGAGGTCCGTCACCGTCGTGCTCGTCTCGCCGACGAACACCATGCGGTAGGTGCTTCCGACTCTCACGACCGCGGGGCTGCGCACGCCGAAGGCGTCCCACGCGTTGGAGCCACGGGGGAACGTCGCCGACGCCTGCGCCATGGCGAAGGGCTGCAGCGGCCGAGGGCCGTTCGCGTAGATGTGCGTCGCCGACGGCACCCCCGCGCTGTCCGCCAGCCGCAGCGGGTTGGCCGGCGTGCCGTTGCCCAACAGCCCCGGGCCCACCGTCAACCCAGTGAAGCCGCCCGCGTCCGAAGCGCTCAGCGTCGAGCAGACCCAGCTCGTCCCGGAATAGACGAGTGATTGGCCCGGCGAGCAGGTCGTCAGCAGCGAGAGGACGTTGCCCGAGGACAGGGTGAGGCCCGCGCCCGCCGTCAGCGTGCTGCGCAGTGGATCCGTCGGGCTCCCGTCACCGGCCAGCCCCGCGCCGACGGACACGTTGGCGGCCACGCCGCCGTCCACCACCAGCGTCGCGCACACCCAGCTGCTCCCGTCGAAGCGCAGCACCTGGCCCGCCGCGCAGCCGGAGCGCAGGCCAATGGTGCCGGCCATGCTGATTTCAATGCCAGGCCCCGCGCTGTACGCCGCGGCGCCGACGAGCCGCCCCTGGTTGTTGATGACCTGGCTGCCGCCCACGGAGATGGAGGTGGCGCTCACGCTCCCGCCGGCCAGGTTGCGCGCCGTCACCGCGTAGGCCACCGACGCCACGCGCTGCCGCGGCGTCAGGCTCGTCCCGTTGACGGAGAGCTCCAGGTACAGGTCCGCTCCGGTGAAGACGGTCTCAGGAATGCCCGTGCACGCGGTGCCCATACAGCCCGACGGCGTGCGGTCGCCCAGGTACAGCGCGTACCAGCCGTCACTCAGGACGAGCTGGTGGGATTCGGGCCCCCACACCGCCGTGCCACCCGTCGCGTCCGCGAAGAGCGAGAACGCCAGCGTGACGGTGCCGGTGGCCGCCGTGCCGTCGGAATTGAACAGCCGCCCTTGGTAGCCCAGCCTCGTCGGGACCTGGGCGAAGGCGGCCGTGCTCAGACACAGACTCAAGGCCAGCAGCGTGCGCTTCATTCGTGAAACTCCTCCGCCCCATGGGGCCACTGACTGCTGCGAAACCACCCGACGACACGCTTTCAGCGCCTGCGGTCCTGCTGCACGACACCGCCGAAGTTCCGGAAACCGCCACCGGTCTGCTCGTTCTGCGGCGCGCTGCTGGGCGTGCTCTCGCCCAGCACGCCCACGTTTCGGTACGACGCGCTCGACTGGGCGGCCGCGCCGTGGGCTCCGCCGCTGGCCAGCTCGCGCACCGTCACGCTCGCCTCGTGCACCGGCGGCTGCGTCAGCGTCACCTGGCCGCCGTCGGGCAGCGTGCAGGTGCTGCCGCTGCACTGGCTCTCACAGCCGAAGGTGGCGCGGCCGTCGACGTCGAAGAAGCCCGCAGCGCAGGTGCTCCGGCCGCAGCGGCCCGCCGCGCACACGCGGGTCGCGTTCACCGGCGTGGGGCACACGTTGCCGCACTGGCCGCAGTTGTTCGGGTCCGCCACCGCGCCCGCATCTGTCCCGCCGTCGCAGCCGGTGACGACCTCGCAGCGCCCGGCCCGGCACACCGTGCCCTGGCCACACGTCACGCCGATGCAGGGCACGTCGACGCAGGCGCCGGCCACACACGCGGTCCCGGACGGGCAGTTGGTGTCGATGCAGTTGTTCGGCACGCAGGTTCCCTGGTGACAGGTCGTGCCCGTCGCGCAGGTGGTGTCGTCGCAGCGCACGTGGCGGCAGCGACCGGCGGCGCAGACCTGATCCGCCGCGCAGTCCGTGCCCACGCAGTCACGCTGGCGGCACTGGCCGACGTTGCAGGCTTCGTTCGGCGCACAAGAGCTGCCGCAGGCCCCGCAGTGGGTGTTGTCCTGCAAGACGTCGACGCAGCTTCCAATGCAGACCTGCCGTGGCGACTCGCAGCCCGCGTCAGCGCCGCCACCTCCGCCCGCGACCCCGCCGCCAGCTCCTCCGCCTCCTCCTGCGCCGCCGCCGCCGTCAGCGACCGCACCCCCGGCGCCGCCGCCGCCGTCCACGGGAATGGGGAAGGCCACGAGCGAGTCCACACAGGCCGCGCTGAGCAGCAGCGACAGGAGAAGAAGTCCGCGTGAGGACATGGGCGGGCATTGTGGGGCAGCGGCCCGCCACACTCAACGACGCTGACGGTGGGCTTCTCGCGTCAGCCGGCCCAGCCACTCGGCGCGGCGCAGCGGCTCGTCTTCGGTCAGCAACGACTCGCTCGTCCACCGCACCCGGTAGGACCAGTTCTGTGGCCCCACCGTGCCAGGGTGGTTGGTGCGCTCGAGCTCGCCGAAGACGTCTTGCCACGGCAGCACACAGTGCGCGCTGTGGGCCTGGAGCGCCGCGGCCACCAGCGCTTCGTGCGCGTCGGGCGTGAACGTGGGCTCGGCGACGTCGAGGCTCGTCAGCGTCGGCCAGCGCGCGGCGAGCAGCGTGCGTTCGTCCACGTGGGTGGCTTCCCACCAGCTGCGCAGCGTCTCGGTGTCGTGGGTGCCCGTCGTCACGAGCGAGATGAGCGGGTAGTGCCGCGGGTCTCGCACCACGCCGTCTTCCCTGGCCCAGCGCATGACTTGGTAGCCAGGCAGGCCGAGCGTGGCCAACGCGTCGCGGGCGAAGCGGGGAATGACGCCCAGGTCCTCCGCGACGATGCGGCCGGCCTTCGCGAGCAGCCCCAGCGTGCGCAGGCCCCGCGCGCGCTGCGCGTCACGCCCGTCGGGGACGAAGCGGCCGGTGGGGCTGCGCGCGTCACGCACGTACTGGCGGAAGTAGCCAATGGCGTGGTCCACCCGCCGCGCGTCGAAGCAGGCGTCGGCGCCCTTGGCCCGCTCGAGCAGCCAGCCGTCGCCGTCGCGCTCGAGGGCTTCGAAGTCGAAGAAGGGCAGGCCCCAGTCCTGGCCTTCCTTGGCGAACTCGTCCGGAGGCACGCCCAGCCTCGCGTCGCGGCGCAGGTAGTGCGGGAAGCGCCAGCAGTCGGCGGAGTCCTGGCCGATGATGAAGGGCTCGTCGCCCCACAGCTCGATGCCCTTGGTGCGCGCCTGCGCGCGGACGCGGCCCCACTGCTCGAAGGCGTTCCACTGGAGCCACTGGAAGTAGCGCACGCGGCGGGCGTGGGTGCGCTGCGCTTCGGCCAGCGCGGTGGGCTGCCGAGTCGCCAGGGGCTCAGGCCAGTCCCACCATGGGGCTCGGCCGTGGGCTTCGCTGAGCGCTTCGAAGAGCGCCCAGGCATCGAGCCAGTTGCCGTGGTCCGTGCAGAACTGGGTGAAGGCCGCCGCGTCGCCGCCGCGCGCTTCGAAGCGGGCGAAGCTGCGCTCGAGCAGCGCGGTCTTGAGGGGAAAGACGGTCGCGTAGTCGACGGCGGGCTGGGCGCGGGCCTGGGCGAGGGTGGCGGCTTCTTCCTCCGTCGGCGCCGCGGCATCGGCAAGCCAGGGCAGGTGCAGGAAGAGCGGGTTGAGCCCCACGGCGCTGCGCGTGCCGTAGGGGCTGGGGTCTCCCGGCGCCGTCGGCAGCAGCGGCAGCACCATGAGGACGCGCTGCTCGGCGCGCGTGAGCCAGTCGAGCAGCGCCGGGACGCCCGCGAAGTCGCCGACTCCCGCGTCGTCCTTGGTGCGCAGCGAGAAGACGGGGAGGAGGACGCCGGAGGTGCGGGCGGGCAGGTGCACAGCGCCGATTTAGCGCCAAAGCGACGGGCGGGGAGCGGTCACGTTGAAGCCCGAAGCGGCCAGGCAGACGTTCGCTGCCCGTGAGCGTCGGCGTGGGTCGCCTCGGGCTGTCCTGTGGGCGCTGAGGCCTTGCGCCACGCAGCCCGTCGAACACCGAGGCGCGCGTTCGAGGTCGGTCGAGTGCGCCGCCTACACGCTCAGCGCGTCGGCGTGAGGTACAGCTCGTCCACGCCGTACCGCGTGCCGAGGGCTCCGGGGTACACCTGCAGCCGCGCGGTGACGATGGGCTGGGCCGTGAAGTCCCACGCCAGCGCGCCTCCGACGTGGGCAAAGCCGGTGTCGAGCTGCGCGGAGACGACGCGCGAGGTGACGACGCCGGTCTGGTCGAAGAGGAAGAGGACGACGGCGGCCGTCGAGGGGCGTTCGGCGCGGAGCAGGCCGCCGAAGTAGAGCGTGGCCGGGCCTCGGAGTGTCTGAAGGCTGACGTCCTGGAAGAGGCTGCTGCTGGCGGTCGCGGCGCCGGTGCCGACGGGCGTCACGAGGTCCAGGTGCCAGTTCTTGAGCTGCGGGTGTTGCACGAGGTCGGTCTGGAGCTGCCCGCCCGGAGGCACTGTCCAGCCGGCCATGGTCCGTCGCGCGAAGTCACCCGAGGTCAGCAGGTTCTTGGAGAAGACCAGCCCCTGCCCCGCGGCGATGGTGAGCGGGTTGTACGGGACGTCGAAGGGGCGCGCGTGCGTCAAGTCCCAGCACGACGAGCGCACCATGCCGGCGTCGGTCACGGGGTCGGTCTCGGAGGCGTTGCCATTGCAGTTGGGGGCCGTGAAGGTGGGCGTGCAGACCGTGGGACCGTGGACGGGCCCGTAGAGTTCGAGGCACTTCGCGGGGGTCTGCCACGCTTCCCAGCGCGTCACGCCGTACTCACGGGTGAAGTAGAGGACTTCTTTGGAGGTCGCCGCGCCGGCGTCGGCGTCGCTGTACGCCCGCTCGACGATCGTGACCAAGGCCTTGCCTGAGGTGAACACGAAGGGCGTCGCGAGGTACGCGTAGTCGACGAGGCCGGTGTACGTGCCGCCGGGCTGGCCACCAGGACCCACGCAGACGTCGCCTCCCTCGCTCAGGCTGTACAGCCTGCTGGACTGCTGTCCGCGTGCGCCGAGCGTCAGCGTTCGAGGAAACAGCTTCCACGTGTCGGTGTGGCCGCACTGCGCGTCCCAATAGGTCGTGAGCGACGTCGCGGCGTTCTCGGTGGCGATGATGCAGGCGGTGTTTTGCTCGGTGTCGATGAGGTCGATGCCGGCCCCTGGAGTTGCGCGGCTGTGATCGCGGAAGGCGGCGGCCATGAGCCCGCCGTCGCCGATGTCACGCACGACGTCGGCGCCCCACTGGTCCGGGCGGAGAATGAGGAGGCCTCCGTCGGCGCTCTGGACTGGAAGCGAGGCCCAGCTCGTCGTGCCGTCGCTGGGAAAGGCGAAGGCCGTGCGCGCGTAGGGCAGGAATTCGCCGAAGCGCAGGTCTCGGTGCCGAGGGCAGGTCGCGGGGTCCGCTGCGAGCGGGGCGTCGTTTGTGTCGGTGCACACGTCCTGAATGAAGAAGTCGATGAGGGGGTTGCTGCTCGTCGGCTGCCGGGGTCGAGGCGACAGCTCCGTCGCGACGATGCCTCCGCTGCCGGCGACGCCTCCGCTACCAGCGACGCCTCCGCTACCAGCGACGCCTCCGCTGCCTGCGACGCCTCCGCTGCCGGCGACTCCTCCGCTGCCGGCGACTCCTCCGCTGCCGGCGACTCCTCCGCTGCCAGCGACTCCTCCGCTGCCGGCGACTCCTCCGTTGCCGGCGACTCCTCCGCTGCCAGCGACTCCTCCGCTGCCAGCGACTCCTCCGCTGCCGGCGACTCCTCCGCTGCCGGCGACTCCTCCGCTGCCGGCGACTCCTCCGCTGCCGGCGACTCCTCCGCTACCAGCGACGCCTCCGCTACCAGCGACGCCTCCGCTACCAGCGACGCCTCCGCTACCAGCGACGCCTCCGCTACCAGCGACGCCTCCGCTACCAGCGACGCCTCCGCTGCCGGCGACTCCTCCGCTGCCAGCGACGCCTCCGCTGCCAGCGACGCCTCCGTTGCCAGCGAAGCCTCCGCTACCAGCGACGCCTCCGCTACCAGCGACGCCTCCTGCTCCGCTGTCGCTGCTCGACGGCACTGGGCCCGTGCAGCTCTGGGCGATCAGCGCGAGCACGAGCGCGAACGGCGACGCGACGACGCGCAGCTGTGGGCACAGGCGTGGAGCGCACTGGTCGCGCCCCCGCTCTGATGACCCACGGACCGGTTGTTCGGACGCTCGCTCAGCGTGCGCCCGTCGGCACGACACACCGCTCACCGCTTCCGTCCTGTCACGGCCCGCAGACGCGCGGCGCCCAAGCGGCGTTGCGTGGCGTGACGGTCGCGGTCACCGTGAAGTCCGCGGCGTTGTCCCGCGTCCGCGAGCAGCCGTCGGCATTGCGCACCGCGGAGGTAGTGCTGCTCAGCGCCGCCACCGCCGTGCCTTCCGCGCAGTTCGCCGTGCCGTAGCCGACCAGGTCGAGCGCGTCGGTGGGGCAGCCCTGTGGCTCCACGCCGGGGCCGGCGAGCAGCACTTTCCCGTTGGTGGCCGACAGATTGAGGCTGCCGACGAAGTCCGGGGCCGGCAGCGCGGTGCCCGTGGCCGTCGGGTTCATCTGCACGAGGAAGAAGCCGCCCGCGGGAATGGTCGCGGCGGGCAGCGACATGCTCAGCCAGCTCGTCCCCGTCGCGCTGCTGTACGCCAGCTTGAAGCCGTCGACCGACAGCGCGCTCCCCGTCGTGTTGTGCAGCTCGACGAAGTCGTTCGCGTACGTGCCCGTCGGGCTGCCGCCGCCGTACACCTGGCTGATGACGAGGCCCCGCGCCGTAGCGCCGCCAGCGTCGGGCGTGCCGACCGTGCCGGCGTCGAACACCATGCCCGCGTCCGGCCGCGTGCCCGCATCAGGGCGCACCCCGGCGTCGACCACGGCGCCCGCATCAGGGCGAACGCCAGCGTCCAGCGCGGGACCGCTCGCCGGCCGCACCTCGACGCCGACCGAGAAGCTGTCGGTCAGGGTGTGCGACGTCGCGGTGGCGGTGATTCGGCAGGCCTGGCTCACGTTGCCGGCTGGCACCGCCGGAGCGCGCCACACGTTGCTGCCGGCGCTCAGCCCGCCGCAGGTGTCACTGAAGGCCAGCGACACCGCACCGCTCGACGTCGAGGCCTGCGAGTACGTCACGGCGAGCGTCAGCTGCATGCCCGGCACGACGCCGGTCAGGTTGGCCGCCTGGCTGAACGCGCGGAACACCTCACGCACCGGCTGCGCCCCGCCGAAGCCCGACAGCTTGAGCGACAGAATTTCGGGCCGCGCGACGAACTCCCCGTTGACGTTGACGGTGCCGGTGGAGCTGGGCTGCGCGTCGACGGTGATGACGATGGACTCGCGCGCCGTCAGGCCCGCGGCGGACGCTTCGAGCGACACTCGGCAGGTGCCCGCGGCGGCCTTGTTCCAGTTCGTGTTGGCGGCGTTGGGCGCGCTGAAGACGCCGCCGCAGTCGTCGGTCCAGCGGTACGTCACCGGGTCGCCGTCCAGGTCCACCGCCGTCGCGCTGAGCGCCACGTTCTCCGCCGGGCCCACGCGCGTCCGCGACGCCGAGAAGGTGGTGATGATGGGGGCGATGCCCGCGCCGCGCGGAGGCTGCGTGTTGTCGAGGATGATGATGGAGACCGCCGTCGACTGGCCGGCCACCACCGTCACCTGCGCCGTGCCCGTGCCCACCACACCCGCGTCTCCGGCGTACGCCGTCACGGTGAGCGTCTGGTTTCCAGAGGGCAGCACCAGCACGCCGGCGAAGCCGCCCGCGCCGTCGTAGGTGAGCGTGCGCGTGACGTTCGCTGGGCTCGCGCTGACGACGATGCGGTCCACGCCGCGCTCGTTGAGGCCGCGCACTCGGACCGAGACTTCGCCGTCGTTGGGGCCGAGGCCCTCGTGGTCGTCGATGGTGAGCTTCGAAGGCCCGCAGGCCAGGAGCACGCTACCGAGAGAGGCCAGCACCACGGCCGAGAAGCTGCGCGTCATGTTCGACTCCGGAGTTTGGGGGGGGCGACTGCTTGCGACTCACCGCGTCGTGAGGGCGCCCATGCTCACCGTCCGCGCGCGGTGGCAAGTCACGGACTGTGACGTTTGTGTGAGAGCGGCGTCGCAGTGGAACGCAGGGCCGCAGAGTGGTGCACGCGCGCCGCGCTTGTCGTGTTTGTTGGCAGCGCCGGGCGCGAACGGAGGGTGGTGGTGGGGCGTGTCAAAGCCGACGACACGACGTCGAGGTGCCGCGGCCGCGCTGTCAAGGGTGGCTACGGCAGCGCCCCGGCGTGAAGAAGCGACGTTGCCTGAGAGGGCGATGCGGCCGCCGGTGACACGTGCTTCGGCCGGCGCCCCGTCTCGGGGCCGAACGTATCCGAGCTCGTCGCTCGAGCACTGCCCACATGCTGGGTTGACGATCAGATCGTGCCGCCTATCCTTCGGCTGTGCTTCTCAAGCGCTTCAGCGACCCGCCCATCAACGAAGTCGTTTGTGGCATTCGCTTTGAGCCGGTGCAGGAACTCGACCCGGTGCTCGTTGGGCGGCTCTGGAGCACGCTCGCTCCCACCTTCTCCCGCCACCAGTTGATGCCAGCCGTGGTCGACCAGAAGCCTTGGGTCGTGGACTTCGCTCCAGTTCCAAGGCTTCGTACCTGGCTCATTTCGGAAGACGACACGCGCGTCATGCAGGTCCAGGCCGATCGGTTCCATCTCAACTGGAGGCGACGACCCGGCCGTGCGTACCCGAGCTTTCGCGGTAGCCCCGGTCAGCCCGGTCTCTTCCAGGAGGTGATCGATCAGTTTGGTCACTTCGAGACGTCTCTTCGTCAAGAGCACAACCTGACTCTCAAGGTGGTCTCCATCGAAGTCACCATGGTCGACCTGCTCACGTCTGAGCGGCACTGGCGTGGGCTGCCCGACCTCGCTGGACTCGTCCCTGCCATTGCGCCGTTTCTGGTTGGCGTTGATTCGCTCCCGAGCTCGCTTCGCGCGAGCGTCGAAGGCGAAGTGCGCGGCTTGACGCGCGCCATCGCGATTCACCGGGCCACCCTTCGTTCGTCTGGGGCGGACACCATCCAGTTGGAGACGACAGCGCGGCTCGACGTCGGCAGTCAGCCGGACGTACCGGACAAGCTGATGGCGGCCCACCAACTCCTGAAAGACACGTTCGTCGAGCTCGTGCCGGAGACCCACCATGAACGCTTCGAGACGGGCTGGAGCCCCAACTCATGAGTGAATTGGCGATTACGGGGCTGGGGACGTTGATTGAGCAGCGTGGGCTGCGTGCAGCGCGTCCTTCCACGAACTCCATGGCGTCAGACACGGCAGTCGTCGCGACCCGGCGACGCTTCAGCAGGCACTGCGTCGAGCAGTTCGAATGGCTCGCCCGCCACGAACCGCTGGAGCTCATCGAGTTGGTGCAGGCCGACCTGCACGCCGACCCTGTTTTGCTCGCGCAAGCGGCCGAGTCCATGGCGCTGTCTCAACACCCGCTGACGGCACGCGTGCTGATCGCCCTCCTCGACCATCAACGGCCCTATGTTCGCGAGTGCGCTCTGCTTGGCCTGGCGCCGTTCCTCTGGAGCTCGCTCGAGCTGCGAGATCGCGTTGCGGAAGTAGCAGGTGCTGACTGCAGCCAAGCCGTCCGTGAAGTCGCCAAGGAGTTGCTCGCAGCCCGCTGAGGACCGAATGCGAGTTGCGCTTCGGGTGGGGAAGTACAAGAGCAGCTGGGACGCCGACGTCTCCGACAGCGAGGTTGCCCGCCTCGAGTTCGCTGCTCGAGCCGGTGGTCTTGATCTGCGGCCATCGGTCTATTCGGTCGAGCAGGCCGAGGTCGTCCGCGCGCTGACCGAACACCTCGTTCAACTGAGACCCCCGGTTGCGCAAGGCCGTGACGAGTTGCTGCTCAACGGGCTCGCCCCGTACGTCCTCAGCCGGAGGGAAGGTTCGTTCGCGTTCACCAACGAGCGGCACGCCGAACTCCACCTCGCGGACGAAGCCGATGTGCTGCGGCTCGTTGGGCTTGTCCGGGCGGATCGCGAGCGCCGCCGGCGGCGGGAGCGGAGTGCGATCGTTCGCTACGTTTGTGATCGGCTCGCGTGCGGCGATCCAGAGTGGCAAGCGTTCATGCGAAGCCGCGCCGACTGGGCCGAGCAGGCTGCGAAGTGGGCGCGCGACCTCGACACTCAGCGCGACGCATAGCTGGGGGGCAGCCGACCGTCCTGAGTCGCTCGCGCTGCGTTGAACGAGCTCCGTGAAGATGTTCGTCGCGGTCTCCGAAGAGCGCCTGCTCATCCCAAACACGCTCTACGTTCAGTCCCGCTTCGACGCGTTCGCGGACTTCCGGCTGCTGGAGGACTTGGAGGCGCTCATGCAGATGACCCAGGCGTTGGGGCTCGGCGTCACGCTGAGCGTGGCGCACGACAGCGCGCCGCCAAGCGGAGTTCACGGCACCGACCTGAGGCTGGTGAGCAGCGTGCGGCTGTCGTTCTGACGAGCCGCACTGCCTCGGAGCCCTCGTCGAACGTCGCGACCCCGCGCGCGAACCTCCTGCCCGTGCGTGCCCTGGCGGCAGCGTTCATCTTGCCGACGGCGCCGGCGCGGCGGGCTTCGAGTGCCTCCCGAAGCTGGGCGTCCGTGTCCTGAAAGCGGCGCGGTCCGAGGAGGCCCCTCGCAAAGGCTCCGCGGACATCAGTCCGAGCCGTCGGAACAGCCCGGTGCGAGCGCGCTGAACGGTGAGAGCCTCCTTCAGCGCGCTCACGCTGAACGTGTGTCAGATGGACGCCCAGACGAAGCCCAGCCCCGTCGCCAGCGTCACCGCGTACCCGACCAGCCCCACCGGCGCGTAGTCGAAGAAGCCGAACGTCGCGACTCCGGCCCCCACGCGCACCTGCGCGCGCTCGGTCAGCGCCTGTGCGAGCGGTCCTGCGGTGGCGGCGGTGAGGAACAGCGAGCTGCCCGCACACACCGCAAGCGCGAGCCCGACGTACACGGCGTGCGGAGGGTGCCGCTGGGCCAGCGTCTGCGCCACGTCGAGCAACGCCGCCATGCCCGGGCCAGCCGAAAAGACCGCCGTCACCAGTGACGCCACGACGAGGAAGAGGAGCACCTGCGCCTTCGGTGAGATCGGCAACGTCGGCAGCGTCTGGGCGATGAGTTCGAAGGTCCCGGCGGCGCGCACCGCGCCCACCATGAGGAAGAGCGCCAGGAGGAAAAGCACCGCCTCGACGTCCACCTTGCGTCGCACCAGGGCTTCGCCGAAGCCGGGCCTCAGCCACAACACGAGCGCCGCGCCCGCCCACGCCACCAGCTCCGGGCCGACGCCCCAGCTGGCGGGCACGAGCAGCCACGCCGCGAGCATGGCGCCCAGGGCCACGACGCTCGGCGTCAGCAGCGCTCGGTCCACCGTGACGCCGCGGTACAGCTGCCCGACCGTTCCCAGCGCGATGCGGGCGACCAACGGCTCGGTTGGTGTGTCCGCGTCGGGGCGAACGAGCCACACCGCGGCGAGGAGCGCACCCAGCGCAACGAGTGTCTGCGGCAGCGCCCGCAGCAGGTAGTCCGAGAAGCCCATCGCCCCGCGGCCGAGCAGGAGAATGGCAGGGAAGTCCCCCACCGGCGTCGCGGCGCCGCCCAGGTTGCAGGCCACCAACATCGCTCCCAGCGTCCAGGTCACGTAGCGCTGCGAGGCCCCGAGCAGCTTGAGCAGGTTGAGGAGCACCGGCAAGACGAGCAGCAGCGCCGTCAGGTTGTTCACCAGCCCGCTCACCGCGTACATGCCGACGACGAAGACGAAGAGCAGCCGCTTGGGGTTGGCGCGGCTCAGCCGGGCCGCGGACACCGCCAGCAGGCCGAAGGCGCGGGTGCTCGCCAGCACCTCCGAGAACAGGCCCAGCGCCACCACGATGACGAGCACGTCCCACGGGACCTGCGCGAACAGCGCCAGGGGCGCCGTCGCCGTCAGCTTCGAGGCGGCGAAGAGCGACCCCAGCGCGCCGGTCATGACCAGCAGCAGCCGCTGGGCTGGCCACGCCGCCTGCGCCACGAGGCTCACCAGGAGGATGAGGGCCGTCGCGCCCTGCGCCGCCGTCACGCGCCCACCACCGCCGTGAAGGAGCCCAGGTCGACCTCCACCAGCCAGCGCGGGAAGACGTAGAACGCGCGGCCGAGCACTTCCCAGCCGATGAAGGAGCGGAACTGGGTGCGCACGTCCTCCCCGCCCACGCGCAGCCACTCGGGCACGACGTACCCAGTGCCGCCCGTCGCGCCGTACACGAAGGTGAGCAGCCCCGCGTGGGGGCCGGCGCGTCGCTGATACTCGTCGAGGCTCACGCGGCCCACGCGGCCACCGTAGTTGGACAACAGGCGGTCCCAGTCTGGGTCGAAGGACGAGTGGGCCAGCAGGGCCACGTCGACGTCCGGGAGCAAGGGCAGCAGCGCGTCGACGAAGCGAGCCTCGTAGCCCACCACCGTCAGGCGCTTGAGGCCGCGACACGCTTCCGCGCAGCCGTGGGCGTCCACCGTCGGTGTGAGCGCGCCGTCGAGCTTCGCCGCCAGCACGGCGTCGAACACGGGGAAGCTGCGGCCGAGTGAGTCGCGGGCCTGCTGCAGCCCGACCGGGCCTCGGTCCGCCGAGAGCTCGTCAGCGAAGAGCCAGGCCGCGGTGCACATGCCCAGCTCCGCGGCGGCGACGCGGAAGGCCTGATTCAGGTCGGGGAGCTTCACGTGCGCGGCGCCACCTTCTCGAGGGCCGCGGCGAGCAACTGCACCATCAGCACGTTGGCCACCGCGTGCTGCGGCGGGCCGTCGGTCACGCAGTCCACCGCGGCTTCGAACTGTTTGGAGCCGGGACGGGCAAGCCGTTCCACCGCCGCCAGCGGGACCGACACCGGCCACGCGGCGTCTTCCACTTCGTCCTCGAGGTGCGGCGGCAGGCGCATGGGGAACGCGCGCTGGGGGCCGCTCGCGGGCGCCGTCACCCCGAGGGCGTCACAGAGCGTGGTGAGCAGTCGCAGTAGCACGTAGTTGGCGCCGCGGTGGTGCGCGGGCCCTTCGTCGAGCACACAACGCAGAACGAACGCGCGCTGCTCGGCGTCCGGCAGCCAGGGAGTCAACGCCTGGGAGAGGGCGGTCACGTCGACGAGGGACGCGAGCGCTGAAGACGACGGGTGTCCGTGCTTGTGGTGGTGCGGCGGCATTGGCGGTGGCGAGTGCTGTACCGCTCCGCGCGACGGGTTTCCACCGGCCTCATGACGAGCCGTGGTCGCGACTGGCTCCCACCTTCGAGCCAAACGACGTGGGGACTGCGTCTGCCGGGAGGCGTCTGCGCGATCGACGCGGCGCCAGCGTTCACGGCTCCCGATACACGACGATGCCCTTCCCAAAACGCGGCAGCGACGCCTGATCCGCGCTCACCGCCCGCGCGACCGCGACGAGCTTGCCCGCCTGCGTCAGCTCGGCGCTGACGTACTCACCCAAGAACTGGTGGCTCTTGTCGTCCGCGCCGCAGGTCGTCCAGCGCACCGAGTCGCTCGTCCGCGCCAGCTTCGGTCCCCCGCAGGTGCCCTTCGTCCCGCTCCCCGAGTAGTCGTAGCTGAACACGCCCTTGGAGCCGGAGTAGCTCAGGTCGATGTAGCGGCCGCCGCTGTCCTCGCCGTCGTCGGGCACCGCGGTCGCAGTGAAGGTCGCCCCGTCGTCCGACGTCAGCGCCCACTTGCGCGGAGTCGCGCCGGCGCGCTGGAGGTGCACGGCGATGCGCGGCTTGACGCCTTCGAAGGCCAGCGCCAGCTGCGGCACGTCGTTCTGCGTGTTGGCGGAGTCGACGGCGCGCACCGACGTGCCGCCGGGCCGCGCGAACAGCACCGCGACATTGTTCGGCGTGGTCGTGTTGACCGACCGCATCACGTACGCGACGGCCGGCTTCCCGTCGCCGTCCAGCGCCAGGCTCAGAATTTCCGCGCTGCCCTGGCGCGCGTCGTCGCCACCACCGGGCAGCAGCGTCCGCGTCCAGGCGCCGCCGCCGGTGGACGTCGCGTAGAAGTAGCCGCGGAAGAAGTTGGTGGTCGTCTCGACTTCCCCCGCGTTCGCCGCCCAGGCCACGTGCACCGCGCCGTCGCGCAGGGCGATGCGGGGCGACGACGTGTTGCAGACCTCGACGCCGTTGACCGGGTCGTTCCGCGTGTAGCGCGCCTCGCTCACGCGCTCCGACGTGCTCCAGGTGGCCCCCTGGTCCGTCGAGAAGGCGACGTGCACCGTCTGCTCCTTGTTGCCGTTCGTCGGGCCGCAGAACTGCTCCGTTTTCTGGAACGCCACGCCCAGCCGGCCGTCCTTGCGATCTCTCGCCAGCCAGAGCTGCTGCTTCGACGGGTTGCTGTCGAGCTGACCGAGCTCGCCGGCGATGGTGACCGGCGTCGTCCACGCGGCCTTCGCGCCGTCGTAGCGGGTGAACAGCGCCGAGAAGCTCTCGGGGCTCGCGGTGTCGCGCCGCATGAACGCGACCATGGGCTGGTCGTCACCGTCGAGCACCAGCGACAGGTGCATGCCGTCGTACGTCGCGTCGGACGCGTAGACCTGCGTGAAGCCCGTGGGCCCCGCTGGGGTGACCGGGCCACACTGGCAGGCGGTCAGCAAGAACAGCGACGCGAAGAGCAGGGCGACGAGACGAGCCATGGGACCTCCAAGAGAAGAGCTGCGTCCCCTTGGCACCTCTGGGCGCGGGCTGTGCTGACCGCGGTCAACCGGCTCGGGGTCTCTTGCAGCTCGTGGACGCGCTTCCCGCCGTCGAGAAGTCCGGCCGACTCAAAAGGACGGCTCGAGGCGGCCCATGTCACCGCGCTGGAAGCGCCGCATCGCCTGCTGCACTTCTTCGCGGCTCGTCATCGCGAAGGGGCCTCCGAAGACGACCGGCTCGTCAATCGGCGT
The DNA here is from genome assembly GCA_022842905.1 of Myxococcaceae bacterium. GTDB lineage: Bacteria > Myxococcota > Myxococcia > Myxococcales > Myxococcaceae > JALHOS01. Next base: position 12,362 of record JALHOS010000038.1, on the reverse strand, counting down.
GCCCCCACCCACCAAGACGTGCAAGCCCTGCTCCCCCGCTTCGAACGAGACCGTCGCCCCGGTGCGCGAGTAAGCGACCGCGTCGTGGTTCGAGAGCGCGGTCGTCCCCGTGCGACCGGAGCCACCAATCACCACGCCGAAGAGGTTCACGGCCTGCGCCACGGGCACGACGACGTGGGCGCCGGGCTCGAGGTGAACGTCGAGCAGCAGCACTGGCGTCAGAAGCTCGACGAGCGGTGACCTCGCGCCTTCCACCGCGCCGGCGAGGACGCGCACGCGAGCGCCCTTCGAGGTGACGACCGGAATGTCCTTCGCGGCGGCGTGAAACGCTCGGGGCGCGGCGCCTTTGTGGGCTCGGCTCAAGTTCACGAAGATTTGGGCGCCGTGGGAGTCGACGCCGGGCACCTCGGGAATCTCCTCGTGCATCATGCCGCTGGCGGCCTGGGTCCAGTGAACGTCGCCCGGCGCGATGCGGCTGCGGTCGCCCAGGCTGTCGCGGTTGACGAACGCGCCCGCCGAGTCTTCGAACATCACCGTGACCGCGGAGAAGCCGGCGTGCGGGTGAGGCGGAAACGTGGGCTGCGACATGTGGAAGTCGTCGAGGTTCAGGAACGGGTCGATGGAGGCGCGTGCGAAGCCTCGCAGGCCGTGCGTGGAGAAGCCGGGGGCAGGGTGGTGGCGCTGGAGGGACAGCTGTTCGACGACGGTGCGTTCGGTCATGGCTCCGAACGTAGCGTCGGCGCCGTCATGGACAATGGTGTCCGTGACTGACACATCGTCATCACTTCAATGACAGTAGAGCCAGCGGACATGGTGCTCGTGGCGGCGGTGGTGCGGGAAGGCAGCTTCACGCGCGCGGCCAAGCAGTTGGGTGTCAGCAAGCAGTCGGTCAGCCTGCGAGTGTCGAAGCTCGAGGAAGCGCTGGGCGTGCGGCTGCTCGAGCGCACCACCCGTTCCTTGCGTCCCACCGAGGCCGGCGCGCGGTACGTCGAGCGCTGCGCGGCGATCGCCGCCGACATCGACGCCGCCAACCACGACGTGCAGCAGACGCAGGTCGAGCCGAGCGGTCTGCTGCGCATGTCTTCGCCGTACCTGTTCGGGCGGCGGTTCCTCATGCCGGTCGTCGCCGCCTTCATGAAGCGGTGGCCGAAGGTCAGCGTCGACCTCGCGCTGTCGGACCGGAAGGTGGACCTGCTCGAAGAGGGAATCGACGTCGCGATACGCATCGGGCCGCTCGACGACTCTTCGCTAGCCACGCGGCGAATCGGGGCCGCGCGCATTCACGTCGTCGCCAGCCCCGCGTTCCTCACCCGCCACGGCCGGCCGACGGCGCGCACGGTCAGCGCGCTGCCCAGCGTCGGCATGCGACCGTCGGAGACGTGGACTGTGGGCGCGGTGGAGGTCAAGGTGACGCCGCGCCTGGTGGTGAACGACCTCGAGCTCGTGTGCGACGCCGCCATGGCGGGGGTTGGGTTGGCCCAGGTGCCCGAGCTGGTCTGCGCGCAGGCGCTCAAGGCAGGGAAACTGGTGGCACTGTTCGAAGACGGCGGCGCGCCGGTGCGCCCCGTCATGGCGGTGATGCCGAGCCGCCGCTTCGTCGCGCCCAAGGTGCGGCTGTTCGTGGACGCGCTCGCGGCCGCGCCAGGGGTGCTCGGTCTGGAGGGTGGCCCGCGGGCTGTGCGACGTTCGAGATGAGCGCCACGAGCAGCATGCGGGTTTGGCGTCGAGCTCGAGCCCGCCCGCACGGCAGGCACCGCCGGCGCCAGGCGCAATCTCCCGTCGCAGTCACTGCGCGAGCAGGTCCTCCACCTCGACCTGCGCGAAGAACGCGTGGCCCGGCTCGAGCGGCTGCGCCAGCGTCTGCTCGTCCACTGCCCGCTCGGTGCCTTCGACCTCCACCGCCACCTTCGTCCGGGCGCCGACCCGCGGCGCCTCCACCTGGCACTCGACGGTCGCCGAAGTACCAGACGGCACCTCGAGCGTGACGCGGTGGACGCCAGCAGGCACGTCCACCCAGTGTTCGACGAGCCGGTGCTCCTCGGAGTCCTGCGCGCGTTCGAAGCTGGCGTGGAGCCGGCCTGGGTGGTCGCCGTCACACACCAGCGTGACCGCGCGCCCGCCTTCCCACAGCTTCGCCGGAAAGCCGGCCTTGGCTTCAGGGGTGGGCGAAGCCCAGTCCCGCACTTCCCAGAGGATGATGGAGAGGACGATGCCGCCGACGGCGCCGAGGAGCTTCTTGAGCATGACGACGCGTTGAATGTGACGCGCGGGCGGGCGTGATCACTCCTCGTTGCTGCGCGCAGTGCACGTCCGGGCCGCCGGTCGTGTTCCCGCGAGTGTCAGCGGCAGCCGTGGCATCAGCCGCTCGGCGACCAGGCGTTGCGCCGGAACCGGCCGCGACGTCAAGCGCTTCGCCGCGCGCGCTCCAGCCTGCCCAGGTCGACGCGCTGGCACTTCGGTCCGGGCCTCGCCACGCTCCGGCGTCGTTCTCGCACTCAGGAGAGACCCATGGACGCCGCCCAGCCCAAGCTCATGCCGAACATCGAGAAGCTGCTCCGGCAGCTCAGCCCGCGAGCGGACCCCACGCAGCGGCCGGCGCGCCCTGGTGTCCAGCAACGCCCCGAGACTGAGCCGAGCCTTCGCAAGTGGAGCACCCCGGCGCCGACGCGCGGGCCCGGCGCGACGCCAGCGGCCATTCAGCGGCAGGTCGGCCGGGGCGTACAGCTCCCGCCGTTCCCGCGCACGCCGGCCGACCTGAAGGACCCCAAGGTGGCGATGGCCTACGGCCGTGAAGTCCAGGCGTATTCGAATCTCGTCGGCGAGCTGCGCACGCTCAAGCAGCAGGGCCTGAAGCCGGCGCAGCTCAACGCGAAGGCCAAGGAGCTCGCCAAGGCGTTCGCCAAGGACCCGGACCACCACCTGACGCAGCTGGGCATGCAGCGCGCGCCGCCGATGCCGGGCAACTTGAGAGACCCTCTCGCGATGGCGGAGTACGACAGCGCCATGGCGGCTCGAGGCGCGGTGGCGGGCTCGCTCCTGCGGATCCGCGACACCCAGGGCCCGGACGCGGCGAAGGCGGCGCTGCGCAACACCGTCAACAACAAGGGCACGCCGCTCGAGCTCGACGGCCTCAAGGGCCATTTCTCCCGTCCGCCCATGCCGGGCAACCCGAGGGACGAAGGGGCGATGCTGGAGTATCGCGAGGCCCGCATGGGCGGCGACAACCTCACGAATTACGCTGCGCACCTCAAGCGCAACGGCATGAGCGACACCCAGCTGGAGGCGCTGCTTCCGCAGCTCAAGCAGGACTTCAAGAACAACCCGCTCGCCGCCGACCTGACTGGCGTGAAGAACATGCCGCCGCCGCCCACGCGGCCCACCGACCCGCAGGACGTCTCGTCGATGCTGAAGTACCAGGCGGACATGGAGCGCCACACCGACTACGCCAACCGCGCGCGCTCGCTGCGTTCGTTGGGGTTCGACGACGAGCGCATCTCCCACGCCTTGGCGGCGTACCAGCCGAACGACTTCTCGAGCCTGACGTCGCAGCCGGTGAAGCAGCCTCGCCTGCCGGCCACCACCGACCGCGACACCGTCGAGGCGTATTTGAAGCAGCTGGCGGACTTCCAGAACTTCAAGGGCCAGGTGTCGTTGCTGCGCGACCTCGGCCTCAGCAACGCCGAGATTCGTACGCAGCTGGGCCTCCCTCCGCCGCTCGCGCAGAAGCACCGCCTGGGCTGAACGGCGGCGCGCTGCTTCGGGCCCGTCTGCCAGACGTGGCTTCACGCCGACACTTCGAGTTCGACATGGGTCGCGGCGCGGCGATCGGCCGGTCGTCGGCGCTCGCGAGAGGACGTGGTAACTCGGGCGCCGACTCCCACCTGCGGACCGCCCCATGCGCCCAATCACCTCGCTGCTCCTGCTGCTGTTCGCCGCCTGTCCCTCAGGTCCGAACGGACCGGACGGCGGTGCTGACGGCGGCACCTCAGCCACCGACGCGGGCACGCCGGTGTCGAGCCAGGACGCCCTCGCGCAGTTCGCCGTGGCAGCCTGTGACAAGCGCATCGCCTGCGGCTGGGCGCTTGCCAGCCACCGTGCGTTCTGCGTCGCGGCGCAGCGCAGAGCCGCCGCCGTCTTCGACAAGCCCACCTTCACGTTCGAAGCAGCGCGCCTGGCCGAGTGCCTGGCGCGGACGGCGAACACCCCGTGTGAAGACGTCACGCAGCGGACCTTCTCGATCCTGGGGACGTGTCTTCCCTTCGCCGTCCTTCGCTCAACCGGCCTGGCCCCCGGCGCGCAGTGTGGCGGGCAGAACGACGGCGCCTGTCAGCTCGACCACGAGTGCCGTTCCGCCAGCTGCGGGAAGACGTGCCAGCCCCTGCCTGGCGTCGGCGCCGCGTGCCTGAACGGGAGCTGCGCCGGGGCGGCGCTCTGTGACGCCGGTACGTGCGTGGCGCGCCTGCCTGCTGGCGCCAGCTGCACGCTCGCGCAGTTCTGCCAGGTCAACGGTGCCTGCTCCGACTGCGCGCCGGGGACCTCTTGCGTGGGCGGCCGCTGCGTGGCCGGCGTCCTCAACGCGCCGTGCAGCGACGCGCTCGGCTGCGTCGAGGGCGTGTGTGACGAGGTGACGCGTCGCTGTGAGCCCGCTGGGGTTGACGCGCTCGCCGACGGTGCTCCCTGCACCGGCCATGCGCTGCGGTGCCGCGGGGTGTGCGTGGGGGCCGTCCGCGCGACGAGCCAGTCTGCCGGCGTGTTGGGCCAGTGCGTCACGCCCGCCGTGGGCGCGTCGTGCACGACGGGGACCTGCCCGCGAGGCTCGGCCTGCGTGCTGGGCGGCGGTGAGTTCGGAACCTGCCGTGCCACGAGCACCGGCTCGCCGTGCAGCGACGACTTCGAGTGCCCTGCGGGCGCGCACTGCCATGAGACGGCCAGTCAGCGTGTGTGCCGGCCGCGCGCCACCGCCGAGCTCGACGTGTGCCAGCTGTCGACCGGCATCGGCGCGCTCAACCGGGCGGCCGTGGGCGGAGTGCTCGACCCATGCCTGCGCGGGACTTGTCTGGCCCAGCCGGACGGCGGAGCCCGCTGCGAGCCGTACAGCGACCTTGGGGGACCGTGCGGGGCTTGCAAGTGGCCGGGCGTGTGCGTGAACGGCCGGTGTGAGCGGGGTGGCCTGCTGGGCGGGCCCTGCGCGTTGGGCGGGTGTGAAGACGGGGGCTGCACCCTCAGCGACGCCGGGGTCCCAATCTGTGCCGCGACACGCGAGACGACCTGCGTGTCCGACGGCGAGTGCCGCTCAGGCCGGTGCTACGTCGGAACGGGCGGCGGGCAGTGTGCTCCCGTCTGCAACTGACCTGATCGCGAAGGACGAGAGCCAAGACGGAGGCGGAGGGGCACCTGTGAGCGCTGGGCTTCGGCGGTACGCGGTGGGTGACCTCATGCTCGACGTCGCCCTGGGGGAAGACTGGTCCGCGGCGTACTCGCTGTCCGGCTCGCTGCTCGCGGAGCCCCCCACGCACGGCGGGTTCGAGCTGAGCGTGTTGACGATCGACCTCCCGAAGGGGCGATCGACCACGCCACCCGCGCTGCCGCGAGTCCGGGGGCTCGGCGGTTGTGCCAGACCGCCGACCGCGTCGCCGTCGCCGTCGCCGTCGCCACGGACCGCGTGCTGGAGTGGCTGTGTGGCGTGCCGGGGCACTTGGCGATCGCGACCGCCGCGCTCGACGCTCCCCCGCGGCTCGTCGAGGCGATCGACGCCAGCGTGGTCACGCTCGCGCCCGCTCACGAGCCGCTGGCCTGGCGGCCTGGCACCGTCGCGTTCGCCGACCTGCGCGCCTCCCACGAGCCGTGGTTCGCCCAACGGCGCGCGTCGCTGTGCGCGGCGACCGGGTGGGACGGGCCGCTGCCCGTCGGCGCCCGAGCGGTCGAAGCCGTCTGGCGCCGGCTGCTCGAGGGCGAGGAGGCGGAAGAGAACGTGCCCGCGATTCTCGACGCGGTGGCGGTCGCCTTGGGCGATCAGCTGTGCCGGCGCGGGTTCGGCTGGTGCATCTCGCAGGACGACTGGGGCAAGGCGCTTTCGGTCGTGGCGGATCGCGGTCGCAGCAACGTGCTCGTGGTGCCGCGGAGCTTCTTCGAGAAGCGCTTCGAGCGGCGCGAGGCGGACTGGTTCGAGCACGCGGTGGAGGCCATCACCCAGCGGGCACGCGACGCGCGGCAGGGCTGGGCGCTGGCCGACAAGGCCTGAAGCGACATGCCCACTCGCTTCGAGTGAGAAGCAACCAGTGAGCGCGCAGTCCTGGCCCTGACGGTGCTCACGAAGCGTCGCGCCTGGACAGCACCGCCTCGAGCTCGACGGCGACGCGGAGGTCCTTGGGTCGACCCATGGCCCGCTTGGACGCGATGAGATCCTCGAGGCGCATGACCCGCACCGTCTGCCCGTCGAGCGACACCGTGACCGCGTTCGCGGCGACGCGTTCGAAGCCACCGACGCCGGTGATCTCCCCGAGCAGATCCAGCACCCCTTCGTCGGTGGTGACGTCCAAGGTCCGGGAGCGGACGTACTTCAACGGGTCGTCGCCGAGAGCCGGGCGCTGCGGGCTCATGCGCTCCCTGGGGTTCGTACCCGACAACGCTTCGAACAGCCGCCGCAGGGTCAGCTCGTCGAAGCGAACGACGACATCGACGTCCTCGGTGACGACGGCGGACCCGTGCGCGATGGCCGCCAGGCCGCCCACCAGGACGAAGTCAACCTTGGCTGTCGTCAGGCGCCGCAACAGTGCGAGGGTCGAAGCCATAGAGTTCCGTGCCGGCCTTGCGGAGCGCCAGGACGAGCTGCAGCGCGGCGTCGTGGCGTTCCAGGCGCTGTGCTGGCGTCAGCGTCTGGAGATAGTCGAGCAGGTCCAGGTCGACGTCGTCTTCAGTCGTCGCTGGAGCGCGGGCTTGGGTCACGGTGGGCATCGTCGCACAGGTCGGCGAGGCGCTGCGATGGTCCTGGTTTGCGGGTGGAGGCGAGGGCCCCAATCGCCTGCCGACCCTCGAGGTCGCTGCGTTCGAAGACGGTCGCAAGCCCACCCCGAAGCAGGCCAGCAAGTTCAGCGTCGACGGGCGCGACTACCTGCTGGTGCAGTTCAAGGACGTGCCGCCGGCGGTCTTCAGCATGTCCGGCAAGCTCGCGCTCAGGCACGTGTACTCGGGCCTGCAGGGGAACGACTCGTTCTTCCGCGACTGACAGCCGGGTCCAGGAAGGTGCCAGTGAAGGGGGGCGTCATTCCCTCACTGGTCACGGAAGCGCGGTGTGCCCTGGGGCGTCGCCGGTCACTGCAGCGTGACGTTCATGTTGAAGTTCATCGCTCCAGACGTGTACCGCGACACGACGATGAACACGCGCCTCGTCGTGCTCCCGTTCGTGTACGTCAGGCTCTCGGACGCAGCCGTTCCACCGACGTCCCGCCCGGCGACGCAGACGTTCGCGTCGCAGTTGCCAGCCGGCTCCGACACCAGGTTGATGACGATGTCCGACGTGGAGTCAGGCGTCGCGGCGACGCCGAGCTGCTGATTGGCCGGCACGTCGATGAAATAGACCATGTCCGCGCCGGTCGACGCCGCGCACGGCGAAGCGCTCAGCGTGTGGTTCTTCACGTGTCCAGCCGTGAGCGACTGGTTCATGAGCATCTGCGTGCCCATGGTCTGCGGCAGCGGGACCGGCGTGGTGCAGCGCTCGCCCCGCAGCGACGTCTCCAGGCGCAGCGAGTACGTGCCGCTCGAGGTCGCGCCGTAGGCCGACGTCACCACGTACACGAGCGCCGTCGAGGTGCCGGAGTTGTGCAGCGCCGCCAGCTCGACGCCGTTCGCCCCAAACACGTCGGACGAGCCGGTGCACGTCGACGCCGCCGAGCACGTCGGGGCGTAGATGAAGTTGAGCACCCCGTCGTGACCGCTGGGCGTGAGCTCGGCGGTGAGCTGACGTCCGGCGGGCACCTGGAACGCGTACGCGCGGTCCACGCCGCCGTTCGACGAACTGCAGCCGGCGCCCGTCAGCGGGTACTCCGCCGTCGCGCCCACGTACGACTGGCCCGTCAGCGTCGTCGTCGCCGTGTACGTGTTGGCGGTGCTGCAGGTGTCGCCGGTGCCGCTGAAGCCCAGGCTCAGCGTGAAGCTGCCGCTCGACGTCGCCGCGCCGTACGCCGAGACGATGACGAACACCGACTTCGTCGTCGTCGCTTCGTTCGCGTAGGTGGCGGTCTCGGAGCCGCTCGTCCCCGCCGCGTCGGCGCTCGCCAGACAGCCGCTGGCTGGGCCGCAGGCCAGCGCTCCGTCGACGATGTTCACCACTGCGTCCATGCCCGACACCGACGTGAGCGCCGCGCTCAGCACGTTGTTCGCGGGCACCGTCACCGCGTAGACCCGGTCGGCGCCGCCCAGCACGCTGCGGCAGCTCCCCGCCGTCGTGAACGCGTAGTTGGCCGCGAAGCCGCTGAGGCTCTGCGCGGGCAGCGTCGTCGCCGCCGAGTAGGGGCCCGACGCGCTGGTGCACGTGTCGCCCGCGGGCGCGCTGGCGGCCAGCTGCAGGTTCAAGTCGAAGGACCCCGTCGGCGGTGCCGTGGCGCCGAACGCCGAGACCAAGACGTAGAGCGTCTTCGCGGCGCCCGTCGTGTTCGAATACGTCGCGACTTCTCCGCCGCCGGTCGCGGTGAGGTCCGCCGCCGCGACACAGGTGGGGTTGTTCACGCAGGCTCCGAGGCCGTCGACCATGTTGATGACCGCGTCGATGGTGGCGCCGACGTTGCTGATGGTGGCGGTGAGCGTCTGCCCGGCGTTGACCGTCACCGCGTAGACGCGCTCCACGCCGCTGAGCGCCGACTGGCAGCCGTTGGCCTCGGGAATGGCGTAGTCGTTGGCGAAGCTGGTGAACGTCTGGCCGGTGAGGCTGGTCGTGGCAGTGATGGGCGCCGCCGCGTTCTGGCAGGTGTCGCCGCGGGTGCTCAGCTGCAGGTTCAGATCGAACGTGCCTGAAGGCGCCGCCGTCGCACCGTACGCCGACACGAGGACGTAGAGCGTCTTCAGGCTGCCCGACGTGTTGGTGTAGGTCGCCGTCTCGCCTCCGCCGCCCACGCCGAGGTCCGCCGAGGCCACGCAGGTCGGGTTGTTCACGCAGGCGGCCAGACCGTCGACCACGTTGATGACGGCGTCGATGCTGGAGCCCACGTTGGACAGCGTCGCGGTCAAGGTGCGCCCCGCGGCGAGGTTCACGGCGTAGACGCGCTCCACGCCGCCCTGCACCGCTTGGCAGCCGCTGGCACCGGGAATGGTGTAGTTGGCGGCGAAGCCGGTGAAGCTCTGCGCGCCGTAGCTCGTGCTCGCGCTGATCGGCGCCGTTGCGTTCTGGCAGGTGTCGCCGGGCTGCGCGGTCGTGCTCGCCAGCTGCAGGGTCAGATCGAACGTGCCCGTCGGCGCCGTCGACGCGCCGTACGCCGACACGATGACGTAGAGCGTCTTGGAGCTGCCGGACGCGTTGCTGTACGTCGCGACCTCTGCGCCACCGCCCGCACCGACGTCGGCCGCCGCGACACAGGTCGGGTTGTTCACGCAGCTCGCCAAGCCGTCGACCACGTTGAGGACGGCGTCGATGTTGGTGCTCGCGTTGGCGATCGTCGCCGTCAACGTCTGGCCGTTGGCGACGGTCACCGCGTAGACACGCTCCACGCCGCTCTGCACCGTCTGGCAGCCGTTGGCCTCGCCGATGGTGTAGTTGGCGACGTAGCCTGTGAAGCTCTGGCCCAGGTAGCTGGTCGTCGCGCTGACGGGCGCCGCGGCGTTCTGGCAGGTCTCCCCGACGTTGCTCATCATGCCGCCCATGAGGGTGAAGCTCGCGGAGAAGCCGCCGCCGACGCCGCCCGCGCTGTCGATGACGACGTAGACGTTCTGCGTGGCGCTGCCGGAGTTGGCGTAGGTCGCCGACTCGGTGCTGGTGCTCGAGCTGCTCCCGGACGCGAGGCAGGCTTGCGTCGTTCCGCCGGCGCAGCTGGTGACGATTTCGATCGTCGGGTTCCACGCGGTCGTGGTGTTCACCTGCACGGTCAGCACCTGCCCCGCGGGGATCGCCACCTCGTACACCTGCTCGGCGCCGTCGACCTGGGTGCTCGACGGGCAGCCGACGCCGGTGAATTGGTAGTCGTTCGTGTACGTGCTGGGCGCCGTGGAGCCGGTGCGCGTGGTGCTCGCGGTGATGACGCTGCCCGCGTTGCTGCACAGGTCGTTCGCGGGCGTCGCCGCGCTGGTGCGAGACAGGCCGAAGGTGCCGGTGCCGCCGACGGAGTCGACCACCACGAAGACGGTGCCGGCCGTCGTCGCGTTGAAGATCAGCTCTTCGGTGCCGCTCTGGCCGATGGCGTTGGCTTTGCCCACGCAGGTCGCCGCGCTCGAGCAGCTCGACGCGGGGCCGGCGACGGCGGACAGCGCCACGTCGCGGCTGGTGGTGGGCGAGGAGACGACGTAGCGCTGCCCTGCGCTCACCGACATCGAGTACACGCGGTCGACGCCCGTGGCGAAGGCGCAGGTCGAGCCGCTCCCCGTGCCGGTGTAGTCGTCGGCGAGCCCAGTGAAGTCCTGGTTGGACAGGGTGCTGCTGAACGTCGCGGCCGTCGAGCACACGTCACCGGTGGTGGTGCTCACCGGCGTGAGGGTCGCGACGATGGAGAACTCCCCCAGCGAGGTCGTGTTGTATCCGTCGACGATGAGGAAGACGTCGGTGCCGGTGGAGCCGTTCGTCCAGGTCGCGACCTCGGGCGTCGTGGCCGCGGCCGCCACGTCGGCGCCGGCCAGGCAGGTCATGCCTCCGGTCAGCCCACCGCAGTTGCTGCTCGGCGTTTGGACGACGTTGATGACCAAGTCCCACGGCGTGGTGGGCGTCGCCGTGACGGTCAGCTGGTTATTCGCGGGGACGAACACTCGGTACACCGCGTCGGGGCCGGGCGTGGTGCCGCCGCGGCAGCTCGAACTGCCCGTGCCCGCGTAGTCGTTCGCCGCGCGGCCGGTGTTGCCATTCATGCTCGCGCCTGGGGTGAGTGACACCGCGTTCGAACACAGCTCGCCGCCCGTCATCGGACCCGCTCCCGCGCCCGCCGTTCCGCCCGCGCCCGCCGTCCCGCCCGTTCCACCGACGCCGCCGGTGCCCGCCGTTCCACCGACGCCGCCCGTGCCCGCCGTTCCGCCGAACCCGCCCGTGCCCGCCGTTCCGCCGAACCCGCCGAAGCCAGCGCTCCCAGCCGTGCCGCCCGCGCCCGCATCACGCGGGGCGACGCAGAGGCCTCCGCCGCATACTTGGCCCGCCAGACACTCGGCGTTCGTTCGGCAGGTCGACGGTTGTTGCGGACAGCCGGTGAGGAAGGCGAGGAACGTGAGCACGACGAACGAGACAGGAGAAAGGCGCATGCAACGCTCCGGTGGGGTGGGCCGCTTCGGCTGCGAGCCACGTCAAGACGACCGCGAGGTTGTACCTCAAACCGTGGCCTGACCCAGCCGCGGCGCCCGAGTTTCAGGAGAGCAGCGCCGACCACACTCGCTGCGCCTCTTGCACTCGCGAGCGGGGACGTGGCTGAGCCCGTGCACCCGCAGCGCAACTCGAGGCGCTCATGAGTCGATTGCCCGCCGCTCCGCGTCCGAGCCCCGAGAGCCTCCGCCCCTCACGTCTCGATGGCCTCGATCCCCTGCGCCGCGAGCCGCGCGAGGCCCTGCTTCATCGCTTCGAGCTGCGCGGGCGGGTGCCCGACCCAGTCGACGAGCTCGCCGGTGACACGCAGCGCCGCTCGGCTGCGGAACGAGCGGGTCGGGTTGCCCGGGAACTTCTTGTCCGTCAGGTTCGGGTCGTCCTCGATCGGCCCCGTCGGCTCGACGACGTAGATACGGCCGCGACCCTCGCCGATCGCCAGCTCCGCGCCCCAGGTGGCAGCGTCCAACGTCTTGGGTGAGGTACACGAAGGTCGCGCTCCCTCGCGCGCCGAAGTTGGAGGGCCGGCCCGGCGCAATCAGCTCACCCGGCTTCAGGTCCGCCTTCGTGCCGTGGAGGTAGCGCTGACCTGGCAGGCCCTCGGTCCACACCTTGAAGGGTTCGGGCGGGCGGCGGCGACAAGCGAGGTTGGGTCGAAAGGAGATTCCTTGCCATCCGCCGCTGCGCGCCCAGAGTGCGCGCGCTTTCGCGAGCCCTTTCCAAGGAAGACACACCATGCACAAACGAGTTCTCGTCGCGGCCGTCGTCGCGGCGTCGTTGTTTCTGGTCCGCTGTTCGACGATGCCCACCGGGAGTGACGGAGGCACTGGCGGCACCGCGGGCAGTGGCGGCAGCGCGGGCAGTGGCGGCACTGCGGGCA
>JALHOS010000037.1 GCA_022842905.1 Myxococcaceae bacterium | reverse complement strand
GCCGTTGCAGACTTCCAGCGTCCCACCGTCGGGGAGCGTCAAGCGAAGCCCGCCCGCGGCGCACGCCGGGCTGCCTGCGTCCAACCCGCTCCACTCACCGGCCGCGCCGTCGCTCCCACGGGGCCCAACCGCGCCTGTCGTGCCAGTCGGCCCGGTGACGCCGGCCTGCCCGGTGGCCCCCGTCGCGCCGTTCAATCCCGATGCGCCCGTCGGACCGGTGGCCCCGGTCGGCCCCGTCGCGCCAGTCGTGCCCGAAGGCCCGGTCGGCCCCGTGGCGCCCGGCGCCCCGTCCTGGCCGTTGGTCCCGGCGCACGAGAGCACTCCGCACAACACGAGCAAGCAAAGCAGGTTGCGGTTCATAGGACCGGGCGCTCTACAAGACGCCTTGGCACCGCGCAAACCGCCCCCAGCCGCTGCTTCCGCGCCGCGGCCACCGTGCTACGCCGCGTCGCCATGGTGCACCTGCTCGCGGTCCTGCTCCTCGGCCAAGCCCTCCCGCCCAACCACCCGCCGCTCCCCGCCGACCTGGGCCAAGCGCCCAGCGCGAACGACCTCATCAAGTCGCTCGAGGCCGCCGGCGCGAAGGACAAGGAGAAGCCCTTCGAGATCGCCGCGTCGATCGGCCGGCTGTATCTGGGCCAGGGCCAGTACGGCGAGGCGGCCAAGGCGTACGAGCAGGCCGTCGCCAAGGCAGAGCCGCTCAAGCTCCTCTACGACGCGCAGAAGAAGGCGCTGGGTTCGCAGCCCGTGCCCGCACCGGACACCGTCGGTTGCGCGGCGGACGACAAGGCGACGCTTGCGAGCCTCTTGGGCCGCGCGCAGGAGAAGGCCAAGGCCAAGCAGCCCGCGGCCGCCGTCGCCTGCGCCACCGCCGCGCTCCAGGAAGTCGTCGACGTCGAGACCAGCCTCGGCCATGCGCGCTACCTCGCCGGTGACGCCTCAGGCGCCCTCGCGTCGTACGAAGCCGTGCTCTCACTCGCTCCGTCCGCCACCGAGGCGCGCTACAGCCGCGCGGCGCTCTTGCTCGACACGCGCGGTGACGATCCCAAGGTCCTCGAGCAGGCCCAGCAGGACTTCGAGCAGGTGCTCAAGCTCGCGCCGTCCGGCCCCCGGGCCGCCCAAGCCGCGCGGCTGCTCGAGCGGGTGAAGGCGGCGAAGGCCGGAGGTGGGCTCTCAAAACTGGCGAGCGTCAAGCTGCCGCCGGCCCAGGCCCCCGCGCCGTCGCTCCCCGCCCTCAGCCCGGCGCAGATGGAGGCCTTCGCCAACGCCCCCAAGTCGCCCGAGCAAGACGCGAAGTTCGCCGCCCTCATCGCCGAAGGGGAAGAGCACCTGGCCAAGGGCCGCTTCCAGGACGCGCTCAACGGCTACAAGCAGGTCATGCCCTTTCAGCCGGAGAACGCGCGCCTGCGCGCCGGCATGGCCTGGGCGCTGTTCAAGCTCGGCAAGCCCATGGCCGAGCGTGTCTGGCAGGTGGCCAGCGAGAACCCCGACGCCGTCGCGGCGCTGGGCGACACGCTCAAGGCCAAGGGGGACGTCGAAGGCGCCAAGGCCCTGTGGCAGCGGCTCGGCGACACCGTCCCCGCGTACAAGCCCAAGCTCGAAGGGCGTTGAAGCGCGGTCCGCTGGCCTTCACCGAGTCGCGCGCGCCCCAACCCAGCGCGTCAGCGGCGTGGTGAGGTGGTCAGGGGTTTCGGGCCTCTGCGACGGCGCGGACGGCCGAGGAGCGCGGCGAGGGCGCTCGGCACGCACCTCGCACTGCCGCTCGTTCGCATGGGAGCACTTCGCGTCATCAGCGTGACGAGCGGGAAGGGCGGCGTGGGGAAATCGCACCTCGCGGCCAACGTCGCGACCGTCGCTGCGCAGCGCGGCGCGCGGGTGGTGCTGATCGACGCGAGCGGCGGGCTTTCCAGCGTCGAACAGCTGTTCGGCGTGCCGGTCAGCGCGTCGCTCGTGGAGCTCCTCGACGGCGCGGAGCTGGACGAGGTGCTGGTACCGACGCCGCAAGGCCCGCACCTGCTGTCGTCTGGGTGTGGAGAGCGACGGCTGGCGCGGCTTTCCGCGGGCGATCGGCTGAGCTTGGTGGCCGCGTGGCAAGCCCTGGCTGAGCGCTTCGACGTCATCGTCGTCGACGCCGCGCCGGGCGTGCATGACGACGTGCTGTTCTTCTCCGCGCTGGCCTGCCGCGTGGCGCTGGTAGTGACGAACGAGCCCACGTCGCTCAACGACGCCGCGGTGCTGGCCAAGGCGCTCAAGACGAACACCGCGGTGCGCACGGTGGACGTCGTGGTCAGCCTGTCGCGCAACGAGCGCGGCGCGAGCGTGGTGTTCGGGAAGTTCGCCCAGGCGCTCGATCCCGAGCTGGGACTGAGGCTCCGCTTCGCCGGGCACGTGCCCGAAGACCACAACGTGCGCCGCGCGACGGCCATGCAGCGGCCGCTCGTTTCGGTGGCGCCGCTCAGCCCGGCGAGCCGCGCGTTCCACCGCTTGGCGGAGCAGCTGCTCGCGGACGACGGCGTCGTCGCGGCGGGCGTTGGGATCGGCGTGGAGCGCGTGCTGCTGCAGCGGCTGGGGTGACGGAATCGCTGCTGCTCACTGCGGCGGGCCGTGGGACAGCTCGAGGTCGATGGTGGCCGCGCAGCCTTCGACGTGGAGCGCCCAGCGGCAGCGTGACGCAGCCACGCCGGTGAACGCCCACAGCCCGTCGAAAATGCGCGGGTGCCCCAACGGCTGGTGCTGGCCGAAGAGGAGCCTCAGCCGCTGCGCGACGGCCTGCACCAACAGGCCCAGGGCGTGATCCGGCGCGTGTCCGTGCGCCTCACCCAGCGCGTGGTAGCTGGCGCGATCTGCCGACACACTGACCGCGAAGGGGCGCGCTCCGGGCACCGACAGCACTGCGCGGCGAAACGCGGGCCGCGGCCGGGCGGGCAGTGAGCGGAGCGGAGACTTGAGGTGTTGCTCCAGCGTGTCGATGCACACGGCGGCGAGTGTTTCGTCGGCGACAGGCTGCGACATGGGCACCAGCGCGTCGCAAGCGTCGTGCCTTTGACGCGGGCGTGGAGTGCTGCGGGGTTGCTCGGCTCGTGTCACCGCGTTGACGGGGTGGAGTGCCCGTCGGAGGCGCAGGCTGGGTCCGCCGCTACACCAGTGCTCGGTGGCGAGGACTCGGTGCAGGTCGCCTGGCATGCGCGCTGACGGGCGTGGAAGCCCCACTGCTCGGTGGGCGACCAGGCCGGACAGCGGTCGACGGTGTCCGGCGCCGTACCCGCCGCTACACCAGCCGGGCGGCGAGCAGATCCTGCACGTCGAGCAGGCCGACGGGCTTGCCGTTGGTGGCGACGACGGGGAGCTGGTCGACGCGCGTCTCCCGCATGAGCGCCGAGGCGGTGAGCACCAGCTCGTCGGGGCCCACGACGCGGGGGCGCTTGGACATGACCCGCGAGACGGGCGTGGAGAAGTCCAGCCGCCGCTGCTCGGCGAGCCGGCGGAGATCGCCGTCCGTGAAGATGCCGACGAGCAGGCCCTTCTTGTCGACGACGTTGGTCGCGCCCGGGCGGCCCGGGGTGTTCGTCATGACGACCACGGCCTGCGAGAGCGGAGTGCTGGCCGGCACCACGGGGTGCGCCTTGCCGTGGCGCATGAGCTCTTTGACCTTGAGCACCTGGCGGCCCAGCTTTCCGCCGGGGTGGAGCAGCGCGTAGTCGGTGCGGGAGAAGTCGCGGCGCCAGGCGAGCGTCATGGCCAGCGCGTCGGCGACGGCGTGCAGCGCCGCGGAGGACGCCGTGGGGACCAGGCCCATGGGGCACGCTTCGTCGATGGGGCCGATGTCGACGACGACGTCGCAGCCTTGGGCGAGCGGGGCGGCCGCGTCTCCGGTCAGCGCGATGCGGGTGCAGCCGAGGCGGCGCAGCGGGACGAGCAGCTTGACGAGCTCTTCGGTGGTGCCGGAGTTGGACAGGAGCACCACAGTGTCGTCGGGGGTGATGCGGCCCAAGTCGCCGTGCGCGGCCTCCGCGGGGTGGACGAAGTGCGACGGCACGCCGGTGGACGCGAGCGTGGCGGACAGCTTCTGCGCGATGAAGCCCGGCTTGCCGATGCCGGTGGTGATGACGCGGCCCTTCGTCGAGGCGAGCGCGTCGACGGCGGCGAGGAAGCCGTCGCCCAGGCGGTCGGCCAACGCGGTGATGGCAGACGCTTCGGCGGAGAGGACGGTGCGGGCCCAGGCGAGCTGGGCCTTGGGCGCGAGGCGGTCGGTCGGTCGCTTCTTGGAGCTCACGGGCGGGGAAAGGCCTTACCGCAAACGCGTGGAATGGGCGCGAGGCTTGCGCTAGGCGCGTTGGCGCCAGCACCCACCCACTCACTCTTGGAGAGTCACCCATGAAGTTCTTCATCGACAGTGCCGACGTGAAGGAGATCCGCGCCGCTCATGAGATGGGCTGTGTCGACGGCGTGACGACCAACCCGTCGCTGCTGGCGAAGGTCGGCCGGCCGCTCGAGGAGACGATTCGGGAGATCTGCAGCATCGTCGACGGGCCGATCAGCGCCGAGTGCGTGACGATGACGGCAGCGGAGATGGTGGCCGAAGGCCGGCAGCTGTCGAAGATCCACAAGAACGTGGTCATCAAGATCCCCATGGGCGTGGAGGGCGTGAAGGCGGTCAAGGCGCTCACCGCCGAGGGGATTCGGACGAACGTGACGTTGATCTTCAGCGCGAACCAGGCGCTGCTGTGCGCGAAGGCCGGGGCGACCTACGTGTCACCGTTCGTCGGGCGGCTCGACGACATCTCCCAGGACGGCATGGAGCTGATTCGCGACATCGTCACGATCTACAAGAACTACGGCTTTGCAACGCAGGTGCTGGTGGCCAGCGTGCGCAACCCGGTGCATGTGTTGGATTCGGCGAAGCTCGGCGCGCACGTGGCGACGGTGCCGTTCAACGTGATTCAGCAACTGGCCACACACCCGCTGACGGACGCGGGGATCAAGAAGTTCCTGGCGGACTGGGAGAAGGTGCCGAAGGGGAAGTGAGCGGCACCGACTCTCGCGCGCCCCTGCTTCAGGGGAACTGCACCGTAAACTGGTGAGTCGCCGGGCTCGTCGGGAGAATGCTGTTCCCGACACGCAGCTCGAAGGTCGTGCTCGACGGCGGTGGCACGCCTCCGTCGGGGAGCGCCGACTGGGCGCCCGGTGCGGTGATCGTGACGCTCCCGCTCGTCGGGTCGGTATTGAAGGCCGCGATTCGGTAGGTCCGAACGCACTTGTGGCCCGCCGGCCGGAAGCCAACCATCGTCGTCGCATCGCAGGGCCCGACCTCGACGAAGTTCCCCGGAGTCGTCTCGTTGACCGTCAACGTCACGTAGTCGATCTGGTGGCCGAAGGTCTCTCCGGTGTTTCGAATCATCACGCTGGCTTGGCCTCGCGTCCCGAGAATGGTCGTGACGCTGCCGGTAATCGAGTCGTTCGAAAGCCGGTTGAAGTACCGATCAACCCACGTGAAGTTGAAGAGCTGCTGGCTGCTGGCCAGGACGCTCGTGGGCAGCGGCGGCGTGAAGCGGAGGTACTGGGTCGAGGGGGCGGAGACCAGGCCGTCCGTGTAAATGATGTGGGCCGATCGCCAGATGAGCACGTCTTCGTCCCAGCAGCCGTTGGGCCCGTCGTAGCCCGGTGAGTCGAGGGCCGCCGTCACCTCCCCGGTGGCGCAGTTGAGCTTCTTGGCGTTCAGGTGGGGTTCCCCGAAGTCGTAGCGCCCGTTGTCGTTCTCGTCGACGAACGGCTCGCCCAGGTCCACGTACCACTCGTGCGGATCCCATCGACCGTTGGGCTGGCCGCCGTCGGGCATGTTGGAGTCGATGAAGAACTCTTCCCCGGCGACTGCCGCCACGACGGTCACGAATTGATCGCGCGGGTTCGCGCTGCCCGCCGACGGCTCGCCAGCGATGGGCGTCGTGGCCTTGGCATGAGATGAAGACCGGAAGACCGCGGTGGCCGTACCGCTGTTGGCCGGGGCGTCCGTAATCTGCGACCAGCCACCGGCCTCGCTGAGCCACAGCGCCGGAGTCACCACGGCGGGTGCGTTGCCCGTGCGGTCCCGGAAGTCCAACGAGCAGCTCGTGGTCAGCTCGAGCGGCCCAGGCGGCGCGACCTGCAGGGCGCCGAGCGTCTTCTTTGCGCACCGGAACGTCAGACGGTCATCGTTGGGCTTGCCGCTGACGATCGTGATGCCGGGCGAATTGCCTTCCACCGCTGGATTCGCCGCCAAGCGCGCGCTGATCGAGGCGATACCAGCCGAGTTCCCTGCTTGGAGTGTCGTCCGAACCACGCCCATGGCGTTCGACCGGTCGCGTGTGGGCACCAGCGTGGCGTCGCTCGGGGATGACGAGGAGAGGTTGAACTCCACGTCGATGCCGGCGACAGGGTTCATGGCGCTGTCGCGCAGCTCGAAGAAGACTGGTGTGGAGTTCGGCGTGTTCGATGCCGTGCTGATTCTGAGCTGCGTCTGCGGGTCGGTCTTGAAGCTCACTCGCTGCACGCTGAGCACGGGGATTGTCTGCGTCAGGCGCGCGTCCAGTGCGCTGACGGTCATCGTGAACGCTTGCGTTGCGTTGGACAAATAGGCCGTCGCCGTGAACTTGCCAGCGCTGTCGGTGGTGAACGTCGTCATCGGCAACGGCGTGGGGGCAAGGGAGGCCAGCCCGTCGACCGACACCGTGACACCCGCGTCGGCGATCGGGAGTCGTCCCGTCGTGTTGGTGGTGAGCTGGAACTCGAGTGTCGTCGAGTCGAGCATCGCGCCACGAAGGAGCGCGGGCTTGCCAGCGTCGACGAGCCACAACCGGTAGTCGAACGCCTGGCCGCCGTCGAACACGCCTGCGTCGAGGCGCGCGCCGGCGTCGATCACTGTTCCTGCGTCACCTGCTGCGCCACCACCGCCGTCCGTTCCGCCACCATCGGTTCCACCACCGTCCGCCGTGCCGCCACCACCCGCCGTGCCGCCACCGCCCGCCGTGCCGCCACCGCCCGCCGTGCCGCCCGACCCACCGTCTCGCCCGCCGCCTCCACCTCCGCCGCCAGCGCCCCCGGCGCCTGCGTCCGCCCCGGTGATCGTCAGCGTCTTGCTCGCCTCGACCAGCTTCTTGTCCACCGTCCACTCGGCGGTGAACTTCACGCTGCCGCGGCACAGCGAGTCACTCGCGGGGCAGACGAAGCTGAACGTCGCCTTTCCTGCCGCCAGCGTGCCTTCTTCGCCCGCGCTCAACGAGCCGGCCGCCGAGCTCAGCCGCACCTTCCCGGTGCCGTCCTTGAGCTGTCCGTCCACCGCCGTCACCGACACCTCGATCATCTGGTCCACTCGCGCCGAGGTCGGCTTGAAGCTGATCGTCAGCTCCGGGTCGGCGACGTTCATGGGCCCGCAGGCCGCGGCCCACAGCGCCGCAGCGCCCACCGCGGCCAGAAAGCGAAACGAACGAGACATGGTGAATCCCTTCACGTGGTGAAGCTCGGCCCTGAAAAGTGCAGCGACGGGCGCGGAGTATTCGCCCGGGCTGCCACAGCGTCAACGTTTGCCGCCTGCGTCGCCTCTCAGTGCTTGCACCACTGCCCGCGCGTCTGCGGCTGCGAGCCTGCGGGCAGTCCTTGCCCAGTGCCGTCCTCGACGAAGTGGTGCGTCCGGTAGCCACCGTCCACGGTTGTGTCCACGCAGTAGGCCGCGGTCCCGTCTCGGTCCCGGCTGGGCCGCCGTGACGGAACGCTCTCGAACGCGCACCCGGTGATCGTCCCTTGGGGGTTCACGCGCGCGGTCACCGTGCCGACGGTCCACATGTCTCCGGTGGAGTCGCCGCCCGACTTGAGCAGCGTCGGCGCGTTGGTACCGGTCGCCGGGTTGAACCCCACCGACGCGACGCGCTCGCCGTTGCAGTACACGTTCGAGTGCACCTTCGTCGGCTGACCGCCCCCAAAGTAGTTCGCCATGATCGCGAAGCGATCGCCGTCTCTCGGGTTGTCGATGTTGATGTTCTCCGGGCCGCAGAAGTCGTTCGCGGTCGGGTTGTTCACCGCGCCGTTGCAGCTGACGTTGTCCTTGTCCAGTCGCGGGTTGTTGCAACCTCCGCCGCTCGCGCTGCCCTTCGAAGACCAGCCGGTGCACGCTGACGCGGGAGAAGTCGCGTAGTTCCAGTTGGGCCGCGTGTTCGTCCAGTCGCAGGTCTGCCCGCCCATGCCGCCGCAGATGTCGTTCCACCCTTCGCCTCCAGCTCCGCCGCCACCGTCCAGGCTCATGTACGGGTCGCAGGACATGCCTTGCAGCCGCGCGACGTGCAGGTCGATGTCCCGGCTCCCGCCGTCCATGGTCCAGCACAGCTCCACGCGAAGCCCCGGCGAACGGACCTGCACCTTCTGCGTGCACGAGTACGTCACGCCCTCGAAGTCGAACGAGCCCTGCACCAGGTAGTCCCCCGACAACCCGAACGCCGGGTAGATGAAACCCCCGCCGCGCCCGGCCCCCGTCGACGCCTGAACGCCGCGAATGCCCGACCGCGTGTCGGCGACGAGCCGCGGCGGCACCTGCGCGGTGTCGAGCTTCACCGCGATCCTGCTCCCCACCACGCCCGCGTCCCGCGTGTCCGCCGTGCGGTACAGCGCGAAGGTCGGGTTCGGCAGCACGTTGTCGCAGTCGCCGCCGATCGCCGTCCACCGCCAGTTCGTCACCTGGTCCTTCGCGGCGTCGTCTTGGATCCACGCGGTGCCGTCCACGATCGTCAGCGCCGTGGGGTCTGGGTACGGGGCCAGCGTCAGCACGTCTTGAGGGCAGATCACCGGGACCGTCCGGCACCGGCACCCGTCCAGCCGGTTGTTCCCCGACACGCCGTCACAGTCGAAGTCGCCTTGCGCGCAGCTATCCGTCGTCGCCGGTTGCTGCGCACCGCGGCACACGCCGGTCCACACGTTGGTGTCGCCGTCACCCGCGCAGTCCACCGAGCCTTTCGCCGCCTTCGAGCACCAACCGACCGGCTGACCCGTCGTCGCGTCGGTCTGTGTCGGCGGCACGAGCAGGCAGTCCTTCGTCGTCCCCGCCTGCGGACACGGGCAGCCTTCGTCTGCCAACCCGTCGCAGTCGTCGTCGTACCCATTGCCGCTCATGCCGTTGTGTCGGCTCGCTGGGACCCCCTGGCTCGTCAGCGCCAGGTCGGCCTGCCCATCACACTCGTTGTCCACCCGGGGCGCGCACTGGCGAACGATCGGCGCCTGCGTGCTGACGACCGGGCCGCACCCGGTGATCGTGAGGTCCAGCTCCTGCGACAGCGTGCGCTTGTTGATGCTGCCTTTCCACGTCGCGGTGAGCGTCACCCCTTTGGAGCACGCGTCGTCCTCGTAGACGCTGCAGCGGTACGTGGTGAGCCCGACGCCCGCGCTGTCCAGCCGCACCTTGATCGTCGACTCGCCGTTCGCGAACCGGCCAATGGGCGCTTCGAGCACGACCTCGCCCTTACCCGGCTCGCCGCGCTCGTCGAGCGCCTCGAGCCGCAGATCCGTCTCGTCGCCCTTGTCGCTGATGGTGGTCGGAGACGCCTTGAAGGAGAGGGCCGGCTGCTGGGTGAGCGGCTTCTCGCAGCCGACCAGCACCAGCACCGCGAGGGCCGCCGCGCTACCTCGGAGCCCGCTCATGGCGTCGCCCCTTTCAGCTCGATGCGGAGCGCCGCGACCAGGAACTGGCCCGACATGGGGTCTTCCCACCGCCCGTCGATGCGAATGAGCCCCTTGCAGTTGGGGTCCGCGGCCGTCGAGCAGCTCCACTTCGTGCTCGCCGTGCCGTCCGCTGCCAGCGTCAGCCGCTGCTCGGTGCTGCCGTTGCCGAACGCGCCCGCGGTCGTGGTCAGCCGCACGGTGCCGCTGCGCGCCTTCCCGTCGTCTTCGAACACCTCGGCGGTGATCGTCGACTCCACGGCCGTGGCGGGGTCGAGCACCCTGGGCCGCGCCGACAGCGAGAACGCCGGCACCTCCGGTGCGCCGCAGGCAGCACTCAACGTTGTCGCTGCCAGAAGAGCGACGAATCGCACGCTTCGCATGGCGCGCACTTCACCACAGGACCTGAATGTCGACGAATTCCGCGCGCACGCTGCGTACACTCCGCGCCCGCCATGAACTTCGCCCTGACTGACGATGAGAAGGCCGTCCTCGACACCGCACGCAAGTTCGCCCGCGAGGTCATGCGCCCCAAGGCCGCGCACTGCGACGAGACGAACACCTTCCCCAAGGACATCATCCAGGCCGCAGCCGAGCTGGGGCTGGTGAACATGAACATTCCCGTCGAGCTCGGCGGCGCCGGCCTGTCCCACCAAGCGCAGGCGATCATCTGCGAGGAGCTGGGCTGGGGCTGCGCCGGCATGGCCACGAGCATGATCGCCAACGATCTGGCGCTCCTGCCGATCCTCATCGGCGGCAACGCCGAGCAGAAAGAGCGCCTCGTCAAGCCGTTCACGCAGGGCTTCAAGCTGACGAGCTTCGCGCTGACCGAGCCGGGCGCCGGGTCCGACGTGGCCGGCCTGCGGTGCACCGCGCGCCGCGACGGAGACTTCTACGTCGTCAACGGCCAGAAACAGTGGATCACCAACGGCGAGTACGCCGACCAGTACTCGGTCTTCTGCACGACGGATCCGGCGCAGCGGCACAAGGGGCTGATGTGCCTCGTCGTCGAAGGTCGGCCGCAGGGGCTCACCGTCGGCCGCCACGAGAACAAGATGGGCCAGCGCGCTTCGAACACCGTCACACTCACCTTCGAGGACGTCCGCGTGCCGGTGAAGAACCGCCTCGGCGAAGAAGGCGACGGCTTCCGCATCGCCATGGAGACGCTCGACAACTCGCGCCCCACCACCGCCATGGTCGCCGTCGGCATCGCCCGCGCCGCCATGGAGCACGCGCTGGACTACTCGAAGCAGCGGCAGCAGTTCGGCAAGCCGATCGCCGACTTCCAGGGCATTCAGTTCATGCTCGCCGACATGGCGACGGACATTCAGGCCGCGCGGCTGCTGTGCTTCCAGAGCGCGTGGATGTTGGACAACGGCCAGCGCAACACGCTCATCTCGTCGTACGCCAAGCGCTTCGCGGCGGACATGGGCATGCGGGTGACGACGGACGCGGTGCAGGTGTTAGGCGGCTACGGGTATTCGAAGGAGTACCCCGTCGAGAAGCTCATGCGCGACGCGAAGCTGATTCAGATCTACGAGGGCACCAGCCAGGTGCAGCGGTTGGTCATCGCCCGCGAGCTGCTCAGAGGGTCGATGTCGCCGAGCGGGTTCTGAGCGCGCGCCGTCGTCTGGGCCACGCGAGCAGCGACAGCACCCCGAAGACCGCAGCGGCCGGCGCCAGCGTGACGCCGCAGCCCGTGGTCGGAGCGGGCGCTGGACCGGCGGTGATCACCCCTGCGTCCGCGCGCACCCCAGCGTCGGGAACGACCAGCGCCCCGCCATCCGTCGGTGGCGGAGGTCCCGCATCGACCCCCGCGTCGTCTCCTCCGCCCGCGTCGACCGGCGCGCCAGCGTCCACCCCCGCGTCCACCGCGGGCGGAACGACGCCGAAGAAGCGACCGATGTCCACTGCCCAAGCGTCGCGCAGCTGGTGGCCGACGGAGGGCACTTCGTTGAGCTCGAGCACGGCGCCCGCGCTCCCCGCCACGTAGCGGCTGCGTTGGCCTCCGCTGGCGATGGGGCTGACGTCGTCCGCCGTCGTGTCCGTCTCGTGCACGGCCGCCCACTGCTCGATGAGCTCGACGCGGTTGAGCGGCCGCACCACCGAGTCGGACAGGCCGTGCCACACTGCCAGGCGCGGCACGCCGGCGTCGAGGCCCGCACGCACCGCCGTCACCTCCGCCCCCCACTGGGCGCCGGAGCGATCCACTCCCGGGCTCATGCAGCCGAAGCCTTCCAGCGTCGAGCGCGCGCAGCCGAAGGGCACGCCTGCCGCCACCGCGCCCGCGGCGAACACGTCAGGGTAGAGCGCGAGCAGGTTGACCGCGGTCGCCGCGCCGGCGCTGAAGCCGAAGACCACCGTCCGCGCCGGGTCGCCCCCGAGGTGCCGCACCATCTGCACGATGGACTCCGGTTCCCCCGCGTCGCGGCGCTGGTGCTCGGGCGCAAACCAGTTGAAGCAGCCGCCCGCGTTGTTCACGCCCTGTTGCTGCGGGAGGACCAAGCCGAAGCCGTGGGCGGTCGCGAGCGCTTCCCACGACGGCATCGCCGACAACAAGCCCTGCGCGCCGCCGCCACATCCGTGCAGCAGCACCACGAGCGGCTGCCCCGCGTCCGGAACGAAACGGCTGGTGAAGAGGAGCAGGTTGCCCGGGTTCGGCCCGAAGTCTTCGACGCGCTCGAGCGCCTGCGCCGCGCTCGCCAGCAGCAACGTCGCCCCGATCCACACATGTCGCATGAGCTTGGGTTAGTGGTGTGCGCAGCGATCGTCAACGCGCAGGCCCGCACTTCGAGCAAAGGCGTTGCGTGGGGACACCTCGGGGCCTAGATCGCCCGCGCCTTCTTCTTTGTGAAAGGTTCAAACCATGCCTCTGAAGATCCTCGTCACTGCCAAGCGCGTCGAAGACTCCGAGTCGAAGATCCGCGCCAACCCGGCCGGCACCGGCATCGTGCTCGAAGGGCTCAAGTACAAGATGAACCCGTTCGACGAGATCGGCGTGGAGGAAGCGCTGCGCCTGGTGGCCAAGCACGGCGGCGAGGTCGTCGTCGCCAGCATCGGCAGCAAGGACTGCCACGAGCAGCTCCGGCAGGCGCTCGCCATGGGCGCGACGCGGGCGATCTGGGTGAACCACGCGGGGCCGATCGATCAGCTCGGCGTCGCCGGCTGCCTCATGAAGATCTGCGAGCGCGAGAAGCCGAACCTGGCGATCCTCGGCAAGCAGTCGATCGACGACGATCAGAACCAGGTCGGGCAGTACCTCGCCGAGTGGCTTGGCTGGTCGCAGGCCACCTTCGCCTCGAAGGAAGAGTCCCTCGACTCCGACGCCGAGAAGTCCAAGACGCCCGCGCTCAAGCTGACGGCGGACGGCGCTTGGGTGACGGTGGTGCGCGAAGTCGACGGCGGCCTCGAGACGCTGGAGTGCAAGCTGCCCGCGGTGGTGACGACGGACCTGCGGCTCAACCAGCCGCGCTTCTCGAAGCTGCCGGACATCATGAAGGCGAAGACCAAGCCGCTCGAAGAGCTGACCCCCGCGGCGCTCGGCGTCGACGTGACCCCGCAGCTGACGGTGACGTCCATGAAGGCCCCGCCCGCGCGCAAGGCCGGCATCAAGGTGCCGGACGTGGCCGCGCTCGTCGACAAGCTCAAGAACGAAGCCAAGGCGATCTGAAGCCAGCCGCCGCTCACTCTTCATTTTTTTCCAAGGAACGAACGCCATGCCGAACGTCCTCATCGTCGTCGAAGCGCAGCCCAACGGTTCGCTGCGCAAGGCCACCCTCAACGCGCTGGCCGCCGGCCAGCAGATCATCGCCAAGGCGGGGGGCGGAGAGCTCCACGCCGTCGTCCTCGCGAAGGACGCCGGGCCGCTGGCGAACGACGTCAAGCAGTACGGCGTCAAGGTGGTGCACGCCGGCAGCGCGGCGCACTGCGAGAACTTCCTCGCGCAGAACGTGGCCCCGGGCATCGCGCAGATCGCCACGCAGATCGGCGCGGAGTACGTGGGCTGTGCGGCCACGCAGGTCGGCCGCGACGTGATGCCGCGGGTCGCCGCGCGGCTCAAGGCGGCCATGGCGTCGGAGATCACGTCGGTCAACGCCGACCTGTCCTTCGACCGGCCCATGTGGGCCGGCGCCGTCATCGGCACGGTGAAGCTCAGCAGCAAGGTGAAGTGCTTCTCGGTGCGCGCGACCGAGTTCCCCGCGGCCACGGCCAGCGGCGCGGGCGAAGTGAAGGCCTTCACCCCCGAGGCGCCGGCGAGCGTCGGCACGAAGTTCGTCGGCTTCAAGGAAGTGAAGTCGGCGCGGCCGGCGCTGACCGAAGCGCGGGTCGTCGTGTCCGGAGGCCGCGGCACGAAGGGCGACTTCAAGGACATCGAAGCGCTGGCGGACGAGCTGGGCGCGGCCGTGGGCGCGTCGCGCGCGGTGTGTGACGCCGGCTGGCAGCCGAACGATCTGCAGGTCGGTCAGACGGGCAAGGTCGTCGCGCCGCAGCTGTACATCGCCGCGGGGATCTCCGGCGCGATCCAGCACATCGCCGGCATGAAGAGCTCGAAGACGATCGTCGCCATCAACAAAGACGGCGACGCGCCGATCTTCACCGTGGCCGACTACGGGCTGGTGGGCGATCTGTTCAAGGCGCTCCCGGAGCTCAAGGCGGCGATCAAGGCGGCCAAGGGCTGACCCCTGCGCTTGGGCGGCGCGGCACCGGCGGCGGAGAGGCGCACCCGATGACCGCCACGATCGCGCTGCACCACACGTACGAGCACTACCTCGAGGCGCTCGATCGGAGCGCGGTGAAGCTCGAGTTCTGCGACGGCCTCATCTACGCGATGGCCGGCGGGACGGTGCTCCACGGGCTCCTGTCGACGCGGGTGACGACGCTGCTGAGCGCCAAACTCCTGCAGTGCACGGTCCTCAACTCCGACGTGAAGGTCCACATCGACGTTGCCGCTGCGGCCACGTTTCCCGACGCGTCCGTCGTGTTCGGCTCGATTCAGCGGGCCACGATCGATGCACACGCGATCGTCAACCCGGTGTTGATCGTCGAAGTCACGAGCCCTTCGACCGAAGACTACGACCGCGGCGCGAAGCTCGCGCAGTATCAGCGCCTCGACTCGGTCCGAGCGTGCTCCTGGTTTCGCACCGGGAGCGGCGCGTCACCGTCGCGCGCCGCTCGACCGCGGGGTGGACCTCGGAAGACGTCATCGGCGCTGGCTCCGTCGTGCTGGACGAGCCCGCCCTTCGGTTCTCGGTCGACGAGCTGTACGGCGCGACCCAGCTCGAGGCGACTGAGTAGGCGCCCGCAATGGCTGCTGAGCCGGCGGCCGATTTGAATCCAGGGCCCATCTTGGGCTACGGCCTGCTTCGTCATGCGTTGGTGGATGCTCGTCGCGGCTGGCTGTGTGGTCGTGCTCGGAGGCGCGCTGTGGTTCGCCGCGTCGGATCCCGAGCCCGTGACGTCGTTCGTCCCGACGGACCCCGGCCCGCAGGCCGCTGCTCCGCCGCCGCCGGCCAGTCCTCGCCCGCCACCCAGCGCCGAGCTGCCCGCAGTCGTCGAGCCGTCGACGCAGCGCAAAGTGGTGGCGATTCCGTCGGCTCCCGTCATCACCGCCACCCCTCCAGCGCCACCACCCTTGGCGCCCGCGATCGTCCTCCCGGCCGCGACCGGTGCCGCGGCCCCAGGTGGCGCGATCTCCAACGGCGTCGCCGAACTGCCCATGGCCGAAGACGAAGGCTGGGAAGAAGAGGCGCCGGCCATGAAGACGGTTCCGCTCCCGCCGGCGAACGTGCGGCAGCGCAGCAGTGACGTGGTCGCCCGCCAGCGCTTGCGCGAAGCCGCGGCGCAGATCCGCGGCGCCACGATTCAGCGCTGACAACCGCGCTGGCGCCGCTACAGTCCGCCGCCATGTTCAAGCGCTCGTGGGGGCTGCTGCTCGTCGTCGCAGGCTGTGCCGCGCCGTACCGTCAGGTCGTCACCCAGCTCGGCTCGGTGGACCTGACGCGCCCACACGTCGTCTACGCACCCGCGCAGGGCAAGGCCTGCGGCGACAACGCGCTGAAGAACGCGATCGCCGACCTCGAGCGCTTCAGCAACGTCGACGGGTTCCTGTCCGTGACGGTGGAAGAAGTGAAGGGTGACACCGCGGAGGACTGCGTGGTGGTGACCGGCCGGCCGGTGACGAGCGGGTGTGAAGCGCGCACGCTGGCGCTCAGCGAGGGCCCTGGCCCGAAGCTCGTGCGGCCGGGCCCCATGGCCTGCGGCGTCACGGCCGACAGCTGCCGCCCCGACTGTCAGAAGTACGCGAGCACCATGGGCGCGGGCGAAACGCAGACGACGGTGCTGCGCGAGCGCTGCGTGCGTCGCTGCACTGCGAATGACTCCGCGTTCCTCGCCTGCGCGCGGGCCGTCGTCGACGCGGCGGGTGTCGGGCGCTGCGAAGCGCTGCCCGAGCCCTGAAGCGGGCCACAGAAGCACGTCGTCGCAAACAGCACCGGGGAGGGGACACCATGTCAGTCGACAGTTACCTCGCAGCGCTCAAGTCCATGCGGGCCGCGCCAGACGCGCGGAAGGCCGCGGCGCTCTTCAAGCAGCTCCGCGCGGATCCGAACCTCGCCCGCGCCGCCCGGCCGACGCTCGTGCGCGATCCCGAGCTCGGCGCGGCGTTCCGCGTCTTTCAGCCGGGCGCCGACTTCGAGCACAACACCGTGCGCATGCCCATGCCGCGGGCGGTGAAGCGGCCGAACAACCTCGATTCGCTCATGCGCACCGTGCAGGACGCGGGCACGCAGTTTCGGGCGCTCAAGGCCATGGGCGACGGCTGGGGCTTCTCGAACGCGGTCCACACGCCGGACTGGCTGGTGCACTGCTTCGATCTGAAGGACTTCCTCCCCCTGGAGGACGACCTGTTCAAAGCGGGCGTGAAGAACCCGAGCGAGCTGGTGCGCTTTCAGAGCGGCGTCACCTTCGGGGAGCTCAACGCTCACCTCGCCCAGCAAGGGCGCACCGTGCTCAACCAGCCTGGCTTTCAGAAGCTCACCTACGTGGGCGTGGCGCACGTCGGTGGGCACGGCTCCGGCTTGTCGCTGCCGGGGATCAGCTCGCAGATCGAGGCCATCGAGTACGTCACGCTCAACGAGCAGAACCAGGTGCGGTTCCTGCGCATCGAGCCGTCGGCGGGGCTCGTCGATCAGGCCAAGTGGCGCCAGCGCTACCCGCCGCCCACCTTCGACGTGGTGCAGGACGACGAGCTGTTCCACGCGGCGCGCTGTGGCATGGGGTGCCTCGGCGTCGTCTACGCCGTGGTGGTGCGGACGCAGCCGGCGTTCAACCTGAAGGAGACGCGCACGAAGAAGACCTGGCAGGAAGCGCGCAGCCTCATTCACACGTTCGTGGCGGACCCGAAGATCCACAGCGTTCACGTGTGGCTCAACCCGTACAAGACGGGGCGGAACAAGAACTCCGTCATCATCACCGTGCTGGAGCGGACGACGAAGAAGCCGCAGGGCAGCCGCGGGCTGGGGATCGTCGCCGGGGGCATGAACCCGTTCACCGAGCTGGCCCGCATCTACGGCACGCTCAACCCCGCCGCGCTCCCGTCGCTCATCGACACGGCGCTGGAGCTGTGCGTGGCGCGGGACGTCATCATGCCGTCGACCGAAGCGCTGGACTTCGGCGCGCCCAACACGCTGCCCGTGCACGCGGCCAGCATGGGCGTCAACGCCGACGACATCGACGCGATCGTCGACGACCTGACGACCCAGTTCGCCGACTGGCGAGCGGCCAACCAGTGGGTGTCCAGCCCGGTGGGCATACGCTGGGTCCGCGCTTCGGAAGACTTCATGTCGCCGCAGTTCGGGCGCGACACGGTCATGATCGAAGTCCCGGTCCTCAAAGGCACGCCCAACGCCGTGGAGACGCTCGAGCGCTACGCGACGTACATGATGGACATTTGGGGTGCGCGGCCGCACTGGGGGCAGATCAACCCCATGAACCGGCAGCGCTACGAAGCGGTCTACGGGCCCACGGCGGTGCGCGCGTTCGCGACCGCGTTCCGCGTCATGAACCCGCAGGGCTTCTTCGACAGCCCGTTCACCCGGCAGCTGGGCCTGCGGCAGATCGCCACGGGGCTGTGAGCCACAGGGGCGCGCGCCGGTGATTCAGATGTTCCACGTCACCAAGGCGTATCCCGGCGATCCGCCGGTGCTCGTGGACATCAACCTCGACATCGAGAAAGGCGAGTTCGTCTTCCTCACCGGGCGCTCCGGCGCGGGCAAGTCGACCCTGCTCAAGCTCATGTTCCTGGCCGAGCGGCCCACGCGGGGGCAGGTGTTGATCGCCGGCCGCAACATCGCCCGGCTGCGGGACTCCGGCGTGCCGTACCTGCGCCGCAACATCGGCGTCGTCTTCCAGGACTTCAAGCTCTTGCCCAACCGCACCGTCGCCGAGAACGTGGGCTTCACGCTCGACGTCATCGGCACGCCGCGGGCCGAGGTGCGCGAGAAGAGCGTGAAGATGCTCCGGCGCGTGGGCCTCGAGCACAAGGCTGACGTGTCGCCCATGCGGCTGTCGGGCGGTGAGCAGCAGCGCGTGTCGCTGGCGCGTGCGCTGGTGAACGATCCGGCGCTGCTGCTGGCCGACGAGCCGACCGGGAACCTGGACCCGGCGCTGACGCTGGAGATCATGGACCTGCTGTTCGACGTGAACGCCCGCGGCACGACGGTGGTGGTCGCGACCCACGACGCGACGCTCATCGAGCGGTACCAGAAGCGCACGCTGCGCCTGGAGCACGGGAGCATGGTCGCCGACGAGCGAGGCCACAAAGCGGCCCGGCTCATGTCGCAGTCGAGCCCGCTGGCATGAGCGCGACCGCCAAGCTCCAGTACTTCGTCCGCACCGCGCTCGGCAGCCTGGTCCGCGCGCCCTTCGTGCACCTCATCGCCATCGCTTCGCTGGCGCTGGCGCTCGTCGGCTACGGCTCGGCGCGCATCGCCCAGGCGCGGCTGGTGGGCATGATGAAGAGCTTTGGGGGGCAGGCGGAGCTCGTCGTGTACCTGCACGACGGCCAGCCGCCGGACAAGCTCGACGCGCTGGCCCAGGCCCTGGCCGAGCGGGCGCATGGAGAGGCCACGCTCGTGTCCCCGCGCACTGCGCTGCAGCGGCTGGCGGCGGAGCTCGACGAGCCGGCGCTCTTGGGGGCGGACCTGGGCGACAACCCGCTGCCGTGGAGCGTGGAGCTCAAGCTGCCCGTGGGAGAACGGGACCCGAGCCGGCTCAAGGGGCTCGCCGATCAGGTGCGGGCGCTGCCCTTCGTGCGCGGCGTCGACTTCGGCCAAGAGGCGGTGGAGGCGCTGGCGCAGATCGAACAGGCGCTGCGCCTGGCGGGCCTGTTCGCCTTCGCGCTCGTCTTCCTCACCGCGGTGATCGTCGTGTCGGCCACGCTGCAGCTGGCGATCTTCGCGCGCAAGGACGAGATCGAGATCCAGAAGCTCGTCGGCGCGACGGACCTTTTCGTGCGGCTGCCCTTCCTCATCGAAGGCATGCTGCAGGGTGCGATCGCCTCGGTGCTGGCGCTGGGGGCCCTCAAGCTCGCGGGCAGAGCGCTGGCCCAAGGCGCGCTGCGCAACGTGGGCTTGTTGATCGCCGAGCCCGGCTTCGTCGTGGACTGGCGGCGGCTCGCGCTCGAGTGCTTGGGCATTGGCCTGGCGCTGGGCCTCGTCGGCAGCTTCATCGCCGTGCGGAGGTTCCTCAAGGTATGAGCGTGGCGGGCTTGGTCCTGAGCGCGTTCGTCGCCGCCGGTGGGGTCGACGCCGAGCAAGCGCGGCTGGACGCCAGGCTCGAGAAAGAGCAGGCCGTCGTCGAAGCGCTCGCGAGCGAGCGGTCGAGCCTGTCGGCGCTGCTCGACGTGCTGGGGCGGCTCACGCGCGAATCGGACGGGCGGGCGCGGGCGTTCGAAAAGCGGCTGCTGGCGCTGGACGCGCTGGGGGACTCGCTGCGTCAGGCCGTGGGGGAAGCCCAGGGCGCCGCGGAGCAGGTGCGCGAGCGGCTGCGCCCCCACCTCTTGACCTTGTATCGGCACCGGGCGCTCTCGGGCCTGCAAGGCCTGCTTGGAAGTGAGAGCTTCTTCACGGTGCTCAAGCGGCGGCGGGGGCTCGAAGCGCTGGTGCAGAGCGACGCGCGGACGCTCGAGGAGCTCGAGGCGCTCGCCGACTCCACCCGGCTCGAGGCGGCACGCCTGGCGCTGTTCGAAGACGCCGCGCGGCAGGCGCTGGGCGATCTGAAGCGCGAGCAGGCGCAGGGGCGACGGCGGCTGGCGCTCTTCACGGAGCTGTTGGGGCAGGTGTCCGCCGAGCAGCGCCTCAAGGAGCGGCAGCTCATGGAGCTCGAGAGCAGCCGAAAGGACCTCGAGGCGCTGGTCGAAGAAGCCGACTCGCGGGCCCTGGCGCTGGGCTTTCGGGCGCAGAAGGGGGAGCTGCCGTACCCGACCGAAGGCCGCGTCGAGGTGGGCTTCGGCCGCGTGGTCAACCCGCGCTTCAACACGGTCACGGTGCAGAAGGGCTTGGACCTGCGCGCGCCGCTGGGCGCGGACGTCGTCAGCGTGGCTGCGGGGGCCATCGCCTACGTCGGGCAGCTCAAGGGCTACGGGAACCTGGTGATCGTCGATCACGGCGGCGACTACCACAGCCTCTACGCGCACCTGGACGACGTGGTGATGGAGGTGGGCGACCGCGTCGAGGCTTCGGAGATCATCGGCCACGTGGGCGAGACCGGCAGCCTCAAGGGGCCGTTTCTCTACTTCGAGATCCGCAAGGGAGGGTACGCGGTGGACCCGCTGCCCTGGCTGTCGCCGGCCCGCTGACAGGCTGGGTTGCCGAACGGGCGAGGCGTGGAATAGTGGCCCCCATGGATTTGCTCGGGACCGCGAACCGCGCGATGCGGCGCTACTTGGTGCTTCGCGGCGTCGAGAGCCACACCACCCGCATCGGCGCGCTGTCGATCCACTACTACCAGCGGCAGGGGTCGGGCTTGGGGCCGCCGGTGGTGCTCGTGCACGGGCTGGGCAGCTCGGCGAACGCCTACGCGCGCATGCTGATCCCCCTCTCGCGGCGTTTCCGACGGGTCTACGCCATCGACATTCCCGGGAACGGCTTTTCCCCCGTGCCCGACGGTGGCCCCGTGCCGCTGCGCGAGCAGGTCACGGCCGTGGTCGGCTTCATCGAGCAGATCGTCAAGGAGCCCGTCTTCCTCGTCGGCAACTCGCTGGGCGGCGCGATGAGCCTGTTCCTGGCGCACGAGCGGGCAGACGTCGTCCGCGCGTTGGGCCTCATTTCCCCCGCGGGCGCGAAGCTGGCGCCGGAGCGCATCGAGGCGCTGCTCAAGTCCTTCCGGGTGTCGAGCAACCAGGACGCCCGGGCCATTACCCGGCGGCTCTTCCACCGCACGCCGATGGCGCTGTTGCTGTTGAGCTCGGAGATGCGCCGGCTGTACAGCACGCCGACGGTCCAGAGCATCGTCAACGAAGTCAAGCCGTCGGACGCGGTCACCGAAGACATGTTGCGCGGGCTGCCCATGCCCACGCTGCTCTTGTGGGGGCGCAGTGAGCGGCTGCTGCCGTACGAGAGCGTCGACTACTTCCGCGCCCACCTCCCGGCGCACGCCCAAGTCCACGAGGTCTCAGGCTTCGGCCACATTCCCCAAGTCGAGCGGCCTTCGGAGGTCGCCCAGCGCCTCATTCACTTCGCGGACGAGCACCGCCTGTAGGACTTCGCCCCACGTCGAAGGGGCCTTCGGTGAGTCTCTATGCTGTCGAGCATGGTGCGTGCGGTCGTCGTCGCGGTGTGGCTCTTGGGCTGGGGCGCGCAGGCCGCGCCGCCGCCGGGGAAGGCTGAGTACACGTACAAGCAGCTCGAGCTGTTCTCGCGGGTGCTCAGCTACGTGCAGAACAACTACGTCGAGGCGGTCGACGAGCAGTCGCTGGTGCACGGGGCGATCAAGGGCATGCTCGACACGCTCGATCCGCACACGCTCTTCATGCCGCCGGATCAGTTCAAGGAAATGAAGATCGACACGTCCGGCGAGTTCGGGGGCCTGGGCATCGAGATCAGCAAGAAGAACGACGCGCTGGTGGTGGTGACGCCGATCGACGACACCCCTGCGGCGCGGGCCGGCGTGAAGACCGGAGATCAGATCCTCAAGATCGACGACGAGTCGACGCGGTCGATGGAGCTGGCCCGGGCGATCGCCAAGATGCGGGGCCCCGCGGGGAAGAAGGTGCTGTTGACGATCATGCGCGACGGCTTCAGCCAGCCGCGGGAGTTCGCGATCATTCGCGACCACATTCGCATCGCGTCGGTCGAGAGCGCGATCTTCGGCGGGATCGGCCACGTCAAGGTGAAGAACTTCCAGGAGCGCACGGATCTGTCGCTGTCCAAGGAACTCGAGCGGCTCCGCGGGCTCAACGGCGGCAAGGAGCTGCGAGGGCTGGTGCTGGACTTGCGGAACAACCCCGGCGGGCTGCTCGATCAGGCGATCGCCATCAGCGACCGGTTCTTGCCCGGCAACTTGGTGGTGGTGTCCACGCGCGGCCGCAACGGCGCGCTGGCGACCGAAGAGCGTTCGAAGGACCGCGACACCGAGAAGCCGTACCCCATGGTGGTGTTGGTCAATGCGGGGAGCGCCTCGGCGTCGGAGATCGTCGCCGGCGCGCTGCAGGATCACCGCCGCGCGGTCGTCATGGGCGTGCCCACGTTCGGCAAGGGCTCGGTCCAGACGGTGATCGAAATGGAAGACGGGTCCGGGCTGAAGTTGACGATCGCCCGCTACTACACGCCCAGCGGTCGCTCGATTCAGGAGAAGGGCATTCTCCCGGACTTCGTCGTGGGCGAGTCCGAGGCGGCGCTCAGCAAGTCGGAGCCGGTGCGAGAGAAGGACCTCAAGCGGCACTTCAAGGCGGAAGGTGAAGGGCCGGACCCCGCAGCGATCAAGCCGACCCCACCGGAGAACCTGCGCAGCTGGGACCTGGCCGACAAGCTGACCGATTACCAGCTCAAGACGGCGCTGCTGTACCTGAACGCCGGCGCGCAGCCGCCCGGACACAACACCGCCAAGGCGCCCAAAAGCGAGTAAGCAGCCCGGCCCACCGTGGCTGACGACACCAAGCACATCTTCGCGTCCCTCGCGGTGAACGTGACCATCGCCGTGGCCAAGGCCATCGGCGCGGCGCTCACCGGCTCCGGCGCGCTCTTGGCCGAGGCGATCCACTCCGCTGCCGACTGCACCAACCAGCTGCTCTTGCTCGTGGGGGTGCGGGGCTCCGCCAAGCCGCCGAACGCGACACACCCCTTGGGCCCCGGCCGGAGCATGTACTTCTGGTCCTTCGTCGTGGCGCTCCTGCTCTTCTCGGGGGGCGGCGTCTTCTCCATCTACGAGGGCCTTCACAAGCTCCAGCACCCCGAGCCGCTCGAGAACCCGCTCGTGGGCCTGGGTATTCTCGTCTTCTCGCTCCTGCTCGAAGGCTGGGCCACCTGGGGCAACCTCAAAGAGCTCAAGGTCCGCCGCGGGGCGACGCCTTTGTTGCGCCACCTGCGCGAGACGAAGGACTCGGATCTGGTGGTCGTCTTCGGCGAGAACTCCGCCGCGGTGCTCGGGCTGTCCTGCGCGCTGCTCGCCATGGGCCTGGCGTGGTGGACGGGGAACGGCACCTACGACGCGCTCGGGAGCCTCGCCGTCGGTGGCGTGTTGGTGGCGGTGGCGCTCTTCCTGGGCGTCGAAGTGCAGTCGCTGCTGCTCGGTGAACGGGCGGATCCAGTGGTCGAGGGCGCAGTGCGGACGGCGCAGGCCGAGGTGCCCCAGCTCGACGCGCTGCTCACCGTCCTCACGCTGCAGCAGGGCCCCAAGCAGGTCATGGTGGCCGCGAAGGTGCGCATCAAACCCGGCCTGTCCGCCGCGGAGGCGATCGCCGGCATCAACCACTTCGAGCGCCGCATCAAGGAACTCGCCCCGGACGTGCGCTGGTGCTTCATCGAGCCCGACGACAAGGTGTGACGACGCCCCGCACTCGGAAGTGGCGCGGCCGGCGGTTGTGTACGAAATTCGGCGCCATGCGGCATGGACGTGGGCGCTTGGGTTCCCACCTGCTCCTCAGTTGGCTCGTCGTCTGGCTGGCCGCCGGTCCAGTGCGCGCAGCGCCCGCGCGGGTCTTGCTGCCGGCGCGCGTCTTCCTGCCGGCGCTGCAGGGCGCCATCAAGCCCAAGCTGACGGTCGTCTTCGTCGGCCTCGACGCGAAGGCCAAGGCCCAGGCCGGCGTGTGGGAACGCGCCGCCGAGGCTGCCGCTACCGCCAGTCCACGGTTCAACTGGGTTTCGCTGGGCTACGCGGCGTCTCCGGCGGCGGCCAAGGCGAACGCTCAGAAGCTCGACGACGTGCAGGGCTCGCTGACGGCGGGGCAGAAGGCGCTCGAAGAGCTCGACACGGCCAAGGCGTCGGAGCACTTCGGCCGGGCGGTGCAGGACTTGCGAGAGCTGGACCTGACGCAGCACTGGAGCACGTACGTCGAGGCGCTGCGGCGCAAGGCCGGCAACCACGCGACCGCCGGCGAAGCGCCGCTGGCCAAACAGGAGCTCGAGCGGCTGATCGCCGTCAGTCCGAAGACGGAGCTGGACCCGGAGCACTTCCCGCCAGACCTCATGAAGTACGCCGAGTCGCTGCGCCGCTCGGCGGTCGCAGGGAAGGCCGAGCTGACCATTCGCACCGAGCCTCCCGGGGCCAACGTGTGGGTCGACGGCCAGCACCGCGGGCAGTCGCCCGTCGTCGTGTCGGGGCTGTCGAACGCCAAGCACGTGGTGGACGTCGTCGCCGGCGCGTACCAGCTTGAGCAGCGCGACGTCTCTCCGGGCGAAGAGCTGCTGCGGCTGAAGCTCGGTGAGCACGGCCAGGCGTGGCTCAAGGCCGTCGACCAGGCCGCGAAGGACGCCGACGGCCCCGGCCGCGACAAGGCGCTCCTGCCGCTCGCCAAGGCCGTGCGCGTGGACCAGCTGCTGGTGGTCATCGCGCGCAAAGGCTCGAGCGCCGACAAGCTGTCGGTGACGGCGCTGCGCCTCGACGCCAAAGACGGGCACACCCCGGCGTACCGGGAAGGGCTGGTCGCCAGCGAGCCGGCCGCCGCAGCGAGCTTCTTGACCCCGCTGCTCGACAAGGACACCCCTCGCCGAGGTGGGCAGCCGGTCATGTACTACGCGGTGCCGACCGGGCCGGACCCGCGCATGGTGGGCGGCTTCATCGCCGGCGGCGTCGGCGCCGCGGCGCTGCTGGCTGGCGTCACCTTCGGCGTGCTCGCCCTTCTGCGCCAGAACTCCTTCGCGCGCACGCCGCAGGTCGACCTGTCGGCGTCACAGACGCTCAAGCAGCAAGGCAAGACCTTCGCCCTCGTCGCCGACATCTCCTACGTGTTCGCCCTGGTGGGGCTGGGCGTGGGGGGCACGCTCATCGCCACCAGCCTGCTGCCCACGGCCGAGAAGGACCTGTCTTCGGACGGCGACGGCGACGCTGAACCCCCCGCGCGCAAGCCGAAGAAGCCACCCAGCAAGCGCCTGCTGCCGGACGCCGACGCGGACGCTGGTGGCGACGCCAGCAAGCGCACCGACGAGCTGAAGAAGGACGACGGCAAGCGGCGCGAAGACGAGCGCCGCAAGGAAGAAGATCGGCGCAAAGAGGACGAGCGCCGTCGCGAGGAAGAGCGGCGCCGCGACGAAGAGCGGCGCAAGGAAGACGATCGCCGCCGCGACGACGATCGGAAGAAGGACGACGAGCGCCGGCGCCGGGAAGACGAAGACCGCCGCCGCCGGGACGAAGAGGACCGTAAGCGCCAGGAGAAGGAGCGCGCGAAGGAAGAAGAAGACCGCCGCAAGCGCGCCGCGCAGGAAGAAGCGGAGCAAGCCAAGGCGGAAGCGGAGCGGCAGAAGGCGGAAGCCGAGCGACAGAAGGCCGAAGCGGCGCGGCTGCGGAAGATGACGCCCGCCGAGCGCAAGAAAGAAGAAGAGCGCAAGCGGCTGGAAGAGGAAGAGGCCAGGCGCGCCGAAGAAGAGGAAGACCGCAAGCGCATCGAAGACGAGCGGCGCAAGCGCGAAGAGCAACGCCGCAAGAAGGAAGAAGAAGAGCGGCGGCGCATGGAAGAGGACCTGCGCAACCAGTAGCGCGGCTCGCCGGCCGCGACCTGCGGCCGAAAAATCGACAGCCCACCACAGCCCTGTAGCGTTTCGCGCTGGCAAGGCCGGCAAATGCCTGCTTGGCACCGCGCCTGCTTTGCCCAAGTCCCACGCCGCGAAGGGTGCGGCGCAAGAGCCATGGAGGCCGTACCAGTGACGAAGCCACGACGAGTCGCAGTGTTGATGGGCGGGTGGGGCGAAGAGCGGGACGTGTCGATGCGCACCGGAGAAGCGGTCGCCACCGCGCTCGAGGCCAACGGGCACGTGGTGACGCGCGTGCTGGCCGGCGCCAACCTCGACCAGGCGCTGCGCAGCAACCCCGTCGACGTGGCGTTCCTCGCGCTGCACGGCCGCATGGGGGAAGACGGGAAGGTGCAGGGCCTGCTCGAAGTCCTCGGCATTCCGTACACCGGCTCCGGGGTGCTCGCGTCGGCGCTCGCCATGAACAAGCGCGTCGCCAAGGCGATCTTCCGCCAGCACAACCTCGCGACGCCGGTGGGCTACTCCGTGCGCGCCGACGAGCTGGCGAGCCTCGACGCCCGGCACTGCGACCTGGGCTTCCCCTGTGTCGTCAAGCCGGCCAGCGGCGGCTCTTCGGTGGGCATGCAGCTGGTGCACACCTTCGAACAGCTGGGTCCGGCCGTTGCCGAGGCCTGTCGCTACGGGGGTGAGGCGCTCGTCGAGCGCTTCGTCAAAGGCAAGGAAGTCACCGTGGCCGTCTTGGGCGAGCGCGTGCTGGGCAGCTGCGAGGTCGGCTACGCAGGGTCCACGTTCGACCACACCACCAAGTACCAAGGCGGCGCGCGCTACCACCTGCCGGCGCGGCTGTCGGCGACCCGGCTGGCCAACGTCGAAGCCATGGCGCTGGCCGCCGCGCGTGCGCTGGGCTGCACCGGCGCCTGCCGCGTCGACTTCATCTGCTCGGACACGGCCAACGACGTGGTGCTCGAAGTCAACACGCTGCCCGGCATGACGCCGCTGAGTCTGCTGCCCCGCATCGCCGCGAAGGCGGGCCTGGGTTTCGGCGCCCTGTGTGAGGCGATCCTCTCGTTGGCGGCCAACGAGCCGGTCGACGTGCTGCAGACCGCGCCGGCCTTCACGGTGACCGCCCTGGAGCGCAGCGCGGGCTGACGCCCCAGCGGTGTGGGCCCTTCGCGCCCTAGCGAGGGCCGCCTGTCCCCCGCTAGCGTCACGCCACCATGATCTTCCTCTTGGCGGCGGCGGCGGCGGCGGTGGCGGCAGTGCCTTGTGACGTGCAGGTGTCCGTGGGGCAGCAGAGGGTGCTGAACCTGCCCGGCGTCTCGCGGATCGCGCTGAGCGGCGCCGGCATCTTCGACGTGAAGGCGCTGGGCGGCGGGCAGGTGTTGCTCACCGGCGTCGCGCGCGGGCGCTCCTCGCTGCTCTGGTTCGACGGCAGGGGCAGCAGCAGCGCCTGCGCGGTGTCCGTCGACGACGGCCGCAGCAGCGAGCTCGGCCGAATGCTCCGCCAGTTCGTGGGCTCCAACCTGACCGTCACCGAGTTCTCCGAGTTCGTCGTCGTGGACGGCACCATCGACTCGGTGGAAGACGCCCGCAGGCTCGACGCGCTCGTGAAGGACAACCCCCGAGTGAAGGTGCTCGCCCGCTTCAACCCGCGAGTCATTCCCGTGGTGGCGGAGATCATCACCGCGCAGTTTCAGCGGCAGGGGCTCGCCAACGCCAAGGCCAGCGCGATCGGCCAGAAGGTCGTCCTCGAAGGCTCCGTCGCCGACGAGAAAGAGCTGCTCAAGGCGCTCTCCATTGCCCAGGCCGTCTACGACACGCACGTGACTCGCTGACGTCGGCCACTCGCTCGGACGACCCGTCGAACCTCGCTGCCGCTGCTCCAGCCCCGCTCGTGAATGAGGCGCGCTCGGCCCCGTCTTGTGACGCGGACCAAGAAGGGCTTTGACACGGCGGGTCGATACCCCTAGAAGGTCCAACCTTATCCCGGGAGGGGGATTTCGCCCGTCATTCCGGGGGTTTGTGAGGCCGGCTCGCGCGATGAACGCAGCGGAAATCATCTTTCTAGCCGTGTACTTCGGCGTCATGGCCGTGCTGTCGATGTACGGCTCGCACCGGTACCGCATGGCGTACTGGTACTACCGGCACAAGCTCGACCTGCCGACGCCGAACGGCCGCCTGGAGCGCACGCCGAAGGTGACGGTGCAGCTGCCGGTCTTCAACGAAATGTACGTCGTCGAGCGGCTCATCGACTCGGTGTGCCTCATCGACTACCCGCGCGACTGCTTCGAGGTGCAGGTGCTGGACGACTCGACGGACGAGACCTGCGGCATCGCGCGGGCCTGCGTCGAGCGGTGGAAGCAGAAGGGCATCGACATCAGCTACGTGCACCGGGTCAACCGCGTGGGCTTCAAGGCCGGCGCGCTCGAGCACGGGCTGTCGCTGGCCAAGGGCGAGTTCGTCGCGGTGTTCGACGCCGACTTCGTGCCCAGCCAGGACTTCCTGAGGCGCACGGTGCCGTTCTTCGCCGACGCGGGCGTGGGCATGGTGCAGGTCCGCTGGGGGCACCTCAACCGTGAGTTCAGCCTGCTCACCCAGGCCCAGAGCATTCTCCTCGACGGGCACTTCATCATCGAGCACACCGCGCGGAACCGCTCGGGCTGCTTCTTCAACTTCAACGGCACGGCGGGCATCTGGCGGCGCGACTGCATTCGCGACGCGGGCGGCTGGCAGCACGACACGCTCACCGAAGACCTCGACCTGTCGTACCGCGCGCAGCTCAAGAAGTGGCGCTTCGTGTTCCTGCCGGAGATCGTCTCGCCCGCCGAAGTCCCGGTGGACATGAACGCCTTCAAGAGCCAGCAGCACCGCTGGGCCAAGGGCAGCATTCAGACGGCGAAGAAGCTGTTGCCGCGCATCATCGCCAGCGAGCTGCCGTTCCGCGTGAAGCACGAAGCGTTCATGCACCTCACCAACAACGTCGCGTACGTGTTGATGATCGTGCTGAGCCTGATGATGCCGCTGTCCATGGCAGTGCGCTTCCGCCACGGCATGTACGAGACGTTGTTCCTCGACCTGCCGGTCTTCCTCGCGTCGACGGCGTCGGTGAGCTTCTTCTACGTCGCCACGCAGCGCGAGGTCGGCATGGGCTGGTGGGAACGGGTCAAGTACCTGCCGGTGGTGCTGGGCTTGGGCATTGGCATGGCGGTCAACCAGTCGAAGGCGGTGCTCGAGGCCCTGTTCGACCAGCAGTCGGACTTCGCGCGGACGCCCAAGACAGGCTCCGAAGGCAAGGCCGTGCGCGCGGTGCACAAGAGCTACCGGGGCAAGCGCAGCTGGGTGCCGGCGATCGAGCTGGGCTTCTGCGCGTACTTCCTCGGGGCCATTTGGTACGCGTGGGACATGGGCATTTGGTCGTCCATGCCTTACCTGCTGCTGTTCCTCTTCGGCTTCTCGTACGTGGCGCTCAACAGCGTCGTCGAGTGGGGCGGCCGCGCGAAGGCCGGCGCGAGCAACGTCGCCGTGGCGCAGCCGACCGCCTGACGCGCGCGGCCCGGTCAGTTCGTGTCCCAGCCGAACGCGTGGTACAGCGGGCAGTAGCCCGTGATCGCCGTGAGCGCGGGGATCGCCGAGCCGACGAACGCCGCCACCGTCCACCCGGGCAGCGGAGCGTCGGTCGCCGCGCGGTACGTGCCCAGGCCGATCAGCGCGGCGGCGATCACCCCGCGAATGATGCGGTCGACGGTGCCGACGTTTCGCGGCAGCCCGAAGACGGTCGTGCGCGCGGTCGCCGCCGGGGTGTTGGCGCCGTCCTGAGCGGTGAGCCCCAGCACCATCGTGGGCGAGGGCAAGAGCGACGACGACAACGTGAGTTGGGGTGACGCGTTGGCCGTCGTTGCCGACACGAGTACGGCGGCCGCGATCGCAGCAGTGAGCTTCATGGCGTTGGTCTCCTTGGTCCGACGCGCCAGGCGTTGGCGCCGTCGTCGACTGCTACCGATGCAGCCGACGGGTCGGAGGGTTCAGCGGTCGCCTCGCCGCCGATGCGTTTCGATCGGGCCCGCTTGACCGTGCTCAGCGACGTCGCCGGCTGCTGCGGCCCACGGTCCCTGTGGCGCGAGGGTATGCCGGTGGGCGGTCGCGGGAGGTTCGGTCGCGGCGAACAGCTCCGCCGTCTGGGGCTGCGCCCGAACGGAGACTCGGCGCACGAGCGGCCACCGGACCCACCTGACGCGCCGGCAAGCAGCGTGGCTGGCCACAGAAGCGCGCAGTGGACGGGCCCGGTGCTGGCTGCTCGACGCAACGCCGCCTCGCTCTTCGGCGCGGGGGGCGCGCGTGGGGTGTGGCCTCGGGCTCGCACGCGCCGCGGCTCGGCCGGGACCGCCTCGTCGGTGCGGTCGGCTGGCCGAGCAGGGGGTTGAGTGCGCTCGAGCGTCGAACGCCTTCGCCCCGCACCGTTCAGAGCCCCTTGGACGACTGACCTGGAGCTCTGCGGGCCTTTCCTCGCGCGGCTCGAAGCCCGCCATTCGCGGTTCGGCCCACCATGCCTCGCCCCCCGCTCGCGGCGCCGCCCAGCACCGGCAGCGTGAAGCGCCGGCCGCTGGCGGCGCGAGTGTCACCCGCGCGTGCGCGCCCCGGGGGTCGAGCCCCTTCTTCAGCCAGGCCAGCTCGCGTCGACGCCGGCGCCGGCGCACGGCGTCAGGCCCTTGGCCACGTGCGCACCTTGCATCGACCGAATGAGCCCGTTCGATCGGCCGCGCTGCTCCGCGACAAGTACTTCTCCCCCGCAGCGCCCCTTGGACTTTCCCGTCCTGCGTGAGCGCCGGAGCGGTCGCCGACCAGGGGACGGGTGGTGACTACCACGGACGCCCGTGCTGCTCGCCCTGACGAGGCGCAGGCCGTCGGTCCTGGGGGAGGGCCAGCGCCAGCGCGCGCTCCCCTCGGCCCGGGCTTCAGCGGGCGCAGGGCGTCTCCGCGCGCAGGGTGACCGCCGCGGGGCGATCGAACATTCGGCCAACCCACGAGCCGACGGTGACGGCCGCTCAGCGCGTCTCGAGCGGCCGGTGCGCGTCACCGCGGGCGAACGCGAAGGCTTCCCGCACGGCGCGGCGGAGCTGTCTGTCGCCGCGGGCGTGCGCTCCCTCCGCAGCCGCCCCACAGCGGTCGGACGACGAGCGCCCGATCACCGCCCAAACTCGTCAGCGCTTCTCGCGCGCCCGCTCGATCTTGATCGCCTTGTCGCCGTGCGCCTTGCCGCCGAGCGCCTCGAACGCCGCCGCGTCAGCTTCAGCGACCTGGACGTACGAGAACGTGCCCATGACGTCCGCCTTGGCCAGCTTGCCCGCAGGAGCGCCTGCGCCCTCCAGCGCCGACGCCAGGCTGCTCGCGTCGACCCCGTCGGCGCGGCCCAGGTTGAGCCAGAGCTTCACCATGCCCGCCGGAACCGGTTCGACCTCACCCGACGGCTTGCGCTCACGGCGACCGCGGCTGCGCTCGCCCCGTTCACCACGCTCGCGCCGTGGCCGGTCCTCGGCGCCGGCTGGAGCGTCGTCCGTCGGGGCCTCGCTCGTGTCTTCGGCGGCCTCCGGAATCGGCAGGCCCTTCTGCAGGCGTTCGAAGATCTCCCGGTCCGAAAGCCCCTTGGACTTGGAGCCGCTGCGCGTCTGGGTCGAGGCCGATGGCGCCTTCGGCCCCGGCGCGTCCTTCACACCGGCGACCTCGATCGACGGCGTCGCTTCGAACAGCTCACGGTCGCTCTTGCCGCGGCCCTGCGGTCGGGCCCGGGGGGCCTCCGCCGCGCGCACGTCCAGCTGCGTGTCGGGCGCGGTGGTGCTGCGCTGCACCGAAGGGGTGCCCACGGGCTCCGTCGCCGCTTCCGGTGCACCTTCGTCGGCGCGCGCTCGACGGGGCCGGTCTTCCCTGGCCTCGCGGCGCGGGCGGTC